>JAEYGD010000314.1 GCA_023402505.1 Actinomycetes bacterium
GTGGGGGCGCGGTCAGCCGACGATGGCGTCCGACGGTGGGGTGAAGTCGCGTTTGGGTCTGTCCTTGAGGGCGTCCTTCAGGGTGTTCGCCACCGCCTGGATCGGGATCTGGGACTGGCCGTCGCCCACCGCGTTGAACGGGTTGTCCGGGTCCGAGATGAAGCTCGCCGCGGCGAGTTCGGGCGTGAACCCGACGAACCAGGCCGACCGGGTGCTGTCCGTGGTGCCGGTCTTGCCGGCGACCGGGCGGCCCACGGTGCCGCGGACGCTGTCGGCCGTCGACCAGCCTCCGCAACTGCCCTTCGCCGGTGTGTCGCCGGTGGGGCACCGGGCGGCGTCGGTGGCGGCCCGGGCCGCGTCGGCGCTCACCACCTGCCGGCAGCGTGGCTTGGCGACCTCCCGCTCGATCCCGGACGCGGTGTGGAACACCGTCGGGGTGCCGTCCCGGTTGTAGATGGCCTGCACCGGGATCGCCTCGCAGTACCGGCCCTCGGCGGCGACGGCGGCGTACGCGTTGGCCATCTCCAGCGGCGTGGCGTCGGAGACGCCCAGGGTGAACGCGCCCCACTTCTTCGCCTTCCCCGGGGACGCCTGTTCCCGGTCAACGTCGGTCCGCCACCGCAGCCCGAGCTGCTCGGCGAGGCGTACCGCCCGGTCGGCGCCGACCTGTTCCTCCAGCCAGACGAAGTACGTGTTGACCGACTTGCCGAAGCCGGACCACATGGTCTGCGTACCGGACATCGCGCCGCTGGCGTTCGACGGCGCCCACCCGTCGTAGACCTCGGACCGGTACCGGTGCGGGGCGTTGAACGTGGTGTTCAGGGTCATGCCGGCGTCCAGCGCGGCGAGCATCGGGAACATCTTGAACGTCGACCCCGCCTGGTAGCCCGGCAGGTCACCGCCGCCGAGCAGGGGTGCGACCGTGTTCGGGTAGGTGGCCTTGATCTTCGGCCCGGCCTCGGGGTTGCCGCTCGGGCCGTTGTCGCTGAGGTCGAGCGAGTAGCGCCGGTTCACGGCCATCGCCTTGACCCGGCCGGTGCCGGGTTCGGCGACGACGATGCCGTTGGCGAACGGGCTGCCGATGTTGTCCTCGGCGCCGACGTTCTTCTCGGCCGCCTCCTGGGTCTTCGGGTCGATGCTGAGCACGATCCGGTACCCGCCGCGGCGCAGCTTGTCCATCCGCTCCAACCGGTTGGCGCCGAACGCGGGCTGCGCGCTCCACCAGTTCTTCACGTAGTCGCAGATGAAGCCCCAGCTGTTCCACTTGTCCGGCACCGAGGCGCAGTCGTTGGACGGGTAGCTGAGCTTCAGCCGGATCGGTTGGGACTTGGCCGTCGCGGTGGCGTCGGGCGAGAGGTAGCCGAGCTGGGTCATGCGGTCCAGTACGTAGTTGCGGCGGGCGGTCGCCTCCTTCTGGTCGGAGGTCGCCGGGTCGTACTGCGACGGTGACTTGACCAGCCCGGCGAGGGTGGCGGCCTCGACCGGCGTCAGGTCCTTCGGGGTCTTGGAGTAGAAGATCTCGCTGGCGGCGTAGATGCCGTACGCGCGGTGCCCGAAGTACGCGGAGTTGAGGTAACGCTCCAGGATCTGTTCCTTGCTCAGCTCCTTCTCCAGGTCCAGCGCCATCCGCATCTCCCGGACCTTGCGGACGCTGGTCTGCTGGGTCGCCTCCTGCACCTCCTTCGGGGTGGTGGCGCTGTCCCGCAGGGCCATCCGGACGTACTGCATGGTGAGCGTGGAGGCGCCCTGGGAGACGCCGCTGGAGCGGGCGTTGGCCACGAAGGCCCGCGCGACGCCCTTGGGGTCGACGCCGTGGTGCTGCCAGAAGCGGGTGTCCTCGGCGGCCACGATCGCCTGTTGGATGTTCGGCGACATGTCGGCGAGCTTCGTGTACTGCCGGTACTCCTCGTAGAACATCGTGAGGACGGTCTTGCCGTCCGGCGCGTACAGGTACGAGGTCTCGGCGGGCAGCGCCGTCGTGAGGATCTTCGTCTTGTGCTCCAGCGCGTGGGCGGTGACCTTCGCGCCGAGGCCGGTGGCGGCGGCGACCGGATAGGCGACGGCGGCGATCACGACACCGGAGATGAGCCCGGCGCGGAGGAGAGGGACGAAACGACCGGCGGCAGCAAGGGGTCGGTTGCTCACACCGCCAAGTTATGACATTTCCGATTCGTACTAGAGAAATATTCATAAACTGGCGAGCCCGTGACGCGGCCCACGTCGCGCTGCGCTGTCCCGCACGGCGGCTTCCCGGCAGGATCGCGGTCATGCGTGCTCAGCCGATCGAGGCACCGCCCGGCATGGACGGCGCCGGGGTTCCGGACGGGCCGCCCGAGCCCGACCTCGGGCACCACGGGGACGCCGAGGCCACCCCCGGCCTGGTCGACCTGGCGGTGAACGTCCGTCGGGCCCCGATGCCCGACTGGCTGGCCGACCCGATCACAGCCGCGCTCGGCGACCTCGCCGCGTACCCCGATCCGGGACCGGCGCGGGCCGCCGTCGCCGCCCGGCACGGCCGGCCCCCGACCGAGGTGCTGCTCACCGCCGGTGCCGCCGAGGGTTTCGTGCTGATCGCCCAGGCGCTGCGCGGGGTCCGCCGCCCGGTGGTCGTGCATCCCCAGTTCACCGAGCCGGAAGCGGCCCTGCGCGCCGCCGGACACCGGGTCGGGCGGGTGCTGCTCGACCCGGCCGACGGGTTCCGGCTCGACCCCGCGCGCATCCCCGAGGACGCCGACCTGGTCCTGGTCGGCAACCCCACCAACCCGACCTCCGTGCTGCACCCGGCCGCCGACGTCGCCGCGCTGGCCCGGCCGGGCCGGGTGCTCGTCGTCGACGAGGCGTTCGCCGACACCACGCTCGCGCCCGGGACCGCCGGCGAACCGGAGTCGCTCGCCGGCCGCCGCGACCTGCCCGGCCTGCTGGTGGTCCGGAGTCTCACGAAGACCTGGGGGCTGGCCGGACTGCGGGTCGGCTACCTGCTCGGCGAGGCGGCACTGCTGGACCGGCTGGCCGCCGTGCAGCCGCTGTGGGCGGTCTCCACCCCGGCCCTCGCCGCCGCCGCGGCCTGCGCCGGGCCGCTGGCGGTCGAGGCCGAGCGCGCCGTCGCCGCCCGCCTCGCCGCCGACCGCGACCACCTGGTGGCGCGCCTGGCTGCCCTGCCCGGGGTACGCGTCGCCGGCCGGCCCGCGAGCGCCTTCGTGCTGATCAACCTGCCCGGCGCCGACGCGGTGCGGCTGGCCCTGCGCGAGCGCGGCTGGGCGGTCCGCCGGGGCGACACTTTCCCCGGGCTGGGCCCGGACTGGCTGCGGGTGGCGGTGCGCGACCCGGCGACCACCGACGCGTTCACCGGGGTGTTGGCGGAGATCCTGGAGGCATGATGCTGGAGACGACGACCGGGGCGATCGGGCCGCTCGACGAGCCGGCGATGGCCGCCGCCCGGGACCTGCAGGGCCGGCTCACCAAGCCGGCCGGATCGCTGGGCGTCCTGGAGGAGCTCTCCGTACGCCTCGCCGGCCTGGCCCGCCACTGCCCCCCGCCGGTGCCCGAACGGGCCGCTGTGGCGATCTTCGCGGGTGACCACGGTGTGCACGCCCAGGGCGTCACGCCCTGGCCGCAGGAGGTCACCGCCCAGATGATCGCGAACTTCCTCGCCGGGGGAGCGGTGGTCAACGCGTTCGCCCGGCAGGCCGGCGCCTCCGTCACCGTCGTGGACGTCGGCGTCGCGAACCCTCCGCTGGCCGGCACCGGGCGGGACCCGGCGACGCCCCGGCTGGTCGAGGCCAACGTGCGCCGCGGCACCCGGGACATGACCGTCACCGCGGCGCTCACCCGCGACGAGGCCCGCGCCGCCGTGGAGACCGGCATCCGGATCGCCGGTGAACTGGTGGACGCCGGGGCCGGCATCCTGCTCACCGGGGACATGGGCATCGGCAACACCACGCCGGCCGCCGCCCTCGTCGCGGTCTTCGCCGGAGTCGACGCCGCCGAGGCGACCGGCCGCGGCACCGGGGTCGACGACCCGACGTACCGGCACAAGATCGAGGTGGTCCGCGCGGCGCTGCGCCGGCACCAGCCCGACCCGGCGGACCCGCTGGGTGTGCTGGCCGCGGTGGGTGGCCTGGAGCACGCGGCCCTGGCCGGGCTGATCCTGGGCGCCGCCGCCCGGCGCGTCCCGGTGCTGCTGGACGGGGTGATCGCCGTCTCGGCCGCGCTGGCCGCCGCGGCCCTCGCGCCGCACGCCACCGGCGCGATGGTCGCGGGACACCGCTCCGCCGAGCCGGGCGCCACGGTGGCGCTGCGCCGGCTCGGGCTGACGCCGCTGATCGACCTCGGGTTGCGCCTCGGCGAGGGCACCGGCGCCCTGCTCGCCCTGCCGGTGGTCACCGGCGCCGTACGGGTGCTGCACGAGGTCGCCACGTTCGACTCGGCGGGGGTGGCCGAGAAGTGAGCCAGCGGACCACCGCGCACAGCGGCGGCGTGAGCGGGCGCCCCAACCCGTACCCGCTCGGTCTGCACCTGGGCGGCCGGCGGGTGGTCGTGGTGGGCGGGGGAGCGGTCGCCACCCGCCGGGTGCCGGCGCTGCTCGACGCGGGCGCGGACGTCTTCCTGGTCGCGCCGGACCTGACCCCGGCGTTGCGGGCGCACGCCGACGCCGGTCGGCTGCACTGGGCGCGGCGCCGCTTCGTCCCGGACGACCTCGACGGCGCGTGGCTGGTGCAGGTGGCGGTCGACGACCCGCTCGCCGCCGCCTCGGTCAGCGCGGCCGCCGCCGAGCGGCGGATCTTCTGCGTCCGGGCCGACGACCGCGCCGCCGCGACGGCCTGGACACCCGCCGTCACCCGGCACGGCCCGGTCACGGTGGCGGTCCTCGGCGGCGGTGACCCGCGCCGGGCGATGACCGTCCGGGACGCGATCCGCGACCTGCTGGGCGCGCGGACGGAACCCGCACCGGCACCTCCCGAGGGGACCTCAGCCGGCACGCCGGGCGGGCGGGTGGCGCTGGTGGGCGCCGGGCCGGGCGACCCCGAGCTGATCACCGTCAAGGGGCGGCGGCTGCTCACCGAGGCGGACGTGGTGGTCGCCGACCGGCTGGTGCCCGGGCTGCTCCTGGACGAGTTGCGACCCGACGTGGAGCTGGTGGACGCTGCCAAGATCCCGTACGGGCCGTCCCGGGCCCAGGAGGAGATCAACCGGATCCTGGTCGACCGGGCCCTGGCCGGCAGGGCCGTGGTCCGGCTCAAGGGCGGCGACCCGTACGTCTTCGGTCGGGGCGGCGAGGAGTTGCTGGCCTGCGCCGAGGCGGGCGTCCCGGTGACGGTGGTGCCCGGGGTGACCAGCGCCGTCGCCGTGCCGGCCGTGGCCGGCGTGCCGGTGACCCACCGCGGGGTGGCGCACGAGTTCACCGTGGTGTCGGGGCACGTCGCGCCGGACTCGCCGGCCTCGCTCGTGCGCTGGGAACACCTGGCCGGACTGCGCGGCACGCTGGTGGTCCTGATGGGCCTGAAGAACCTGCCGGCCATCGCGGCCACGCTGGTCGCGCACGGCCGGCCGGCGGGAACGCCGGCCGCGGTGGTGCAGGAGGGTACGACCGGCGGCCAGCGCCTCCTCCGCTCGACGCTGGGTGCGGTGGCCACCGACGTCGCCGAGGCGGGCCTGCGTCCTCCGGCGATCGTCGTGATCGGCGACGTGGTCGGCGCGCTCGACCTGGGCGGCCCACCACCCGGTCGATCATGAAGTTGTCGCGGCGACCCGCCGACAACTCCATGATCGACCCGGGTCGGGGTTACTGCTTCAGCATGTTGTCCAGCAGCAGGGCACAGCGGACCAGGCCGAGGTGGCTGTAGGCCTGCGGGTGGTTGCCCAGCCCGCGCTCGGCCAGCGGGTCGTACTGCTCGGGCAGCAGCCCGGTCGGCCCGGCGGTGTCGACCATCTGGGTGAACAGCTCCTCCGCGTCGGTGCGGCGGCCGGTGCGCAGGTACGCCTCGATCAGCCACGCCGTGCAGATGTGGAAGCCACCCTCGCGGCCGGGCAGGCCGTCGTCCCAGTGGTAGCGGTAGACGACCGGGCCGCTGCGCAGGTCCGCCTCGATCTTGAGCACCGTCGACAGGAACCGCGGGTCGTCGCCGGCGAGCAGGCCGGACAGCCCGATCCAGAGCGAGGACGCGTCGCTGTCCTCGTGCCCGTACGCGACGCTGTACGCCTCCGCGTCCTCGTGCCAGCCGTACTCAAGCACGTTGGCGCCGATGCGGTCGCGCAGCTCCACCCACTCGGGCCGGTCCTCGCCGCCGTGCTGGCGGACGACGTGCAGCGCCCGGTCGACGGTCATCCAGCACATCACCTTCGAGAAGATGTGGTGCCGCGGCGGGAGGCGGGCCTCCCAGATGCCGTGGTCCGGCTCGTGCCAGCGCCGGCGGACCGCCTCCACCATGTTCTCCAGCACCCGCCACTCGTCGTCGCGGACCGAGCCGCGCGCGTCGGCCACCGCCGCGATCAGGTCGGCGATCGGGCCGAACACGTCGAGCTGGAGCTGGTGGTTGGCGAGGTTGCCGACCCGGACCGGCCGGGAGCCGGCGTACCCGGGAAGGGTGTCGATGACCGCCTCGGCGCCCAACTCGTAGCCGTCCACCGTGTAGAGCGGGTGCAGCCGCTCCGGGTGCCCGCCGGTGCGCTCCACGACGCCGTCGATCCAGCGCAGCAGCCCCTCGGCCTCCCCGAGTGAACCGAGGTCGACCAGGGCGCGGGCGGTCAGGGCCGCGTCGCGCAGCCAGCAGTAGCGGTAGTCCCAGTTGCGGACGCCACCCAGTTCCTCCGGCAGCGAGGTGGTCGCGGCGGCCAGGATGGACCCGGTCGGCTCGTGGCAGAGCCCGCGCAGGGTGAGCGCGCTGCGGGTGACCAGGTCCCGGGCGGTGGTCGGGAGCCGCAGCGACGCGACCCACTCCTTCCACGGCTGCTCCGCCGCGGCCTGCCGCTCGTGGATCGGCAGCCGGTGGTGCTCCAGGCTGTGCGTGCCGAACCGCATCTCCAGCACGACCTGCCCGCCGGCGGCGGCGAGGTCCACCACGGCCTTGGCGGTCTCGTACACGCCGTCGCCGCTGACCTCCCACTCGACGCCGGGGGCGTAGAGCGCGACCGGCTCGTTGGAGCCGAGCACCAACAGTCCGTCGCCGAGCGGCTGCAACTGCACGGCCACCTGGCCGAACTCGGGGCGGGGGGCGAACTCGATGCGGGCGCGCCCCCGACCGGTGAGCACGCGGACGAGCGTCGAGTCGCCGCTGACGACCGCCGGGCCGTCCGGGGTGGTCTCGCTGGCCGGGAGGTCGAGCCAGTCGGTCACGGTCAGGCCGGACCACCGGGTCTCCACCGTCATCGTGCCCGAGCGGTAGCGCTGCCCGAGCGGGATGCCGCCGCGTTCCGGCGCGACGCTGAAGTAGCCGGCCGGGCTGCCGCCGACCAGGTCGGCGAAGATCGCCGCCGAGTCGGGCTTGGGGTTGCAGAGCCAGGTGACCTTGGCCTCGGGGGTGAGCAGCGCGACCGTACGCCCGTTGGCCAGCATCGAGTGCCGTTCGATGGGTACGGCCCGCTCGCCGAAGAGCCAGTGCCGCCGGGTCTCCAGCAGCAGCCCGAGGACGCGGGCGGCCTCCAGCGGCTCGGCGACCCGGTACTGCGCCTTGGTCTCGCCCGGCCCGATCTTGATGCCGACGTCCGGTCCGTGCAGGTTGCCGAAGGCGTTCTCGTCGGTGACGTCGTCGCCGATGAACAGCACCGCGCTGGCGGAGAGCTGGGTACGCAGTTGGTCGACGGCGGTGCCCTTGTGGGTGGCGACGACCGACAGCTCGATGACCTCCTTGCCCTGGGTGACGGTAACGCCGTCCCAGGTCGCGGGGCCGCCGCGGACCGCCTCGATGACCGCGGCGGCGACCTGCGGGTCGACCCCGCGGGTGTGCACGGCGACGCTGGCCGGCTTGCGCTCCAGGCGGACCCCCGGGTGGCTGGCGGCGATCTCGCGTAGCGCGTCGCGCAGCCGGGTGCGGACCGCGATCAGCTCGGGGGAGAGCCGCTCGACGAAGCCGATGTCGAACTCGGAGCCGTGGCTGCCGACGAGGTGCACCTCGCTGGGCAGCCGGGACAGCGCCGCCAGGTCGCGCAGCGCCCGACCGGAGACCACCGCCACGGTGGTCTGCGGCAGCGCGGCGAGCGCGCGCACGGCGGCCACCGACTCCGGCAGCGGTACGGCCTTGCTCGGGTCCTCGACGATCGGCGCGAGGGTGCCGTCGTAGTCGCAGGCGACCAGCAGCTGCGGGACGCGGGCGATCCGGCCGATCGCGGCCCGCAGCTCCCGGTCGAGGGCACCGGCGGCGGGCGTGACGATCTCGGTGGCGGCGTTCACGAGGCCTCCGCCTCGGGCACACCGAGTTCGGTGAGGAAGGACTTCGCCCAGTGCCCCACGTCATGGGTGCGCAGATGGCGTTGCATTGTCCGCATGCGGCGACGGGCCTCCGGCTTCTCCACGTGCACGGCCCGCAGCAGGGCGTCCTTGACCGCGTCCGGGTCGTGCGGGTTGCACAGGAACGCCTGGCGCAGCTCGGTGGCGGCGCCGGCGAACTCACTGAGCACGAGTGCGCCGCCCTGGTCGGCGCGCGATGCGACGTACTCCTTGGCCACCAGATTCATTCCGTCTCGCAGCGGGGTCACCATCATCACGTCGGCGGCGGCGTACATCGCGGCCAACTCGGTGCGACTGTACGACTGATGCAGATAATGCACCGCCGGGACGCCGACCCTGCCGAATTCGCCATTAATCCGACCAACCTCGCGCTCGACCTTGACGCGAAGTGCCTGGTAGTGCTCTACCCGTTCCCGGCTCGGCGTCGCGACCTGCACCATAACCGCGTCCGGCACTGTCAACTTTCCGTCAGCCAGCAACTCGCGGAACGCCTTGAGCCGCAACTCGATGCCCTTGGTGTAGTCGAGCCGGTCGACGCCCAGGATGATCGTGCTCGGGTTGCCCAGCTCCTCCCGGATCTCCTTGGCCCGGGCCTGGATCGCCGGGTCCGCGGCGAGCCGTTCCATCTCCTTCGTGTCGATCGAGATGGGGAACGCGCCCGCCTTCACCTGGCGACCGTCGACCTGGATCATCTGCCCCTCGTACCGCAGGCCGAGCAGGTGCCGGGCCAGCCGGACGAAGTTCTGCGCCGCCAGCCGCTGCTGGAAACCCACCAGGTCCGCGCCCAGCAGCCCGCGGAGGATCTCGGTGCGGAAGGGCATCTGCATGAACAGCTCGATCGGCGGGAACGGGATGTGCAGGAAGAAACCGATGCGGAGGTCGGGACGCAGCTCGCGGAGCATCGCCGGCACCAGCTGGAGCTGGTAGTCCTGCACCCAGACGGTGGCGCCCTCCGCCGCGACGTCCGCCGCGGCCTCCGCGAACCGGGCGTTGACCAGCCGGTACGCCTCCCGCCAGCGCCGCTTGTAGACCGGCGTCTCGACGGCGTCGTGGTAGAGCGGCCAGATCGTCGCGTTCGACTGCCCCTCGTAGTAGCGCTCCAGCTCGTCCGCGCTCAGGGGCACCGGGTGCAGCCGGATCCCCTCCATGTCGAACGGCTCGGGCGCGGCGCCGGTGCCACCGGCCCAGCCGACCCAGGTCCCCTGGTGTTCGGCCAGGACGGGATGCAGCGCGGTGACGAGCCCGCCGGGGCTGCGTCGCCACTGCCGTCCCTCGGGTGTGCTCACCTCGTCGACCGGCAGTCGGTTGGCCACTACGACAAAGGAGCTACGGACGGTCACGTTCGGCCACCTCCGGGTGCTGACAGATCCCACCGCGACGAGCGTACTGAGCGTAGCTGCGGCGTCTGGTGGCCCGTGCCGGAGTTACCTACCCGTCCCATCCGCACCGAACCCCAGACCGTGATCTTGCCAACAACCCCGGGGCGGGTCGACGCTCGGGGTGGGGTGATGTGGGCGGAGCGCTCCGTACCTGTCAGGATTGAGGATGGCGTGCGTGCGTGCGGCCGGCTCCGGGCCGGCGGCGGGCAGCGCCCGGCCCGCGCCCGCCAGCTCACGACCGCAACCGACGGAGGTAGCCCGCACCGTGGCCCAGTACATCTACGTCCTGGAAAAGGCGCGCAAGGCGCACGGCGACAAGGTCGTGCTCGACAACGTGACGCTGAGCTTCCTGCCGGGCGCCAAGATCGGTGTGGTCGGCCCGAACGGCGCCGGTAAGTCCAGCCTCCTCAAGATCATGGCAGGGCTGGACCGGCCGAGCAACGGCGAGGCCCGGCTGATGCCCGGCTACACCGTCGGCCTGCTCGCCCAGGAACCGCCGCTGAACGACGCCAAGACCGTCCTCGGCAACGTCGAGGAGGCGGTCGCCGAGACCAAGGCGAAGCTGGAGCGGTTCAACAAGATCGCCGAGCAGATGGCGACCGACTACTCCGACGAGCTGATGGAGGAGATGGGCCGACTCCAGGAGGAGCTCGACCACGCCGACGCGTGGGACATCGACTCCAAGCTCGAACTGGCCATGGACGCGCTGCGCTGCCCGCCCCCGGACGCCGACGTCACCACGCTCTCCGGCGGCGAGCGTCGCCGGGTGGCGCTCTGCAAGCTGCTGCTGGAGGCACCCGACCTGCTCCTGCTCGACGAGCCCACCAACCACTTGGACGCCGAGAGCGTGCAGTGGCTGGAGCAGCACCTGGCCAAGTACGCCGGCACCGTCATGGCGATCACCCACGACCGGTACTTCCTCGACAACGTGGCCGGCTGGATCCTGGAGCTGGACCGTGGCCGGGCCGTCGGCTACGAGGGCAACTACTCCACCTACCTGGAGAAGAAGGCCGCCCGACTGGCCGTCGAGGGCCGCCGCGACGCCAAGATGAAGAAGCGCCTCTCCGAGGAACTGGAGTGGGTGCGCTCCAACGCCAAGGCCCGCCAGACCAAGTCCAAGGCCCGCCTCGACCGTTACGACGAGATGGCCGCCGAGGCGGAGAAGACCCGGAAGCTGGACTTCGAGGAGATCCAGATCCCGCCGGGCCCGCGCCTGGGCAACACCGTCATCGAGGCGGACGGCCTGACCAAGGCGTTCGGCGACCGGGTCCTGATCGACAACCTGTCCTTCTCGCTGCCGCGCAACGGCATCGTCGGCATCATCGGCCCGAACGGCGTCGGCAAGACCACCCTGTTCAAGACCATCGTTGGGCTGGAGCAGCCGACCAGCGGCTCGGTCCGGGTGGGGGATACCGTCTCGCTGTCGTACGTCGACCAGAACCGCCAGGGTCTGGCCGGGGACAAGACGGTCTGGGAGGTCGTCTCCGACGGGCTCGACCACCTGATGGTCGGCAAGGTCGAGATGCCGTCGCGGGCGTACATCGCCGCGTTCGGCTTCAAGGGGCCGGACCAGCAGAAGCCGACCAAGGTGCTCTCCGGCGGCGAGCGCAACCGGCTCAACCTCGCGCTGACGCTGAAGATCGGCGGCAACGTGATCCTGCTCGACGAGCCGACCAACGACCTGGACGTGGAGACGCTGTCCAGCCTGGAGAACGCGCTGCTGGAGTTCCCCGGCTGCGCCGTGGTCATCTCCCACGACCGGATGTTCCTCGACCGGGTCGCCACGCACATCCTGGCCTGGGAGGGCGACGACGAGAACCCGGCGAAGTGGTTCTGGTTCGAGGGCAACTTCGAGGCGTACGAGAAGAACAAGATCGACCGTCTCGGCGCGGAGGCCGCCCGCCCGCACCGGGTGACCTACCGCAAGCTGACCCGGGACTGACCGGCCTTGGCTGACCGGTTCGTCTACCACTGCACCCTGCGGTGGTCCGATCTGGACGCGTACGGGCATGTCAACAACTCGCGGTTCCTCACCCTCTACGAGGAGGCGCGGGTCGCGTTGATGTTCGCCGGGGGCCGGGCGTGGGGGGTGGGCTCGTTCGCCGACGGTGTGGTGATCCGCCGGCACGAGGTCGACTACCTGCGTCCGGTCGCCTATGCCCTCGGCCGGGCCACCGCCGAGGCGGCCCCGACCGTCCGGATCGAGCTGTGGGTGGCGGAGATGCGGGCCGCCGCCTTCACCGTCGCCTACGAGATGTACGACGGTGAGGTGCTGGTCAGCCGGGCCCGTTCGGTCCTGGTGCCGTTCGACCTCACCCGGCAGCTGCCGCGCCGGCTCTCCGCCGAGGAACGTGAGTTCCTGGGTACCTACGCCATCGAGAGCGGCCCGGCGTGACCGGCCCCGGCCGAGGTGGTCCCGGCGCCGGCCCGGGCCGCGCGACGCCCGGCGCCGGCCCGGAC
>JAEYGD010000320.1 GCA_023402505.1 Actinomycetes bacterium
CGCCGGAGACGGCGGCCGGCCTGTACGACAGCGCCGTCCGCCTGGCCCCGGCCGACGGCGCCCAGGCGCGGTGGCGGCTGGCCGCCGTGCAGTGCCGGTTCGACAGCGGCGACTACCCGGCCACGAAGGCGGCCGCCGAGCGGGCGGCGCGGGAGCTGACCGGCCCGGCCCGGGCGGAGGCGCTGCTGCTGCGGGCGGTCGTGGCGTGGAGTTCCGACGAGTCGCTGAACGCCGCGCGGGCGGAGGCCGAGCAGGCCCTGGCCGCCGTGCCGGGCGGTTCCCGGCTGGCGGGCCGGATCCACGCCCATCTCGGCCTGTTCTGCGACGCGCCGGACCCGGCCCGCCGCCACGCGGAGGCGGCGGTCGCGCTGCTGGCGGACCGGCCGGAGGATCGGCCGTTGCACGCCGCGGCGCTGCTGCTGCTGTTCTTCAACGAGGTCCGCGCGGGGCTGCCGGCCCGTACCGGGTTGCTGGACCGGGCGCTGGAGCTGGAGGGGCCGGAGCCGTCCTGGCTGGCCGGCACGGTGCCGGCGGTGTGGTGGAAGGCGGTCGACGAGTACGACCGGGCGCGTGCCCGGCTGCACTGGATGCTGGACCGGGCGGCGGCGCGCGGTGACGAGCCGTCCCAGCACGAGCTGCTGATGCACCTGACGGAGACCGAGCTGCTGGCCGGCCGGTGGTCGGCCGCCGAGGCGCATCTCGTCGCGGCCCGGGAGCTGGGCGAGCAGTACGGCACGGACCAGGTCAGCGAGGACTGGATGGGTGGCCTGTTGCTGGTGCACCGGGGCCGGATCGCGGAGGCCGACCGGATCGCGGAGGCGGGGTTGCGCCGGGCCGCCGAGCTGGACGACCCGTGGCTGCGGCGGATCCACGAACAGCTGGCCGGGTACGCCGCGTTGATCGGTGGCCGGCTGCCGGAGGCCGCCGGCCACTACGGCCGGGTGGCGGCCACGTTGGACGGGCTGGGCGTGGTCGAGCCGATGGCCCAGCGCTTCGAGCCGGACTGGCTGGAGGCCGCGGTCGGCGCGGGTGACCTGGCGACCGCGGAGGCGGTGCTGGACCGGCTGGCCGCCCGGCACCGGCGGCTGCCCCGGCCGTGGACGACGCTCGGGTTGGCGCGCAGCCGGGTGCTCCTGGCCGGCGCACGCGGTCGGGATCCGGCGGAGGCGCTGGCCGAGGTGGCCGCCGCGCGGGCCGAGGTGCCGGCGGACGTACTGCCTCTGGACCGGGCCCGCTGCCTGCTGGTGGCGGGTGTCGCGTACCGCCGGGTGCGGCGCCGCCGGGAGGCGCGGGAGGCGCTGACGGCGGCGGCCGCGGAGTTCGACGTGCTGGGGGCGGCGGCCCTGGCGGCGCGGGCGCGGGCGGAGGCGGGGCGGACCGGGGGCCGGCCGCCGGCGCCCCGCCAGCTCACCGGCACCGAGTTGGAGGTTGCCCGGCTGGCGGCGGCCGGCCGCACCAACCGGGTCATCGCCGACACGCTGTTCATCAGTCCGAAGACGGTGGAGGCGAACCTGGCCCGGATCTACCGCAAGCTCGGGGTGGCCAGCCGCGCCGAGCTGGGCGCGGTGATGGCCCGGGCGGAGGCCGAAGCGTAGGGAAACACCCGATTACCGGGCGGCGGGGCGGGCCTAGCGTCGGCGCATGGCCCCCCGCCTCTTCGTCCTGGAACGTTACGACCGTGGTCCGGCGGAGCGCGCCGACGAGCCGATCGAGCGCCTGACCACCGGCACCACCCGGTTGCGGGGGGCGCTGCGCATTCCGGCCGACGAGGTGGTGCTCGCGCTGGTCGAGGGACCGGACGCGGAGACGGTGGCCGCCGTGGCGCGGGCCGCCGGCTGGCGGGTCGACCGGCTCGGCCCGGCCGAGTGGATCGCCGCCCCGGACGGGCCGGGGAGCGCGGCGATCGTCTGTGAAGGAGGGACGCCGAGGTGAACCTGACCGTCCGCCGGGGAGGTGCCGCGCCGCTGCTGGCGGCGCTGGCCGTGCTGATCGCCGTGTCGCTGGCCGGATGCGGCGGCGATGCCGCTCCGCCGCCCGCCGCGCCGCCGCCCACCGACGCCGGGGTGGCGGCGGACCCGACCACGGCCGCGGAACCGGAGGTGCCGGCGGCGTCCGGCCCGGACGCCTGTGCGCTGGTCACCCAGCGGGAGGCCGAGGAACTCGCCGGTACGAAGCTGGCCGATCCGGTGCCGGTGCGGGAGACGTGCACGTACAGCGCGCCGGCTGGCGGGCCGACCGCCCAGGTGGAGGTGTTCGTGGGCGACGGGGCGAAGAAGTTCCTCGACATCGAGCGGGACCTGGATCACGAGTTGCGCCCGGTGGCCGGGGCCGGCGACGAGGCGTACGCGAGTCACGAGGCGGTCTTCGTCAACCGGGCCGGCGTCTGGGTGGCGGTGCGCCTGGTCCGGCTCAACGACCCGGCGGAGAACCGGGCGCCGCTGGAGAAGGTGGCGCGGACGGTGGCCGGTCGGCTCTGAGCGGCGACCCCTTTCGGTAGCGCACAATCAAATTGTGCGCTACGGTCATCCGGTGACCGATGATCTGGTGCTGCGGCGGCAGGTGTGCTTCGCGCTCTACGCCGCGTCGCGCGCCCTCACCGACGTGTACCGGCCCATCCTCGACGGGTTCGGCCTGACCTACCCGCAGTACCTGGTGCTGCTGGTGCTCTGGGAGCACGACCAGGCGCCCACCGTCTCCGAGCTCGGCACCCGCCTGCACCTGGACTCCGGCACGCTCTCCCCGCTGCTCAAGCGGCTGGAGGGGGCGGGCCTGGTGGTCCGGCGGCGGTCGGCCGCCGACGAGCGGCGGGTCGCGGTGGACCTGACCCCGGAGGGACGGGCCCTGCGCGAACGCATGGCCGACGTGCCCCGCCAGGTGGCCCGCGCGACCGGGCTCACCGCCGGCGACCTCGTCGAGCTCCGCGACACGCTCACCCGGGTCACCGAGACGATCCACCGACAGAAGGAGCAGTGACGACCATGCAGGTGCTCTACACCGCCCACGCCACCGCCACCGGCGACGGCCGCGACGGCCACGTCCGCACCTCCGACGCCACACTGGACCTCGACGTCGCGGTGCCCAAGGAGATGGGTGGCGCGGGCGGCGCCACCAACCCGGAGCAGCTGTTCGCCGCCGGCTACGCCGCCTGCTTCCACTCCGCCCTGCGGGTGGTCGCCCGCCGCGCCAAGGCGGACGTCACCGGCTCGGTCGTCGAGGCGGAGGTCGGCATCGGGCCGAACGGCAGCGGTGGTTTCGGGCTGGCCGTCGCCCTCGTGGTCGACCTGCCGGCCGTGCCGCGGGAGAACGCCGAGGAACTGCTGGCGCAGGCACACCAGGTCTGCCCGTACTCGAACGCGACGCGGGGCAACGTCGAGGTCGCGCTGCGGGTCCGGGAGGCCCTGGCGTGACCGCCAGCCGCGAGATCCACCTCGCCTCGCGCCCGCGCGGCTGGCCCACCGAGGAGAACTTCCGCCTCGTCACCACCGAGGTCCCCGCTCCGGGGCCGGGGCAGCTCGTCGTGCGCAACACGTACCTGTCGGTCGACCCGTACATGCGCGGGCGGATGGACGACGTCAAGTCGTACGTGCCGCCGTTCGCGCTGGACGCGCCGCTGGACGGCGGGGCGGTCGGTGAGGTGGTGGCCAGCGAGGCCGACGGGTTCGCCCCCGGCGACACCGTGCTGCACGGGCTCGGCTGGCGCGAGTACGCGCTGCTCGACGCCCGGTCGGCGCGGACGGTGGACCCGGGCCTCGCGCCGGTCACGGCGTACCTCGGTGTGCTGGGCATGACCGGCCTCACCGCGTACGCGGGACTGCTCGACGTGGCCGCGATGCTGCCGGGGGAGACCGTGTTCGTCTCCGGCGCGGCCGGCGCGGTGGGCAGCGTCGTGGGCCAGATCGCCAAGCTCCGGGGCGCCGACCGGGTGATCGGCAGCGCCGGCTCCCCGGCCAAGGTCCGCCGGCTGGCGGAGCTCGGCTTCGACGCCGCCTTCGACTACCACGACGGCCCGGTGCGGGAGCTGCTGCGCGACGCCGCCCCGGAGGGCATCGACGTCTACTTCGACAACGTGGGCGGCGAGCACCTGGAGGCCGCGATCGGCGCGATGCGGCTGCACGGGCGGGCCGCGATCTGCGGCATGATCGGGCAGTACAACGCGACCGAGCCGCCGGCCGCGCCGCGCAACCTGGCGCTGCTCATCGGCAAGCGGCTCACCCTGCGCGGCTTCCTGGTCGGCGACCACGGGCACCTGCGGGACCAGTTCCTGCGGGAGGCGTCCGGCTGGCTGCGCGAGGGGATGCTCCGCTACGACGAGACGGTCGTCGACGGCATCGAGAACGCTCCGGCCGCCTTCCTGGGCCTGCTGCGCGGCGAGAACCTGGGCAAGATGCTCGTGAAGGTGTGAGGAAGGGCCCTTCCGCGCACCGCCACCCGCCGGTGGCCGGCCTCACACGCCGGCCACCGGCGGGCCGGCGTTGGATAGGCTCGCGGGCATGACGGTGGCGGTACGGGTCATCCCCTGTCTGGACGTCGACGCCGGGCGGGTGGTCAAGGGGGTCAACTTCCTCGACCTGCGGGACGCCGGCGATCCGGTGGAGCTGGCCGCGGCGTACGACCGGGCCGGCGCCGACGAGCTGACCTTCCTCGACGTCACCGCCTCCGCAAGTGACCGCGGGACCATGCTGGACGTGGTCCGCCGCACCGCTGAGTCGGTCTTCATCCCGCTGACCGTGGGCGGCGGGGTGCGGCAGGTCGGCGACGTCGACACGCTGCTGCGTGCGGGCGCCGACAAGGTGGGCGTGAACACCGCCGCGATCGCCCGTCCGGAGCTGATCGCCGAGATCGCCGACCGCTTCGGCCGGCAGGTGCTGGTGCTCTCCCTCGACGTGCGCCGCGCGCCGGACGGCGGCACCCCCAGCGGGTTCGAGGTCACCACCCACGGTGGCCGCCGCGGCACCGGCATCGACGCCGTCGGGTGGGCCCGCCGCGGTGCGGAGCTGGGGGCGGGGGAGATCCTGCTGAACTCGATGGACGCCGACGGCACCAAGGCCGGGTTCGACCTGGAGCTGATCCGGGCGGTACGCGAGGTGGTCGACGTCCCGGTCGTCGCCAGCGGCGGCGCGGGCGAGGTGGCCCACTTCGCGCCGGCGATCGGCGCCGGTGCCGACGCGGTGCTCGCCGCGAGCGTCTTCCACTTCGGCGAGCTGACCGTCGGCCAGGTCAAGGACGCGCTGCGCGGGGCCGGTCACCCGGTCCGCTGAGCGCGCCGGCGCCCGCGTCACTCCTGCCGGGCGTGGTTCTCCGGGGAGCGCCGGGGCATCGGGATGGACCGCACCGCGTACTCCTGCACCGCCGCCGCGTGGTCGGCCTCGTCGAGGTGCCAGTCCGCGTCGACCGGGGTGTGCCCGCGGCTCAGCGCGCTCTGGATCGTGTCGACGGTGGTGGACAGGCCTGCGCTGGGGCGGGTGCGCCACAGCCGCTCACCGTCCGACGTGATCCGGAACCAGCCGTCGGAGACGCTGACCAGCCCGGCGCCGGTCAGCCGGCGGACGGCCGCCTCGACCTCGTGCCGCTCTGGGATCGCCTGGTTGAGGTGGTCGGCGGTGGAGAGCACGTCGGCGAGGCGTACCCCTTCGGGCCGGCGGCTGGACGCCGCCCGGCGGTGCCGGCCGGCGCCGCTCGCGATCACCAACGAGACGAAGATCCAGGCGTCGGTCCACCGCCATCGGTTCTCCCCCATGGCCAGATTCTGCCGACCCCGGGCCGGAAAGAAAACACCCCACCCCGGTACGCCACACCCCGCTCACCCTCCGCACCCCTCCCCACCCACTTCGCGATCTTGCACTTTCCGCCCCGACAAAAAGAACGAAAGCCGCGAATCAAGGGCACAAAGTGCAAGATCGCGCAGGTCAGGGGGTGGGGAGTGGGGTGGGCGCCGGGGGTGGCGCGGCCGGCTGGGCGACGGTGACGCGGGGCAGGAAGAACTGGGTCAGGGGGCCGATGGCGAGGGCGTACGCCACCGTGCCGACGCCCACCGTCCCGCCGAGCAGCCAGCCCAGTGCCAGCACGGCGACCTCGATGGTGGTGCGGACCAGCCGGATCGAGAAGCCCGGCCGGCGGGCGACGAACCCGGTCATCAGGCCGTCGCGAGGGCCGGGGCCCAGCCGGGCGCCGAGGTAGAGGCCGGTCGCCGCGCCGTTGGCCACGATCCCGCCGGCGAGCAGGGCGGCGCGGACGGGCAGCGGAAGGTCCGCCGGCAGCAGCGGCAGCGTCGCGTCCACCACGAGCCCGATCACGACGACGTTGCTGACCGTGCCGAGGCCCGGCCGCTGCCGCAGTGGGATCCACAGCAGCAGCACCAGCGCGCCCACCGCGATGGTCACGGTCCCGAAGGACAGCCCGGTCCGCTCCGAGACCCCCTGGTGGAAGACGTCCCACGGGTCGAGGCCGAGGCCGGAGCGGATCATCAGGGCCATGCTCACCCCGTAGAGCACCAGCCCGGCGTAGAGCTGGGTCAGTCGCCGTGCCGGTCGGAACCGGAGATTGCCAATCGGAGCCACGCATGCCACTCTAGGGGCCAATCGAGGGAGCAGAAGAGCCAATATCGCGGGAGTGGCCCATGACCAGTCAGGTGCGCGGAGTCCAATTGGCTCGGCTCCTCGGCCAGTGGCACGCCCTCCCCGGCCGCCGACGGAGCCCGGACTACGCCGCGCTGGCCGGCGCCGTCCGGGGCCTGCTCGCCGACGGTCGGCTGCCGCTGGGCGTACGCCTGCCGGCCGAACGCGAGCTCGCCGAGGCGCTGCGGATCAGCCGGACCACGGTCACCGCCGCCTACCGTGAGTTGCGGGAGAGCGGCCACCTGGCCAGCCGGCGCGGCGCCGGCAGCTGGACGATGCTCCCCGGCAACCACCGGATCGCCGGCAACGGGCTCTGGACCCCCCTCGACGACCGCGACATGATCGACCTCGGGGTCGCCGCGCTGGCCGCCCCGCCGGAGCTGCTGCCCGCCGCGCGGGCCGCCGCCGAGGACCTGCCGCGCTACCTGGGCGGAGCGGGCTACCACCCGACCGGCATCATCGAGCTGCGGGAGGCGATCGCCCGGGGGTACGCCGAGCGTGGCCTGCCCACCTCGCCCGAGCAGATCATGGTCACCAACGGCACCCAGCACGCCCTGGACCTGGTGCTCCGGCTCGCGCACAGCCCCGGCGGCAGCGTCCTGGTGGAGGCGCCCAGCTACCCGAACGCGCTCGCCGCGCTCGCCGCCCGGCGGGCCCGGATCACCACCCACGGCCTCGCCCTGGGCGAGCCCGGCTGGGACGCGGACCTCCTGCTCGGCACCCTGCGCCAGGGCCGGCCCAAGCTGGCCTACCTGATCCCGGACTTCCAGAACCCGACCGGCCACCTGATGCCGGGGGAGCTGCGGGAGCGACTGGTCGCCACGGCCCACGCCGTCGGCACCGACCTGGTGATCGACGAGTCGTTCGTCGACCTGCCGCTGGACGGCACGGTGGTCCCCCCGCCGACGGCGAGCTTCGACCGGCACTCCCGGGTGGTCACCGTCGGCGGCATGAGCAAGCCGTTCTGGGGCGGGCTGCGCATCGGCTGGATCCGCGCGTCCGCACCGCAGGTGCAGCGGCTCGCCGCCGCCCGGGTCGGGGTCGACATGGCCAGCCCGGTGCTGGACCAGCTGGTCGCCGTCCACCTGCTCGCGCAGGCGCCGGCGATCGTGGCGGCCCGGCGCGCGCAGCTCACCGCCCAGCGCGACGCCCTGCTCGGCGCCCTCGGCGAGCGGCTGCCGGACTGGCGGATCACCGTGCCGCACGGCGGGGTCACCCTCTGGGCCGAGCTGGACGGCCCGATCTCCAGCGCGCTGGCCCGGGCCGCCGAGGAGGTGGGCGTACGCCTCGCGCCCGGCCCCCGGTTCGGCCTGGATGGCACGCTGGAGCGCTTCCTGCGGCTGCCGTTCACCCTGCCCGCCGCGGACCTGGTGGAGGCGGTCGGCCGGATCGCCGCCGTCCGCTACGACCTGGACCGGGCCCGCCGCCCGCAGTGGGCCGAGCCGGCCGTCATCGCCTGACCGGGCTTCGCCCGAACCCGCCTGCCGGTGGCCGGCCGGCTGGGAGACTGCGCAGGTGGAGAGCCTGCACGGGTTGCGGTGGCCGCGCGGCGTCCACCCGAACGCGCCGGGGTCCCGCGCCACCCGCCTGGAGCTGTTCTACGACCTGGTGTTCGTCTTCGCGTTCCTCAACGTCACCACGACGGTCACCGAACGGCTCACCGAACGAACGCTGATCCAGTGCCTGTTCCTGCTCAGCCTGCTGTGGTGGGCATGGTCCGGTTTCGCGGCCCTGGGCAACGTCGTGCGTACCGACCAGGGCGTCGTCCCGCTGCTCGGCTTCGCCACCACGTCCGCGGCCTTCGTGTTCGCACTGGCCACGCCGAAGGCGTTCGTGGACCGTCCGGGCGGCCTGTCCGGTCCGCTGGTCTTCGCGATCTGCTACTTCATGGTCCGGTTCAGCCAGACCGTGGTCCTCGGCTGGCTGGCCCGCGGGAACCCGACGCTGCGCCGCCAGTACCTGCTGCTGACGGTGGCGGTCCTGGTGGCGACCGGCTTCCTCATCCTGGCCGCGGTGCTGCCGCAGCGCTTTCCCGACGAGAGTCAGCAGCGGCTCGTCCGGACGGTGCTCTGGCTGGCCGCGATCACCGTGGAGTACGGCACGGGCATCATCATCCGCCGCTCCGGCTGGACGGTGCTGTCCGCGGGGCACTGGGCGGAGCGGCACGCCCAGATCATCCTGGTGGCGCTGGGCGAGTCCGTCATCGCGCTGGGGCTCAGTCCCGGCGACCGCCCCGGCCTGCCGCTGACCTGGCCGGTCATCATCGCGGCGCTGCTCGGCATCGCGGTGGTGGCCGGGCTCTGGTGGGCGTACTTCGACACGCTCGCGTTGGCCTGCGAGCAGACCCTGCACCGGACCCGGGAGCGCGGGGCGCGCGCCGCGCTGGCCCGGGACGCCTACACCTACCTGCACCTCGTGCTGGTCACCGGGATCATCCTGTACGCCCTCGGGCTCAAGGGACTGCTCGAGGAGGGAGCCGCCCCGAACACCCCGAGCTGGGGCGTCCGGCTGCCCGGGGTCGACCTGCTGACCCTCTACGGGGGCGTCGCGCTCTACCTGCTGGGTCTGGTGGGCATCGGCCGCCGGGTGCTGCGCCGGATCCGGTGGCCCACGGCGGCGGCGGCGCTCCTGGTCGTCGTACTCGTGCCGACGGCGGCGGGGCTGCCGGAACTGCTGGCCCTCGCCGTGCTCGCGGTGGCCCTCGTCGCCCTGGTCGGCGCCCAGACCGCCGCCGACGCGCCACTGCGCCGGGAGGTGCGGCGGGTGGCGCTGGAGGAACAGCTCGCCGCGGAGGCCGAGCAGACCGCCTGGCGCGCCCGGTACCTCTGAGGGGCCCTGACCACCACGATGCCACCGCGTCGGCGCTGCTCTGCACCCTTGGCCGCACCACGGGCGGGAAGTGACTGGCCGGCGAATCGGGTCGGTCAGAGCTCGGCGAGCGTGCCCTCGTACATCTTGTCGATCTCGGTGGCGAAGTTCTTCTCCACACCGCGGCGCTTGATCTTCAGCGACGGTGTGATCTCGCCGTCCTCGATCGTCAGGTCGCGCGGCAGGATGGCGACCTTCTTGATCGTCTCCCAGCGGTTCAGCTTGGCGTTGAGCTGCGCGACGTACTCCTCGACCATCGCCTTCGCCTCCGGCGACGAGACGATCTCGGCGTAGCTGCGGCCCTCCAGCGGCGTGCCGGCCGCCCAGCCCTTGATCGCGTCCGGGTCGAGGGTGACCAGCATGGTGCAGTAGTTGCGCGCCTGGCCGATCACCACCGCCTGCGACGTGTACGGGCAGGTGGCCTTGAACATGCCCTCGATGTGCGACGGGGCGACGTACTTGCCGCCCGACGTTTTCACCAGGTCCTTCTTGCGGTCGGTGATCCGCAGGTACCCGTTCTCGTCGAGCGTGCCGATGTCACCGGTGCGGAAGAAGCCGTCCTCGGTGAACGCCGCGGCGGTCTCCTCCGGCAGGTTGTGGTAGCCGCGCATCACCGGCCGGCCCTTGAGCAGGATCTCGCCGTCGGTGTCGATGCGGCACTCCAGGTCGCCCATCGCCGTGCCGACCGTGCCGATCCGCAGCCCGTCCGGCGGGTTGACGAAGTTGCCGGCGCTGGTCTCGGTCAGGCCGTAGCCCTCGGAGATCGGCAGGTTCGCGGCGGCGAAGAAGGTGGCGATCTCCGGGCTCAGCGGGGCGGCACCCGAGACGAGCACCCGGATCCGCCCGCCGAGGCGGGCCTGGAGCTTGCTGAACACGAGCTTCTCGGCCACCCCGTACTTCAGCCGCAGGCCCAGCGGGACCGGCTTGCCGGCCTGCTCCAGGGCGACCTTCTCCTTGCCGACGCCCACCCCCCAGGCGAAGATCTTGGCCTTCGCGCCGCCGCCGCTCTGCGCGGTGGTCACCGCCTTGTTGTAGACCTTCTCGAAGACCCGGGGCGCGCCGCACATCAGCGTGGGCCGGACCACGGAGAGCAGGTCGACGAGCTTGTCGACCCGGCCGTCGACGTAGGTCGGCAGGCCCACGTGGATGGCACCGCAGAGCAGCGTCTTGCCGAACGAGTGCGACAGCGGGAGCCACAGGTACTGCAGGTCGTCCCCGCGGAGCAGCCCGAGCTCGGCCTGCGCGACGCCCTCCCAGCACCAGCCGCCGTGCAGCAGCTCGACGCCCTTGGGACGGCCGGTCGTGCCGGAGGTGTAGATCAGCGTTGCCAGGTGGTCCGGGCCGATCCCGGCCACCAGCATGTCGATCAGGTCCGGTTCGGCGGCGAGCGCCTGGCCGCCCTTCTCCTCCAACTCGGCCAGGGTGAGCTGGGGGACCTCCGCCGCGGGGTCGGCGGCGCCGTCGAAGAGCACCACGTGGGTCAGCGCGGGCAGATCCGCGCCGGCGATCTTCGCGGCCTGGTCGGGGTTCTCCGCGAACAGCACCCGCGAGCCCGAGTCCGCGATGATGTACGTCGCGTCCTCCGGTTCGGTGGTGGGGTAGACGGTGGTGGTCGCGCCGCCGGCACACATGATGCCGAGGTCGGCGAGCACCCAGTCGAGGCGGGTGTTCGCCAGGATCGCGACCGGGTCCTCCTGCCCGACGCCCAGGCCGTGCAGGCCGGCGGCGATCGCCTTGGCGCGCCGCGCGACCTGCTCCCACGTCAACCAGATGGGCCCCGAGTCGTCCGGGGCCGGATGAGCGAACGCGCGCTGATCGGGAGTCGCCGCGACACGCTTCAGGAACATGTCAGGGATGGAACGGTACGGTACATCGAGAGCCATCGCTGTAGCCGCCTTCGGGGGTGGTGACGTGACAGGCGTCACGCCAATGTGCGTTACCGAAGAGTATTGCCTGCCATCGGGCATCGGCTAGTCCTCCCCGCCGGCACCCCTGTCGTCCCAGCAGCTGGAACGTCGCCGGTCAGGCGTACCGGGCGGCCGTCCGCGACCAGTCGTAGGTGGCCCGGATCCAGTTACGGCGGCTGCGCAGCACGGCCCGCAGCGCGTCGTCCCCCTCGCCCCAGAGCGCCGCCTCACCCGCCAGGTACGCCGACAGCGCCTCGTTGAACCGGTCCGCCGCCGCGCGCAGGGCCGCCGCCTCGTCGCCCCCGGAGACGTCGGCCAACACGGTGACCAGGTTGTGCGCGTCCCGGGCGTCCCGGCTCTCCTTGCCGTAGGAGAACAGGTCGTTGCACCAGCACACCAGGTCGGCGGCGAGCAGGTCGAGGGCGGCCAGCTCCGGATCGGCGCACCGCTCGGGCCCGGGCAGCCCGCCGACGGCGAGGTCGGTGAGGGTGAAGCTCGGATACACCGCCCCGGTGTGCCGGCGCATCTGGACGTACTCGCCCGGCTGCGGCACCCGGTCCCGTTCCCGGTTGGCCGCCTCCCACAGCAGCGACAGCAGATAGGTGCGGACCTCGCCGGTGAAGCGGCGCAGCAGGCCCGGCGGACCCGTCTCGCGGACCCGGCGGCACAGGTCGTCCAGGGCGTCGCCCAACGGCCCGGCGCCGGCCGGCCCCGCGGACCGGACGTCGCCGTGCCGGTCCAGCACGTCGAGCAGGCCCGCCACGGTGGGGGCCAGCCGGGTCGGCGCCGCGCCGAGGCCGTCCTCGTCGCAGGCGTCGTCCATGACGAACAGCCAGGAGATCAGG
>JAEYGD010000326.1 GCA_023402505.1 Actinomycetes bacterium
GTGCCGGCCGCCTCGCTCGGGGCCGGGCCGGTCAACTCGCTCGGGGCCGGCTCCGCCGCGGCGGTGCCCGACGGCTCGGCCGGGACGGCGGCGGGTGGGTCACCGGCCCGGGCGGAGGCCGTGGGGACAGCACCCTCGACGGTGTGGTGTTCGGCGGTCTCGCCAGCCGGCTGGAAGCCGGTGCGTTCGCCGCCCTCGGGCTCGTTCTCGAGCATGGACGTTCTCCAGTTCTGGCTGCCCCGGGCGCGGGTGAGCGCTGCCACGCAGGGTCGCCGCAAAAGGTGTTTCCGCCGGTCGCGCGACCCGCGCGACCGCCGAAGTCTGCCTAGCCGGACACCGACCGTCGGTCAGTGCCCACCGATGGTTGCCCCGTCACGGTCCGCTTCCAACGGATCCGCGATCGCACCCTGCGCGGTCAACGTGCCCTGAGCCAGCCGGGTCACCCGAGGCGAGACCGGCGGCTCCAGGTCGGCCACCACGCGGAGGCCGGAAAGGACGTCATCGGGTCGAACGGCGGGGGTGACCTGCCGCACGACCAGTTCGAGTATCGCACACGGTACCGCCGGGACCCCGGAAGGCGTCTCCGTCACCGCCAACACATCGACGGAAATCACCGCCGACCGGGCGTCGAAGGTCCGCCGGCCCTGCTTGGTCATCCGCTCGACCAGCACCTCGTCCGCGGCGGAGAACGCCGCCACCGCCTTCTGCAGGAGGGCGGGGTCGACCTCGGGCAGCTCGATCCGCCAGTGGGACGCCTCGATCCGGTCGGCGAGGCTCCCGCCGGCCGCGACCACGGCGTCCAGCACGTCGAGCCCGGGTGAGAGGGCGGCGTCGAGAGCGGCGCGCAGGGCCGCCGGGTCGACCGGCTCGCGGAGCCCGATCTCCAGGTACTCGGCCTCGCTCGCCACCCCGGTCGGCGCGGCGCTGGCGTACGAGATCTTCGGGTGGGGGGTGAACCCCTGGGAGTACGCCATGGGCACGCCCGCCCGGCGCAGCGCCCGTTCGAAGGCGCGTGCGAAGTCCCGGTGCGAGGTGAACCGCAACGGCCCCCGCTTGGCGTACCGGATGCGGATGCGCTGGACGACCGGCGCCTGCCCGCCCTCCGGCTGTGGTTTCCTACTGATCGTCGTGCTCCTCGGGTGTCGGGCCGGCGGCGGTCGCCGGCCCCGGGGGGCTACTGCTGGGCGCCGCTGGGGGCCCGCAGGCCGTTGATCGGGGTGAGCGGGAGCAGCTTCTGCCCGGTGGGGCCGATCTGGATCTCGGTGTCCATGGACGGGCAGACGCCGCAGTCGAAGCACGGGGTCCACCGGCAGTCGTCCTGCTCGTACCCGCTCAGGGCGTCCTGCCAGTCCTGCCAGAGCCATTCCTTGTCCAGGCCCGAGTCCAGGTGGTCCCAGGGCAGGACCTCCAACTCGTCGCGCTCGCGGGTGGTGTACCAGTCGAGGTCGACCCCGAAGGACGGCAGCACCTCGGCGGCGGCGTCCACCCAGCGCTGGTAGGAGAAGTGCTCGCTCCAGCCGTCGAACCGGCCGCCGTTCTCCCAGACCCGGCGGATCACCGCGCCGACCCGGCGGTCGCCCCGGGACAGCAGGCCCTCGATCAGGGACGGCTCGCCGTCGTGGTAGCGGAAGCCGATCGCCCGGCCGAGCGAGCGGTCCGCGTTGATCGCCTGCTTGAGCAGCTTGAGCCGGCCGTCGATGACCTCCGGTCGCTCCATGGCGGCCCACTGGAACGGGGTGTGCGGCTTGGGCACGAAGCCACCGATGGAGACCGTGCAGCGGATGTCCTTGCTGCCCGTCGCCGCCCGGCCGGCCCGGATGACCTCGTGCGCCATGTCGGCGATCTCGAGGACGTCGGCGTCGGTCTCGGTGGGCAGGCCGCACATGAAGTAGAGCTTCACCTGCCGCCAGCCGTTGGTGTACGCGGTGACGACGGTGCGGATCAGGTCGTCCTTCGACACCATCTTGTTGATGACCTTGCGGATCCGCTCCGAACCGCCCTCCGGGGCGAAGGTCAGGCCGGTGCGCCGCCCGTTGCGGGACAACTCCTGGGCCAGCTCGATGTTGAACGCGTCCACCCGGGTCGACGGCAGC
This sequence comes from Actinomycetes bacterium, assembly GCA_023402505.1. Taxonomy (GTDB): domain Bacteria; phylum Actinomycetota; class Actinomycetes; order Mycobacteriales; family Micromonosporaceae; genus Micromonospora. The sequence goes on from JAEYGD010000326.1 coordinate 2,094, forward strand.
GACAGCGACACGTTGGTGCCCTCGTACTGCTGGGCGAGGCCGGAGCACATGTCGCCGATCTCGGAGTGGTCGGCCGACGACAGCGACAGCAGGCCCACCTCGTGGAAGCCGGAGAACTCCAGCCCCTGCTGCACCATCTGGCCGACCGTGGTGATCGAGCGCTCCCGCACCGGGCGGGTGATCATGCCGGCCTGGCAGAACCGGCAGCCCCGGGTGCAGCCCCGGAAGATCTCCACCGCGTACCGCTCGTGGACCGTCTCGGCCAGCGGCACGAAGGGCTTCTTCGGGTACGGCCACGCGTCCAGGTCCATCGTCGTGCGCTTGTGCACCCGGAACGGCACGTCCGGGCGGTTCGGCACGACCCGCTGGATCCGGCCATCGGGCAGGTAGTCCACGTCGTAGAAGCGCGGGACGTAGACGCTCTCGGTGCGGGCCAGCCGCAGCAGCAGCTCGTCCCGGCCGCCGGGCGCGCCCTCGGCCTTCCACTCCCGCACGATCGCGGTGATCTCCAGAACCGCCTCCTCGCCGTCGCCGAGCACGGCGGCGTCGACGAAGTCGGCGATCGGCTCCGGGTTGAAGGCGGCGTGCCCGCCGGCCACGATCACCGGGTCGGCGTCGGTGCGGTCGGCGGCCAGCAGCGGGACGCCGGCCAGGTCGATCGCGGTGAGCAGGTTGGTGTAACCCAGTTCGGTGGAGAAGGAGACACCGAACACGTCGAAGTCGCGCACGGACCGGTGCGCGTCGACGGTGAACTGCGGCACGCCGTGGGCGCGCATCAGCCGCTCCAGGTCGGGCCAGACCGCGTACGTCCGCTCGGCGAGCACGTCGGGCAGCTCGTTGAGCACCTCGTAGAGGATCTGCACGCCCTGGTTGGGCAGGCCGACCTCGTAGGCGTCGGGATACATCAGTGCCCAGCGCACCGCCGCCGAGTCCCAGTCCTTGACGACCGCTCCCAGCTCGCCACCGACGTACTGGATGGGCTTGGTGACCTGGGGCAGCAGCGGCTCCAGGCGGGGCCAGACGGAGTTGGCCACGGCGGGGCGCGGCGTGGTGGGCGGAACGCTCATGATGCCCAAGGGTACGCGCCCGCCCCCCGGTCGACCGCGCCGCACCGCGCACCCCGGAGGCTCCGATCACGGTGCCCTGCGCGGCCGGGTCGGACCGTCCCCGGGAGGCTCCCGGCGCCGTACCGTCGCCGGCCGTGCCATCCGGCGGACGGTGGGCGGATTCCTCGGTCGTGGCACACCGGTACTAACCTCGGATCGGCGAGAGGAGAGTGCCGCGATGCCGGAGCCGCAGCCGGGAGCAGACCGGCCGGTCGACGGGGCCACCCCCGATGGCGGTCGGGAGCGGGCGGTCACGCACCCGATCCGCCCCACCCCGCCGGGCGACGTCGCCGGGGCGACGCAGCCCACCGACGGCTCCGCCAGGGCGGGCACGGACGACCAGCCGGCCGGGGGCCCCGCCGAGGACCCGCCGACCGCGCCCGACGCCGGGCCGGCCGCGCCGAAGGGCACCGTCGAGTTCCCGGCCGGCGAG
>JAEYGD010000338.1 GCA_023402505.1 Actinomycetes bacterium
ATGCCGGCCCGGGGCTGGCTGCCGGTGACCGTGCCCGGCGTCCCGGCCGGCTGGCGCGACCTGCATGCGCGGTTCGGGTCGCTGCCGTTCGCCGACCTGTTCACCGACGCGATCGGGTACGCCGAGCACGGCCACCCGGTCTCCACCGGTGTGGCGGCGGCCTGGGAACGGGCCGTGGCCGGGCACGCCGGCCTGACCGGCGAGGAGTACGCGGAGTTCACCCGGGTTTTCGCCCCGGCGGGCCGGGCGCCCCGGCCGGGCGAGCGGTGGCGCAACCCGGACGCGGCCCGGACGCTGCGGAGGATCGCCGCGACCGGCGCGGACGACTTCTACCGAGGGGAGATCGCCGAGGCGCTGGCCGCCCACGCGGCCCGCACCGGCGGCTTCCTCACCGGCGCCGACCTGGCCCGGCACACGTCGGCGTGGGTGACCCCGGTGCACGCCCGCTACCGGGGGCACGAGGTGTGGGAGCTGCCGCCGCCCGGGCAGGGCCTCGCCGCGCTGCTCGCCCTGGGGATCCTGGACGGGCTGGACCTGGCCGGCCTGCCGCCGGCCGAACTGGTGCACCGCCAGGTCGAGGCGGTCAAGCTCGGCTTCGCCGACGCGCACGCCCAGGTCGCCGACCCGGAGCGGGCGTCCGTGCCGACGGAGGCGCTGCTCGACCCGGCGTACGCGGCGTCGCGGCGGGCGCTCGTCGGGGAGCGGGCCGGCGAGCCGGTCGCCGGTGAGCCGGAGCGCGGCGGCACCGTCTATCTCTGCACGGCCGACTCGGGCGGGATGATGGTGAGCCTCATCCAGTCCACGTACCTGGCGTTCGGTTCGCACGTGGTGCTGCCGGGGTACGGCTTCGCGCTGCAGAACCGCGGTCTGGGTTTCCGCCTGGACCCGGACCACCCGAACGTGGTGGCCCCCGCGAAGCGCCCGTTCCACACGATCATCCCGGGTTTCCTCACCCGTGACCACGCCCCGGTCGGCCCGTTCGGGGTGATGGGCGGGCACATGCAGCCGCAGGGTCACGTGCAGCTCCTCTCGGCAACCCTCGACCGGGGGCTCGATCCGCAGGCGGCGCTGGACGCGCCGCGCTGGTACTGGCACGCGGGGCGCACGCTGCTCGTCGAGGCCGGTCTCGCGGCCGAGCCCGGCCTGGTCGCGGAGTTGCGCGGCCGGGGCCACGAGGTCACCGTCCCGGCCGAGCCGTCGGTCTTCGGGTACGGGCAGGCGATCTGGCGGCATCCGGAGGGTGGGTACGTCGCCGGGTCCGAGTCCCGGGTCGACGGGGGTGTCGGCGGCTTCTGACGCCGGTCGCCCGAGCCCGGCTCAGCGGGTCGGCGTGCGGTCCCGGAAGGTCGTGCGGTACGCGTGCGGGGTGGCGCCGACCCGGCGGGTGAAGTGGTGGCGCAGCGCGGCCGCGTCGGAGAAGCCGACCCGGTCGGCGACCTCGTCGACGGTGAGCCGGGTCTCCTCCAGCAGCCGCCGGGCCAGCAGCACCCGCTGGTTGGTGAGCCAGTCGTGTGGCGTGGTGCCGGTCTCCGCCCGGAACCGCCGGGCGAACGTCCGGGGTGCCATGTCGGCGCGGGCGGCGAGGTCGTCCACGGTCAGCGGCCGGTCCAGGTGGCCCATCAGCCACTCCAGCACGGGTTCCAGCGTGGGCGCCTCGGGTGCCTCGGGGATCGGCGCCTCGACGTACTGGGACTGCCCGCCGTCGCGGTGTGGGGGGACCACCATCCGGCGGGCCAGCCGGGTGGCGACCGCCGACCCGTGCTCCTGGCGGACGAGGTGCAGGCAGGCGTCGATGCCGGCGGCCGTGCCGGCGCTGGTGAGCAACCGGCCGTCCTGGACGTACAGCGAGTTGCACCGCACCCGCGCCTCGGGGTGCCGGCGTTGCAGGTCGTCGACGTACTTCCAGTGGGTCGTGCACTCCCGGCCGTCGAGCAGCCCCGCCTCGCCCAGCACGAACGCGCCGGAGCAGACGCTCAGCACGTGCGCGCCGCGCCCGGCGGCCCGGCGGAGGGCGGCGAGCACGGCCGGCGGCACCGGCGTGCCGCGCTTGTGGGCCGGCACGGCCACCAGGTCGGCCTCGTCGACCGGTGCCAGGTCGCCGTGCGGTGTGAGATGGAACCCGGACGAGGTGCGGACCGACCTCCCGTCGGCGGTGCAGACGGAGAAGCGGTAGCCGGGCAGGCCGTCGTCGGTGCGGTCGGTGCCGAAGACCTCGGTCAGCACGCCCAGCTCGAACGTGGCGACGTCGTCGAGGGCGATGACGGCGACCGAACGGAGCATGTGACGAGGGTAACCGACCCGATGGCAGAAAATCGATCCCCAGTGGCAATCCTGCCACTGTCCGGTCCGGTCTCCCCGGCGGAGACTTGGATCAGTCCGGTGCGCACCGGCGGCGAAACCGATCCGAATCTCGCGAAAGTGAGCGCCGCCATGGAGTTCCTGCTGTTCCTGCTCTTCTTCGTCCTGCTCGCCGCCGCCTCGGCCGCCGGCCTGACCGCCGACAGCCGGGACTCGGCCGACTGGAAGCCCACCGACAACGGCCGCCGCTGGCAGTCCCGGGCCGGCTGAGCGTCTTGGTGCCGTTCGCCGGAAAGATCCTCGGCGGGCGCCCGCCCGAAAGGGGCGGCCCCGCCGACGGCGGCCATCCGGCGTACGGCAGGCTAGGAGCCATGGCTGACGGCTCCTGGTACGACGCCGACATCGACCACGTGATCATCTCCGAGGCGCAGATCCGCGAGAAGACGGCGGAACTCGCCAAGCAGGTCTCGGCGGACTACGCCGACGTCGAGGACGGGCTGCTGCTCGTCTGCGTCCTCAAGGGCGCGGTGATGTTCATGGCCGACTTCGCCCGGGCGCTGGGCCGGCACGGGCCGCCGGCCGAGCTGGAGTTCATGGCCGTCTCCTCGTACGGCCAGGGCACCACCTCGTCCGGGGTGGTACGCATCCTCAAGGACCTGGACCGGGACATCGCCGGCCGGCACGTGGTCGTGGTGGAGGACATCGTCGACTCCGGCCTGACCCTCTCCTGGCTCCTGCGCTACCTCGAGTCCCGTTCGGCGGCCAGCGTCGAGGTCGTCGCGTTGTTCCGCAAGCCGGACGCGGTGAAGGTGCCGGTCCCGGTGAAGTACGTCGGCTTCGACATCCCCACCGAGTTCGTCGTCGGTTACGGCCTCGACTTCGGCGAGCGCTACCGTGAGCTGCCCTACGTCGGCGTGCTGAAGCCCGAGGTCTACGCCCGGTAACGGGCCCGACAGCGGCTCCGCCGACGTTCAGCGGACTCTCAGCCAAACGGACTACGGTGGAGGCCGGTGGCGTGGAGGCACTCTCCACGCCCGACCCCTCGAACCGCTTGACCGGGCGGTCGGGTGGCCGGGTGCGGAGCTCCCGTCGCGCCGGCTCGAACCCCGGTTCGCCCTACGCGTAAGTGTCGGGCTGGCCAGCTCGCACCGGGCACGAACTTGTGCTTGCGGTGCGCGACTGCGAGGCTCGCAAGCTCACTCCTCGCGCGCACGGTGTACCGTCGAATAACCGTGGCGCGATTCGGCGCCTCGGGGTCGGGGCCGGCCCGCACGGCGGCTCGGCCGCCGCGCTGCGGCGACACCATCAGACGGTCAGGACGTCGATCAGGAGGATGCGGGCGTCACGGCGCTCGACAACAGTATGGAACGTACGCGTTTCTTCCGCCGACCGGTGGTCTGGATCATCCTGGTCATCCTCGGCGCCGTTGTGCTCAGTCAGCTGTTCACCGCTGGTCCCAGTTACCACCGGGTGGACACTTCCGTTGCGCTCGACCAGCTCAACAAGGGTGGCATCGAAAAGGTCGTCTTCGCGGACAAGGAGCAGACGCTCCAGCTCGACCTCGCGGAGAAGGCCAAGTTCGGTGACACCGACACCGACCGCATCGAGGCACAGTTCCCGTACGAGGTCGGCGACGAGGTCTGGAACGAGGTCCTCGAGGCCAAGGCCAACAACCGGGTCACCGGGCCGGCCGACACCAAGGTGTCGTCCGACAGCATCTGGGTGAGCCTGCTGGTCAACCTGCTCCCCATCGCACTGCTGGTGCTCCTGCTGCTGTTCTTCATGTCGCAGATGCAGGGCGGCGGCTCCCGGGTGCTCAACTTCGGCAAGTCCAAGGCGAAGATGATCACCAAGGACACGCCGAAGACCACGTTCGCGGACGTGGCCGGCGCCGAGGAGGCCGTCGAGGAACTCCACGAGATCAAGGACTTCCTGCAGAACCCGGCGAAGTACCAGGCGCTCGGCGCGAAGATCCCGAAGGGCGTGCTGCTCTTCGGTCCGCCCGGCACCGGCAAGACCCTGCTCGCCCGCGCGGTCGCCGGCGAGGCCGGCGTGCCGTTCTACTCGATCTCCGGTTCGGACTTCGTCGAGATGTTCGTCGGTGTCGGCGCGAGCCGGGTCCGGGACCTGTTCGAGCAGGCCAAGGCCAACGCCCCGGCGATCGTCTTCGTCGACGAGATCGACGCCGTCGGCCGCCACCGTGGCGCCGGCATGGGCGGCGGCCACGACGAGCGCGAGCAGACCCTCAACCAGCTCCTCGTCGAAATGGACGGCTTCGACACCAAGGGCGGGGTCATCCTGATCGCCGCCACCAACCGGCCGGACATCCTCGACCCGGCGCTGCTGCGGCCGGGCCGCTTCGACCGGCAGATCCCGGTGGACGCACCGGACATGGAGGGCCGCAAGGCCATCCTGCGGGTGCACGCCAAGGGCAAGCCGTTCACGCCGGACGTCGACCTCGACTCGGTGGCACGCCGGACCCCGGGCTTCAGCGGCGCCGACCTGGCCAACGTGATCAACGAGGCCGCGCTGCTCACCGCCCGCCGGGACCAGCGGGCGATCACCAACGACTCCCTGGAGGAGTCGATCGACCGGGTGATCGCCGGCCCGCAGCGCCGCACGCGGGTGATGAGCGACCAGGAGAAGAAGATCACCGCGTACCACGAGGGTGGGCACGCGCTGGTCGCCTGGGCGCTGCCACACGCCGCTCCGGTGCACAAGGTGACCATCCTGTCCCGGGGCCGGTCGCTCGGCCACACCCTGGTCCTCCCCACCGAGGACAAGTACACGCAGACCCGTGCCGAGATGGTCGACACCCTGGCGTACGCGCTGGGTGGCCGGGCCGCCGAGGAGCTGGTGTTCCACGAGCCGACCACCGGCGCCGGCAACGACATCGAGAAGGCCACCCAGCTGGCCCGCGCCATGATCACGCAGTACGGCATGAGCTCCAAGCTCGGCGCGATCAAGTACGGCACCAGCGGGGACGAGCCGTTCCTGGGCCGCAACATGGGCCACGAGCGGGACTACTCGGACGCGGTGGCGGCCGAGATCGACGGCGAGATGCGGGCGCTCATCGAGCTGGCGCACGACGAGGCCTGGGAGATCCTGGTCGAGTACCGGGACGTCCTGGACAACATCGTGCTCGAGCTGATGGAGAAGGAGACGCTCTCCACCGCCGACATGGCCCGGATCTGCGCCCGGGTGGCGAAGCGCCCGCCGATGGCCCCGTACAACGGCTTCGGCAAGCGTCAGCCCTCCACCGAGCCGCCGGTGCTCACGCCGGCCGAGAAGGACGCGCTGAAGGCGCAGGCCCAGGCCGACGGCGCCTCGGTCGGCGGCGGCCCGGCCTCGAACAACTCGGACGGTTCACACTGAGCTCTGACGACGCGGCGGCCAGTCCCCCCCGGGGGCTGGCCGCCTCCTCGACCGAGCCGGACGACGACGCCCTCGACTACGTGGCCGCGCGGCTCATCAGCGGCAAGCTGACCGGGCGGCCGGTCGAGGAGACCATGGACCTCGCCCGGATCGAGAAGGCCGTACGCGAGATCCTCATCGCCGTCGGGGAGGACCCGGACCGCGACGGGCTCCAGCAGACCCCGGCCCGCGTCGCCCGCGCGTACACCGAGCTGTTCGCCGGCCTGCGGGTCGACCCGGCCCAGGTGCTCACCACGACCTTCGAGGCCAACCACGAGGAGCTGGTGCTCGTCCGGGACATCGACGTGATGAGCCTCTGCGAGCACCACCTGCTGCCGTTCCGGGGCAGCGCCCACATCGGCTACATCCCGGGGCCGGACGGCCGGATCACCGGGCTGTCCAAGCTGGCCCGCCTCGTCGAGGTCTTCGCGCGTCGCCCCCAGGTGCAGGAGCGGCTCACCTCGCAGATCGCCGACCTGCTCATGGAACGGCTGGAACCCCGCGGCGTGATCGTGGTGCTGGAGTGCGAGCACATGTGCATGGCGATGCGCGGCATCCAGAAGGCCGGCGCGCAGACCATCACCTCGGCGGTCCGCGGCACCCTGCAACGCGACGCGAAGTCCCGCGCCGAAGCGATGGCCCTGATCAACTCCCGCTGATCCCGGCGCCGTCGACCGTGCCCTGCACGGCGGCCCTGCCCAAGGGCGACACGGCCCACGGCGGAGTGCCGGGGTGCGGTCAGCCGGCCAGGAGAGCCAGCAGGAGCACGGCGCTGGTCAACACGGCCGGGACCAGGCACACCAGGACGCCCAGCCGCGGAGTGCGGTCCGGGCGCCGGCCGGAACCGGGCGGGAACAACCGCCCGACGACCCACCACCCCACGCCGAACGCCACCGCCGGCGTCACCAACCCGCCGACCAGCGCGGCGGCGAGCGCCGGAGAAGGCCCGGCGACGACGAGAAGCACCAGCTGGGTCACCGGCACCAACAGGGCCAGCGGGCCGTACACGAGGAGGTTGCGGGCGGCGGTCGGCCAGCCGGCCGCGCCGACCAGCCCACGCGCGGCCAGCGCCGCCTCCGCCGCGTCGACCCGGGCCCGCGCCGCCCGCAGCGCCGCCAGCACCGCCGCCGGTCCGCTCGCCATCGACCGGGTCGCCTCGGTCAGCTCCGGTGGCGTCGGGACCAGCGAGATCGGCGGTACGCCCGCCTCACGCAACCGTGCCTCCTGCGCCGCCAGCCGGGTGCGTACCGTGGTCAGTTCCTCCCGGGCGGCCTGGACCGCCCGGGCCTGCTCGCCCGCGGCGGTGACCGCGTCCCGGCGGACGCCGTCGAGCCGGCGCGCAGCCGCGACGTAGTCCGTCCACGCCGACCCAACCGGCTCGTCGACCACCTCCGGCGCCTCAGCGGGCGTCCGCTGCCGCACCGGCCCCGATCCGCGGATGCCGGCCCGGCTCACGCCGGAGCTCCCTCGAACGGGACCAGGACGACGCCCTGGTCGCCGTGGCCGTCCCAGAGGACCGCCCGTGCCTCCCGGGGACGCCACTCCACCGGGCGGCCGAACACCGCCGCGAGCTGTGCGCCGGGCACGTCCACCACCGCCACCGCGGCGAGTTTCGCCACGTCACCCTCCGGTTCGAGCAGGGCGGCGAACGACGGCACCGTGCGCCACCGGCCCAGCAGGTGCCGGCCGGCCGGCGGACCCTCGCGGAGCAGCGCGCCCAGCCGGTCCGGCGGGAGCTGCTCAGCGGTCGGTGCGTCCAGGTCGAAGGCGACCAGGTACGCCGGGCCGGACAGGTCCAGAACGGCCGGCAGGTCGGCACGGCCGACCATCTCGACCGGGTGTCGCGCGGCCAGTGCGGCGGCGAGCGCCTCGGCGACCGGCCGGGAATCGTCCTCCGGCAGCACCACCACGAACCGCGCCGAACCCGGCGGATGGTGCGCGGCGACACTGTGCGCCGCGTTGACCAGCAGACCGACCGCCTCCGCCCCCGCACCCAGCACGGCCAGGTTGCGGCCCGGCGACGGACCCAGTGGCACCGCCACCGTCGACCGGGTCACGTCGACCGCCCGTCCCAGCAGCGCGGCCGGGCCCGCCGCGCCACCGGCGACCGCCGCCCGGTACCGGGGGTCGTTGCGCAGCAGCGGGCGTGCGTACCCGGCGAAGACGACCGGCGGCGCCGTCCGCTCCGGGCGGGCGTCCCACAGCCGGTGCCGCAGGTCCTCGACCACGTCGGGACGGTCCTGCGGGTCGGGGAACCGGACCATCCGTTCGTGACCGCGGATGGCGCCCCGGGGGCCGCCGAGCCCGCCCGCCGTGTTGACCACCGCGCTGCCCACCGGCAGCCCAGCCGCCGAGTCGTTCGTCGGCTCGAGGACCGCGCCGCCGCCGGGCAGAGCAACCCGCACCGGGAACTGCCCGAGCACCGAGTCCCGGTCGGTACGCGTGCCCAGACCCAGATCGCCCTCGCCGGCCAGGACCAGGTGGATCCCGTACGACCGGCCGGCCCGGGCCAGGACGTCGAGCCGGGCCGTCGCCTCGGCGGCGACCCGGTCCCGCCCGCCCAGGAGAAGCGGGAAGTTGTCCACCACGCACACGATGCGGGGCAGCTCGCGGTGCTGTCGCAGCTCGGCGTAGCGCTGTCCGCCGGCCCGGGCGCCGGCCTCCTCCCGGCGGCGCACCTCGGTCGTCAGGAGATCGAACAGGTCCAGTACGTACTCCCGGTCGGCGGCCATCGCGGCGGCGCGCACCTGCGGGATCCAGGACCGGTCCCGCTCGGTCTGGAGGAACTCCACGAAGGACTCACCGGCGCCGAGGTCGGCCAGGTAGAGGACCAGGTCGTCCGGGCCGTAACGGGCGGTCAGGCCGAGCAGCGCGGTCGTGAGGAACGTCGACCGCCCGGCCCCCGACCGGCCGCTGACCAGCCAGTGCGGCGTCAGCTCGGTGAATCCGAGCGACACCGGCCGACCCCCGGCGTCCCCGACCGTCGTCGACAGGCCGTCGACTGAACTCGCCGCCCACAGCGGCTCGGCCGGACCCGGGAGCAGATCCGTCAGGGCCAGCCGGGAACCCTCCTCCACCTGCTCGGCCAGCCGGCGGCAGACCCTCTCGACGAGGTCGGTCGGCGGGTCCGGCTCGATGAAGACCGGCGAGTTCAACCCGCCCGGAGGATCACCGTCGGGCCCACCCGGCCCGTCCGGGCCCGACAAGACCTGCTCCCCGGCCGGCATGGTGTCCTGGACGGGCTCGCCGCTGCGCGATCCGGGCTGGACGGTGCGCTGCCCGGCCCTGGACTGCCCGGTCTCGGCCCGGGGCCCCGCCCCGCCCGTGCGTGGACCACCGAAGGACGTCCCCGGCGGGTCACCCAGGAGCGCGTACGCGGTGCGGATCGCGAGCGCCGTCGCCCGCGGCACCGGGGCCCGACCGGACGGCCAACCCGCCACCAGCAGGTGCAACCCACTGGCACCACCCTGCTCGGCGAGCGCCTCGATGCGGGTCAGGTCGGTGTGCCCGGTCGGCTCGGGAAGAGCGGCGATCACCAGCAGCAGGGCCCGGTCGTGCCGGCGGCGGCCGCTCGCGCCCGGCGCCACCCACTGCTCCGCCTCGGACAGCACCGCACGCAGGCCGGCCACGTCCGTCGCCGGCGGCGGCAGGAGACCGGCGTCCGACAACGCCGCGAACGACGCCAGCGCGGTGCCCGTCGCGTCCACCGCGCGGACCAGCAACGCCCCGGCGGGTGTGGCCGCCAGCAGCCGCAGCAGTACGGCCCGCAGCAGGCCCGCGACCCGGGGGTCCCGGACGTCGGCGTCGATCGCGAGGTTCCCCGTACCGATCAGCGGCACCAGGGCGGGGAAACGGGCGTCGTCGAGGGGCGCCGCGGTGCCGACCCGGACGAACGCCGGGGGCCCGTCACCAGCCGGAATGGACGGTGTGAGGCTCTCCAGGGCGTCGCCCGCCCAGCCCGGTGCGAGCTGCGCGGCCGCGGCGCGGAGCCGGCCGGCCAGCTCGTGCTGACGCCCATGGTCGGCCGGAACGGGCCGGATGCCGTCGAGGACGTCGGCGGCCGCTACGACGGTGGCGGCGGCACGGCGGTGCAGGGCGGCGGCCCGGCTCGCCCGTGTCCTCGGACCGGCCACCGCGTCCACCCCCTCCGCGAGGTCGGTAACGCCTCCCCGCGCTGAGACGGTAACCCAGGATGACCCGCTCCCGACGGAGGTGCGGCGGCGGTGCGCCGGTGTTTGTCGGGGATCTCACCGGTGGGGAGGGGTCCGTCACGATCCGCCAAATCTGGGGCATTGGGTCTGCCGTCCCCAGCCGATAGCCTCAGGGGGTGGAATCAGTGCAGCCCCCCGCCGGTTCCCAGGTCTCCCGCGTCCCGGCGCAGCGGCCCCCCTCCGACGAACTGGCGCCCCCGGCCCCGGTGCCGGCGCCGGTCCCGCCGCGCCGCCGGCTCCGCACCTTCCTCACCGTGGCCGGAGCCGTCCTGACGGCGCTGGTGCTCGGCGGGATCGTCGGCGGTTATTTGCTGTACGACCGCGCCACCACCCCGGACCGGAGCGCACCGGACGTGGTTGTGGACAACTATCTCCGAGCGTTTCTGGTCGACCGCAACGACATCCGGGCCCGCCTCTTCACATGTGATGATGGTGCCGCGCTCGGCGAACTCCGCTCGCTACGGGAAGACCTCGTCGCTCGGGAGGAGCGCTTTTCCACGTCCATTTCGGTCAGCTGGGGCAGCCTTCTCGTCGACCGTCAGGGTGACGAGGCCACTGTGCAGGTGGACCTAGTCATTTCTGCCCACGTCGATGGCATATCGCAGAGCGATCGACAGGGGTGGAGGTTCACAACCAAACTAGGTGACGACTGGCGCGTCTGTGCTGGTTCGGCCGCTACATGATCACTCGATCCAGAGGAGATGGACGGGAACCTCCATGGTGGTGGGGGTCTGTCCGCGCCAGGCCCACCGGTACCACTCGATCTCCCGGGTGATCCGCACGCAGATGTCGCCCTCGGCGCCGGAGTAGGTCTCGGTGACCGCACGCAGGTCGCGATGCTCGATCGAGTCGACCACGTGCACGACCCGCCGGCCGGCGACGGCGTCCGCCTCGAAGACCGGCGTCGGGGCGCGGTGGGCGGGCCCGTCCAGCGAGACGAGGCGGTCGACCTCCCGGGCGGCCGGCTCCCGGCGCGCGCCGACGGTCTCCACCCAGACCCGGTCGACCGGCACGAGCGGAGCGAAGACCTCGACCTGGTCGGCCTCCGCGCGGTACCACTCGTGCTCCGGGATGACCGGTACGTAGGTGCGGCTGCCCTGGACCACACGGTCGTCCGCGCGGAGGTCCCCCCGCCAGCCCAGACCGGGTAGGCCCACGAGCACCCGGCGTCCCCGCAGCTCGACGCGGCCGGTGGCCGGCACGATCTCGATCGGTCGCGGTGGCAGCGGTGCCCAGTCCGGCTGGCCCGCGAAGGGGTCGGGCAGCGGATCGGTCATGAGCGCCGGTGCCTCATTCCACGCTCCGCAGCGGCGCTCCACGCTCCCGCATGAACCGCACCGGGTCGATCGCGCCGCGGCTGCTCCGGTCGCCGTGGGTGTGCACCTCGAAGTGCAGGTGCGGCCCGGACGAGTTGCCGCTGCTGCCGACCTCGCCGATCACCTCACCGGCCTTGACCGTTTGGCCGACCCGGACCCGCGGCTTGCTCACCATGTGGCAGTAGCGGGTGATGACGTTTCCGGCGTGCAGGATGTCGACGAACCATCCGCAGCCGCCCTTGTCGGGCCAGCCGTCCACGTCGCAGCTCAGGCGCCCCGCCCGGTCGGGGTCGCAGCGGGAGACCACCACCCGCCCACTGGAGGCGGACCGGATCGGGGTGCCCTTCCGCGCTCCGATGTCCACACCGTCGTGGCCCGGCCGCCTCGCCGTACGAAAGCCGGAGCCCACGTCACCGGGGATCGGGGCGGTCCACCCGGAGGCCGCGATCCGGCCGTCCTCCGCCGCGTCGCACGCCTGCCTCCCGGCGACGGGAACGGTTCGGGCAGCACCGCCGGCCAGGGCGTTGACGATGGTGGCGGCGAGCGTCTCGTGCTTGGCGTACGCGTCCGGGAAGGCGCTGATCTGGACGGCCTGTGCGGCCCGGGTCAGCGGCATCCGCTCCCACCCGGGCACTTTGAGCAGCTTCTCGTAGAACTTGCGGGCCGCGTACTCGGGGGTCATCCGCTGCGCCACCGTTCCCCAGCTCGCCCGCTGCTGGAACAGCCCGACCGAGTCGTGGTCCGAGCCGACACCCTCGTTCGGTATCGTCTCCGAGCCCGCCACCGTGGGGTTCGCGAGATTGCGCAGGCGCGACTCCTGCATGGCGGTCGCCACGGCGACCACCCAGCCGCGCGGCGGCACCTTCAGCTCCTGCCCGACCTTGATGATGCGCGCGGCGTTGCGGAGCTGGACCTCACCGTACTCCGACATCCGGGGCATCTGCCCGGTGACCTCGACGCGGAACTCGCCGGTACAGTCCTGGCTCGTCAGCCGCAGTTGGTCCCCGCCGTCGCCGCCCAACTCGGTGAGGAAGAAGGCCCCCGCCCCACCGGTGCAGCAGAGCAGCGCGAGGGTCGCGGTGAGCGCGGCGGCCAGCGCGCCGACGCGGAGCGGACGACGGTGGGGCCGGGTCACTGCGCTCATGGCTGCTCCCAGTCGATCGCGTCAACCAGCCACCGGCCGTCCGGCGCCACCAGTTCCAGCCGGAGCCGCCCGGTGTCGAACGGCACACGCACCTCGACGACGGTCTCCGAGTGAGGCTCGACCCTCGTGTCGCCCGCCACCTGGCCGGCCGGGACGTCGGCCGGATCCGCGCCGACGAGTTGCTCGGCCAGCGCCGGCGTGATCAACGGGCTCAGGCCGGCCTGCCACTGCTCGGGGGTCGTGCCCGGTCGGGCGCGCCAAGCTCCGACGAACCGGTCCGCGGTCTGCTGCGGCGTCAGCTCACCGGGACGGGTGACCGGCGTGGGAGGGTCGGTGGCGATCGCTCCGTCGTCACCGGCGTTCGGAGCCACCGTGGTGATGGGCCGGTCGGGGCGGTTGCTGAGCCCGGCTGTCGGATCCGGGGGACCGGCGACCAGCCGGGCGGTGCCGATGATCCCGAACACCACGACGGCGAGCACCAGCGCGATGCCCAGTCGGGACCGCAGGACCCGGGTGAACAGGGATTCGATCGCCCGACGCACCGCGATCACCGGGCCTCGGAGCGGATCCGTGGGCTGCTGCGTTCGGGAACGGTGTCCGCCGACCCCGGCCGGTAGATGACGAAGGACGGGCTCTCCTGCGGAACGTCCGGCTCGGTCCAGGTGGCGGGCTGCCGCCGCTGCCGGGGCGTCGCCGGCCGTTCGCCGGCACCCCGCTCGGTACGCGCCGGTTCGACGTCGCCGGGGCGCTCGCGACCGTCCGGCCGGTCGCCCCGGTCGCCCCGGTCGCCGGAGTGCACGGGGTCCTCCCGTCGGGCCTCGGGCCGAAGGGTGGTCTGCTCGGCGACCACCGGCCGCCGGCGTCCCATCGTCGGTTCGGCGGTGCCGCCGGGCTCGACCACGTCCAGGCGCGCGGCGGTGCGCATGTCGCGGAAGAACCGCCGGTGCCAGGAGCCGGCCGAGCTGACCGCCTCGCTGCCGTCCTTGCCGCCCAGCTGGGTGATCCGCCGGTACGGGCGCAGCAGCAGCCAGCCGACCACGCCGCACAGCCAGACCAGGACCACCTGGAGCCAGCCGGGCAGGGTCGGAGTGCTCATGATCAGATCGACGGCGAACAGGTAGATCGCCGCACCGGTGCCGAATATCGCGATGTTGAAGATGGCCGCGACGACGGCGTTGCCCAGCCGGCGCAGGCCGGCGCTGGCCGGCCGCAGCAACCCGACCGTGCCGAGGATGGGAGCGGCGATCACCGCCCACCGGAAGATCAGGAAGCCCAGCAGCACCAGCACCGACGCCGTCAGGTCGAACATCGCGAAGAGCACCGCGGCGAGCACCGCGATGAAGCCGGCACCGACGCGGTCCATGTCCCGGACCCCTTGGAGGTACTCGTACGCCTCGGGGTCCTCCGACTCGATCTGCTGCGCGACTCGGGCCCACTGCTGCTGCTTGGCCTTGATGGTGGCTTCCCGCGTGGCAGAGTTCGAGCGGAGCTTCTCCGTCTCCTCCCAGGACAGCGATTTGGCGTCGTACAGGGCCGCTCCGTATTTTTTCGCGGTCTCGCTGTCGGCCGACCCCAAGGTTCCCCGCAACCAGTTGCGGTAGAGCATCGCCTCTGTTGCCGTGTCACTCGCCCGTACCGCTGGTGGCCGCTTGTCGACACACGCGTCCGGATTCGGCAACACGCACTTGTCCGGCGGGATGTCCTTCGAGGCCGGACCGACGGCGTCGTGGACGACGCCGAGCGTGGTGATGAGGGTGCCGTCGACGATGTTGGCAGACTTCACCGGCCAAGCGGCCAGGGCCGTCACGGCCACCATGACGAGCAGGGCCCAGCCCGCGGTCGTCATCGCGTTGCTCATGTCCGACTGCCGGGAGCGCCAGAGCAGGTAGAGGCCGACCACGCAGAGGGTGATGATGCCGAAGACGCTGAACACCTTCTGGTAGACGGCCTTCGTCGCCTGCTCGACCAGCGGGTCCGCCCAGCCCCACATCGACCGCGGGTCCCAGGCCCGCTCCCGGAGGGCGTTCGAGGCGCCGACGATCGCGGTGGCGATCATGAACTCCCCGTTGGCGACGGTGTTGGTGAACTTGTAGTCGGGATGCAGGACCGCGGTCGCGCAGCCGGTGTCGATGTCGTACGTGGTGTAGCTGTATCCGGCGTAGCCGTAGTCGCTGTAGAAGCCCTTCGGGCCGGGTAGCTTCGCGGAGTCCGGACGGGCCGCGAACCACCCGGCGATGCCCGAGTCCGGTGCGGTCGGCGTCGGGGCGTTGCGGCAGGTGACGTCGTCCTCGGCGACCTCCTTGAGCTTCGCCACGCAGGCGCGGAAGTCGGCCTGCCACTCCTGGGTCGTGCACAGGTCGGCCGCTGCCTGCGCGGTCAGCGGCGCGGCCGGTGCCGCTGCCGCACCGACCGCCGGCCAGCCGATCGTCGCCCCGGCCAGGATGCCGAGGACGAGCAGGAGCGCCGCCGCCGTACGTGCCCGGGCCCCGGCCATGGTCACGCCTCCAGATCCGGTGCCACGGCGGGCAGCACGCCGGCCGCGGCGGCCACCGCGGCGGGGGTGGTGTCGAGGTGGTCGAGCAGGCCGTCGACGTACGAGACGTCGACGCGGACCTTCTGCACCCGGCCGTCGACGTCGCGCATGACGAACTCGCGGAAGCCCAGTCGGGAGGCCGAGGTGGCGTCGGCGGTGGAGAGGGATGCGAGGGTGGCCTCGTACCCGTCGTTGACCGGCACCCGCAGCAGGCGCAACGCCTCGGAGGCGATCTCGGCGTCCTCGGCGATGCGGCCGACGAAGACGGTGGAGACCAGGTTCTGCACGTCGAGGCCGAGGATGTCCTTCGGGTTCTGCGAGGCGACCAGGGCGGCGAGGTTCCACTTGCGCGAGTCGCGGGCGAGGCGTACGAGGAACGAGCGGCCGGAGCGCCAGCCCTCCATGAAGTGCGCCTCGTCCAGGCCGACCAGCTTCCGCGACGACATCGACCCGCCGTAGCAGCGGCGGACCGCGAGCCGGTGGGCGGTGTGCAGCATGGGCAGGGCGAGGGCCTCCTCGGCCGACCAGTACTCGCGCTCGATCTTCAGGTCGGGCAGGCGGAGCCCGGCCATCGTGATCACCGTCAGCGCGGCGTCGGGGCCGAGCAGCCCGTCCGGCGGACGGCCGAAGAAGAGCATGGCCAGTGGCATCTCGGCGGTGTCCAGCAGCAGGTTGGACAGCTCCTTGCCGGCGTCGTCGTCGAGCCGCCCGAGGGTGGTGACCACGTCGTCCAGCGTGGACGTCTCCTCCGCCGGCACCTGGCGGACGGCGTGCCGGAACAGCGTGGCCGTCGACGCCTCGCGGGCCACCTGCGGTGGCACCAGCATCATGCAGATGTCCTGCACGAGCATCCGGCGTTCGGCGCGGGCGTTGGAGACCGCGATCTCGAACTCCCGGTCGCCCGCCGCGCCGGCGCCGAACTCGCTGCGCAGCGGCGTGGGGATCAGCGAGTACGGCGCCAGGGTGCCGTGCTCGGAGCCGGTCAGGTTGAGCACCCGCGCGTACGGCGCCAGCTCGGGCATCGCGCAGAGCCGGGCGAGCGGGCCGGACGGGTCGAGCAGCGTCACCTGCACACCCCGCCGGGCGGCGAGGTAGCCGAGGGCACCCAGCAGGGTGGACTTGCCGCCGCCGGGCTCGGCCACGAAGACCGCGAGCCCGGAGCGTTCCCGGACCTCCATGGGGAAGTGCAGGTCGAGGAAGACCGGCCGGCGGCAGGTGCCCGCCGTACGCCCGATCAGGTCGCCGCGGCGGTCGCCCACGGTCGACGCGGCCTGGGGCAGGGCGGCGGCGAAGAGGTTGACCGGCATCCGGCGGACGTAGCCGGTGTTGGCGATCGGCTCACCGGGGATGAACTCGCGGGCCAACCAGTCCTGGTTCTTCGGGTGCTGCAGGGAGATGCGCAGCTCCCGGGAGTAGAGCTGGATCAGCCGCCGGGCGCGCTCCAGGCACTCCTCCCGCGTGCGACCGCCGACCGCGATCCGGTGCCAGCCGTGGGCGCGGGCGGAGTCGACCGGCAGCCCGGTGGTCATCTCGTCACCGATCACCAGCGCCCGCTTGGCGAGGCGCTCCAGCTCCGGTGGCGCGTCGATGCCGTGCTCCGCGTAGTCGAGCTGCTGGGAGCGGATCATCCGGAGCCGGTGCTCGAGGTTGCGGAAGGAGTCACCGGAACCGAGGATGTCGACCCGGCTGGACAGCTCCATCGGCCAGGGCAGCCGCTCGTGGAAGTGCAGCCAGGGCTCGTGGCGCTCGGGGATCTCCAGGGGCTCCATCCGGCCGACCGCGAGCACGGCGACGTGCCGTTCCTCGCCGGTCATCCGGTTGACCAGCTTGACCGTGGACCCGTACGGGGTGCGGTAGCGCTCCACCTGCTCGGTCAGGGCGAGCAGGTCGCCGCGTTCCCAGCGCCCGTCGGTGACCGGGGAGAGGCGCCCGGGCGGTGCCATGCAGAGCGCCACCGACCGGTAGAGCAGCCACTCCAGTTCCTGCGCGGTGACCCGCCGCCCGCGCATGCCGAAGGCGCCGAGCACCTCGTCGAACTGTTCGACGGTGCGGCCGAGCCTGCGCCGTTCGCCCTCGGCCACGCCCCGGCCGAAGGTGCGCAGCGTCCGTTCCAGCAGCGAGTCGCCCAGGGACCGCCGGGCGAAGGTCACGCCGAGGTACGTCTGCCCCTCGGCGTGGTTGACCGACATCAGGTGCCGCTGCGCGGCGACCAGGTGGTCGGCCCAGCCGGTCGTCCCGGGGACGTCGGGCAGCGGCAGCCGGGTGTGCGAGTCGATGGTGCGGGCCCACTCGTCGGCGGGGAACGGGCGGGTGGTGCGCCGCAGGTGCAGGCGGAAGCCGGCGAGCCCGGCGTACTGCTCGGAGATGGCCGAGAGCAGGGCCTCCCGTTCGGCGTCGGGGCGGAACGCCCAGCGCACCTCGGGCAGCCAGTACCAGGCGGTGACGGTGTTGGGGGTGAAGGTCAGGTGGCCGGCGATCTCGGTGATGGCCAGCTCCACCGACGGGTCCCGGTCCCCAAACTTGATCTTCGGAGCCTTCACCCGCACCGGCTTGGTGGGGCGGTCCCGCCGGCTGGCGGAGCGCTGCCGGGGCGGGGCGAGGTCCCGCGTGCCCGCACGCTCGGGCAGGTGCTCGTCGGCACGACGGTGCCGCGGCTCCGCCGGCAGGGCGGGTGCCGGCTCGTCCACCGGCGGACGGACGGTGGGCAGGCGGTCGCCGGCCTGGTGCGGCACCCGGCCGGCCCGCACGGTCGGCACCGCCTCCGCGCCGTACGGCTCGGCGGCCGGCAACTCCACGGCGGTGGCGGACGGACCGGTCGCCGGCAGCCGTTCGACGGATGTCGCGGGCGGGCCGGGAGGGAGTTCGTCGGCGGCCTGTCCGGTGCGGGCTCGCGGCGGCGCGATCGTCGGTTGCTCGCCGGTGGCCCACCCGGACCGGGACCGGGGCGGGTCGACGACCGGCTGCTCGCCGGTGGACCAGCCGGAGCTCGCCGACCTGGGCTGGACCGGCGTGGACGGTGACCGGCCCGGCTGGGCCGGCGC
>JAEYGD010000363.1 GCA_023402505.1 Actinomycetes bacterium
GACTATCGGGCCGCCCGGGTGCGGGGGGTATAACCCGGGGGCACGGGGGCGGCCGATCGGTTACACCCGCCCGCACCGGCAGCTACGCTGCACCATCGCTTCGCACCCCGGGAGGTTGCGCTGAGACTCGAACTGCGCGGCATCACCAAGCGGTTCGGTGACCTGGTCGCCAACGACCACATCGACCTGACGGTGGAGCCGGGAGAGATCCACGCCCTGCTCGGTGAGAACGGCGCGGGCAAGTCGACCCTGATGAACGTGCTCTACGGGCTGTACCAGCCCGACGAGGGCGAGATCCTGGTCGACGGGAAGCCGCTGAAGCTGCGCGGCCCGTCCGACGCGATCGCCGCCGGCATCGGCATGGTGCACCAGCACTTCATGCTCGTGCCGGTCTTCACCGTGGCGGAGAACATCATGCTCGGCGCCGAGCAGGTCCGGGGTGGCCTCGTCGGCCTGCTGGACCGCCGCCGGGCCCGGCGCGAGGTCGCCGAGGTCTCCGCCCGCTACAACCTCCACGTCGACCCGGACGCGGTCGTCGAAGACCTGCCGGTCGGCGTCCAGCAGCGGGTCGAGATCGTCAAGGCGCTCACGCGCGACGTCGACCTGCTCATCCTCGACGAGCCGACCGCGGTGCTCACGCCGCAGGAGACCGAGGAACTGCTGGCCGTCATGCGGTCACTCAAGGCCGCCGGCAAGTCGATCGTCTTCATCACCCACAAGCTCGGCGAGGTCAAGGCCATCGCCGACCGGATCACCGTGATCCGGCGCGGAAGGACCGTCGGCACCGCCTCGCCGGAGGTCAGCCGCGACGAACTGGCCGCGCTGATGGTCGGTCGCACCGTGCGGCTCACCGTAGACAAGCAGCCGGCCACCCCGGGTGACCCGGTCCTCGAGGTGTCCGGCCTGGTGGTCGACGACGACCGGCAGGTCCGCGCGGTCGACGGTGTCGACCTGACCGTGCACGCCGGTGAGGTGCTCGGCGTCGCGGGCGTACAGGGCAACGGCCAGACCGAGCTGATCGAGGCGATCATGGGCCTGCGCCCGGTGCTCAGCGGTTCGGTGAGCCTCGACGGGCAGCGCATCGACGGGTGGTCGACCAAGAAGGTGCTCCGCGCGGGCGTCGGCTACGTGCCCGAGGACCGCAGCGTCGACGGCCTGGTCAAGGAGTTCAGCGTCGCGGAGAACCTGGTGCTGGACATCTACGACCGGCCGCCGTTCGGCAAGGGCCTCGCGCTGCGGTACGAGGAGATCACGAAGTCGGCGAAGGAGCGGATCGCCCAGTTCGACGTCCGTACCTCCTCGGCCGACGCGGCCGTGAGCACCCTGTCCGGCGGCAACCAGCAGAAGGTGATCGTGGCCCGGGAGCTGTCCCGGCCGCTGAAGCTCTTCATCGCCGCCCAGCCCACCCGCGGCGTCGACGTCGGCTCCATCGAGTTCATCCACAGCCGGGTCATCCGGGAACGGGACGTCGGCACCGCCGTCCTGGTCGTCTCCAGCGAACTCGACGAGGTGATCGGGCTGGCCGACCGGATCGCGGTGATGTACCGCGGCCGGATCATCGGCGTCGTCGGCCCGGACACCCCCCGGGAGGAGATCGGCCTGCTGATGGCGGGCATCATCCCGGACAGCGCGGCGCCCGGCGACGCGGACGCGGCGGCGACCCCCGGCGACGGTACGGCCACCGGCCCGGCGACCCCCGACGGCGCGGCTCCGGCCCCTGAGGGCCCCGGCAGCGAGGAAGAGGCATGAGCGAGCGTAGCGAGCGAATCATCGGGCTCAGCGCTGTGGTGCCTCATGGCGGCACGGAGCGAAGCGGAGTGCCGGCATGAGCGACGCACCATCCGGCTCCCCGGACAAGGAGCCGGCGACCGAGGAGCAGGCGGCCCGGACGGCGCTCGGCAACACCGAGCAGGCCGAGACGCCGAGCGGCCCGAAGCAGCCCGCACCGGAGGCCCGGCCCTCGCTCGGGCGGCTCTTCCTGGACAACCTCTGGGCTGCGAACACCTTCACGGTGACGCTGCTGTCGCTGGTCCTGGCGATGGTGGTCGGCGCGATCCTCATGATCGTGTCCGACCCGGAGGTGCTGGCCACGTACGGCTACATCACCGCCCGCCCGTCGGACGCCCTGAACTCGAGCTGGACGCTGGTCAGTGAGGCGTACGCGAACCTGTTCAAGGGCGCGATCTTCGACCCGGAGGCGGTCGGCCTCACCGCCGCGCTGAGCCCGATCTCGGAGACGCTGACCTACACCGCCCCGCTGGTGTTCACCGGTCTGTCGGTGGCGCTCGCCTTCCGGGGCGGCCTGTTCAACATCGGTGCGCAGGGCCAGGCGACCATGGGCGTCATCCTGGCCGGCCTCGCCGGGTTCCTGCTGCCGCTGCCGCCCGGGCTGCACCTGCTGGTCGCGGTGCTCGCCGGCGCGCTGGGCGGCGCGATCTGGGGCTTCATCCCGGGCATCCTGAAGGCGCGCACCGGCGCCCACGAGGTGATCAACACGATCATGCTCAACTACATCGCGACGTACTTCCTGACCTGGCTCATCGTGCAGAACGGCGTGCAGGACCCGAACCGTACGGACGCGATCAGCCGGGCGGTGGACGGCACCGCGCAGCTGCCCCGCCTGTTCGGCGACAACCTGCGGGCGCACGCCGGGATCATCCTCGCCGTGCTGGCGACCTGGGCCGTGGCCTGGCTGCTCAACCGCTCCACGCTCGGCTTCGAGCTGCGCGCGGTGGGCGCCAACCCGGACGCCGCCCGTACCGCCGGCATCAGCGTGACCCGCACGTACGTGCTCATCATGGTCTTCGCCGGCATCCTCGCCGGCCTCGGCGGCTCGCAGATGGTGCTCGGCACCACGGCGGCCGCGCTGACCCCGCTGGTCGTGGCCCAGATCGGCTTCGACGGCATCCTGGTGGCGCTGCTCGGCCGGGTCAAGCCGTGGGGTGTGGCGCTCGCCGCGCTGCTCTTCGGCGCGTTGCAGGCCGGCGGCAACCGGATGCAGTCGTACTCGGGGGTCTCGCTGGAGTTGGTCACCGTGCTCCAGGCGCTGATCGTCATCTTCATCGCCGCGCCGGCCCTGGTGAAGGCGATCTTCCAGCTCCGGGCGGCTCGGGCCGCCCGGCTGCAGACGAGCCTCGCGAAGGGCTGGTGACGAGCGTGTCCACCATGGCTGTCGAAGACGTCGCGGTCGCCCCGGTCGACGAGGGGTTCTGGACGCGTACCCGCAAGATCGGGTTGGTGCTGACCGCGCTCGGTCTGCTGGCGGCGGTGCTCTTCGGTGCGCTCGCCACCGGTGAGCAGGCGCGGTTCACGCTCAGCGAGGACGCGGCCGGCGCCGCGTTGGAGATCAACGGCACGGTCGGCGCGATCCTGTTCGGCGTGATCGCGCTCGCCGCCGGGGCGGCGATGCTGGCCGGGCTGCCGAAGCGCTGGTTCACCCTGGTGCTCGGCGTCGGTCTGGTCGCGTTCGTGCTGAGCTTCCTCTGCTGGCAGGTCTCCGCCGCCCCGGTCGGGCAGAACTTCATGCCGCTGGTCAACGTCGTGCGGGGCACGTTCATCCTCGCCCTGCCGCTGATCTTCGGTGCGCTGGCCGGCGTGCTCTGCGAGCGTTCCGGCGTGGTCAACGTGGCCATCGAGGGTCAGCTGCTGATGGGCGCGTTCAGCGGTGCGCTGTTCGGCAGTCTCAGCGGCAGCGTCTGGGTCGGCCTCGTGGCGGCGGCGATCGGCGGGACGTTCATCTCGCTGCTGCTCGCGGTCTTCTCCATCCGCTACCTGGTCGACCAGGTGGTCATGGGCATCGTGCTCAACCTGCTCGCGGTCGGCGTCACCGGCTTCCTCTACGAGCGGCTGATGCAGACCGACGCGGAGCGTTACAACAGCGCCCCGCGCTTCAGCAACTGGGAGATCCCGTTGCTGTCGGACATCCCGGTGATCGGTCCGGCGCTGTTCCGCGGCAACATCTTCCTCTACCTCGGCCTGCTGCTGGTCCTGGTGATCCACATCGGGCTGTTCCGGACCCGTTGGGGCCTGCGTACCCGCTCGGTCGGCGAGCACCCCACCGCCGCCGACACCCTCGGTGTCAAGGTGCTGCGGGTGCGCTACCGCAACGTGCTGCTCGCGGGTGCGGTGGCCGGCATCGGCGGCGCGTCGTACACGCTGGCGCTGTTCTCGTTCACCAAGAACATGATCGGCGGTAAGGGCTTCATCGCCCTGGCCGCACTGATCTTCGGCCGGTGGAGCCCGACCGGGGCGCTGCTCGCGGCGCTGTTCTTCGGGTTCGCCGACCAGCTCGCC
This sequence comes from Actinomycetes bacterium, assembly GCA_023402505.1. Taxonomy (GTDB): domain Bacteria; phylum Actinomycetota; class Actinomycetes; order Mycobacteriales; family Micromonosporaceae; genus Micromonospora. The sequence goes on from JAEYGD010000363.1 coordinate 4,294, forward strand.
ACCTACCTGGGCGCGATCAACAGCACGATCCCGAGCCAGTTCCTGGCCATGCTGCCGTACCTGGCGACGATCCTGGCGGTGGCCGGCCTGGTGGGTAAGGTCCGGGCGCCGGCCGCGGACGGTAAGCCGTACATCAAGGGCTGACGGGGGGAAGACCGGATGGACATCGACTGGGGGCGGCTGCGGGCCGCCGCGACCGAGGTCATGCGGCACGCGTACGTGCCGTACTCGAAGTTCCCGGTGGGGGCGGCGGCCCTGGTCGACGACGGCCGCGTCGTGGTCGGCTGCAACGTGGAGAACGCCGCGTACGGGGTGGTGCTCTGCGCCGAGTGCGGCGTCGTCTCCTCGCTGCACGCCACCGGCGGCGGCCGGATCGTCGCCCTGTCCTGCGTCGACGCCACCGGCGAACCGCTGATGCCGTGCGGGCGTTGCCGGCAGCTGCTCTGGGAGCAGGGCGGCCCGGAATGCCTCATCGAGGCGAAGGGTGGGCCGCTGCGGATGGCCGAGCTGCTGCCGCACGCCTTCGGTGTCGAGGACCTGGAGGCGGTCACCGGGGAGACCGCGGTGCCGGTCGTGCCGGAACGGCTGGCCGCCTGGCGCGGGCGGGGCACGGTGTTCGTGCACCCCGACCTGTCGGCCGGCCAGCAGGTGTGGACGGCGTACTGGGAGCGGTCGGCGGGGGACACCGAGGGCGCCGAGACCGGTGTCCTGGAGGAGGGTCCGAGCTGGGACGATCCGGCCGAGGCGATCACCTGGGGTCTGGCCCGCACGCCCCGGGTCGTGGTGGTGGACGCGTCGGGCACGATCTTCTGGGCCGGTGAGGGTGAGCCTCCGTTGGAGATTCCGGTTCGTTGGGGTGGTTGAGCTTCAGGGCCGGGAGCCGAGCGTGCCCGGCTCCGGGCGGTCAGGCTTGATCCCTCCGCCGGGCACGGTCGGCCCCCGGCCCGCGCTGGTCGGCCTCCACGCGACGGTTGCTGATCGTGTCGGGTAGCTCTAGCTGAAAATAGGGAAGATTTGTCTCATGGGTCGTTTTGCGGCGGTTGATGTCATTCGCGTCAAGCGCGACGGGGGTGTGCTCTCCGACGCGCAGATCGACTGGGTCGTCGACGCGTACACGAAGGGTGTGGTCGCGGACGAGCAGATGTCCGCGCTGGCGATGGCGATCCTGCTCAACGGGATGACCGCGCCGGAGATCGCCCGGTGGACCGCCGCGATGATCGCCAGCGGGGAGCGGCTCGACCTCTCCGCGGTCGACCGGCCGACCGTCGACAAGCACTCGATCGGCGGTGTCGGCGACAAGATCACGCTGCCGTTGACGCCGTTGGTCGCCGCCTGCGGCGCGGCGGTGCCCCAGCTCAGCGGGCGCGGTCTGGGGCACACCGGCGGCACGCTGGACAAGCTGGAGTCGATCCCCGGCTGGCGGGCGGCGCTGAGCAACGAGGAGTTCATCACCCAGCTTCGGGACGTCGGCGCGGTGATCTGCGCGGCCGGCGCCGGACTCGCGCCCGCCGACCGCAAGCTGTACGCGCTGCGGGACGTGACCGGGACGGTCGAGGCGATCCCGCTGATCGCCAGCTCGATCATGAGCAAGAAGATCGCCGAGGGCACCGGTGCCCTCGTGCTGGACGTCAAGGTCGGTTCGGGCGCGTTCATGAAGTCCGTCGACCAGGCCCGGGAACTGGCCCGCACCATGGTCGGGCTGGGCGGTGCGCACGGCGTACGCACGGTGGCGCTGCTCACCGACATGTCCACGCCGCTGGGCCTGGCCATCGGCAACGCGGTCGAGGTGACCGAGTCGGTCGAGGTGCTGGCCGGCGGCGGCCCCGCCGACGTGGTCGAGCTGACCCTGGCGCTGGCCCGCGAGATGCTCGACGCCGCCGGCCTGCCGGACGCCGACCCGGAGGCGGCGCTGCGCGACGGCCGGGCGATGGACGCGTGGCGGGCGATGATCCGCGCGCAGGGCGGCGACCCGGACGCCCCGATGCCCGCCGCCCCCGAGGTCGAGGTGGTCCGCGCCGACGCCGACGGCTTCGTGGCGGAGGTCGACGCGTACGCGATGGGGGTGGCCGCGTGGCGGCTGGGCGCGGGGCGCGCCCGCAAGGAGGACCCGGTGTCCGTGCCGGCGGGCGTGGTGCTGCACAAGCGTCCCGGCGACCCGGTCCGCGCCGGTGACCCCCTCTACGAGCTCCGGGCCGAGGACCCGGCCCGGATCCCCGGCGCCCGGGAGGAGGCGGCCCGGGCGGTGCGGCTCGCGCCCACCGCGCCCGCCGGGACGCCGCTGGTGATCGAGCGGATCGGCTGACCCACCGTTCCGTTCCGCGCGATGGTGGGACTATCCTCCCTGGCCAGGGGGGACGACCCGGCCTGAGCCGGCACGAGCAGACGAGGATGATCCGTCGTGGCCGTACCTGCCCCCGATCCCCGGGCGGTGCGCGAGGCGAGCCTGGAGGAGCTGTCCCGGCTGGGCCTGCCGCTGCCGCCACCGCAGTTTCCGCTGGTGTGGGAACCCGGTGACGACATCGAGCTGCGCCCGAGGGACGAGCTCGAGGCCCGTGTCGCCGTTCTGCATCTCATCCTGGCCCGCTGTTTCGGGATGCCGCCCCAGGCGGCGATGAGCTGGCTGCTCGCCTCGCACCTGATGGAGATGGTCACGCCACCGGAGTGGCAGTTCATCACCGGCGGCAAGGGCGACCACCGGTCCTTCGTGCTGCACCACGACGCGCTGTTCGCGCTGGCCTGGGTGCTGGGCCTGACGAAGCAACTCGACCCCACGTTGCCGGTGGACGAGCGGCTGGTGGAGCGGATGCCGAACATCGTCGCGGGGGAGACGTTCGGGCGCTGGCGGTCCCGCATCCTGGCCGCCCCGCAACATCCGGCCGACGCGGCGGCCCTGCTCGACCTGCACTACTGCCTGGACTGGGCGTACCTGGAGGTGGAGCAGGCCGGCCGGCTGGTGCCCGGCCTGGTGGACGCCAACGCGATCGGGCAGCGCCGCTGGGCTCTGGAGTGGGCGGTGATCCTGCGGGGCCCGTACCACGACGAGCCCCCGGGCTGGGAAGAGGTGGATCTCTCCACCTAGAGCGGGCGGTGGACGCCGAGCCGGACGGCGACGGTCACCGGGACCGGTTCGGGCAGTTCGGCGATCCGGGCGGCGAGCCCGTCGGGGTCGGTGTGCCAGGCGCTGGGCCCCATCCCGACCAGGGTGGCCACCTCCGTACGGGTCAGCGCCAGCCGGGTCCGGTGTTCGGCTGCGTGCCGCTCGACGAAGTGCGCGCCGAGGCTGCCGGCCACCCGGTCCGCCTTGGCCGGGTCGACCCGGAGCAGGCCGAGCGCGGCGACCAGTTCGGCGAGATGGTCGGCGGCCGGGGTGACCACCAGCAACGCGCCGGCCGGGTCGAGCACCCGGTGGAACTCGGCGCCGTTGCGGGGGGCGAACACGTTCAGCAGCACGGCGGTCGAGGCGTCGGCCAGCGGCAACCGCTGCCAGGTGTCGGCCAGGGCCGCCGCCGCCCGCTGGTGGGCGCGGGCCGCGCGGCGCAGCGCCGGCTTCGAGACGTCCAGCGCCAGAC
>JAEYGD010000485.1 GCA_023402505.1 Actinomycetes bacterium
CGCCGGACCCTGGCCGCCCTGAGACCCCGGAGACCTCATGTCAGCCGTCACCACACCAGTCACCAGATCACCCGAGGCCCGTCCGACACCGACGGAACCGGCCTGGTCGCGCTGGGCCAACGCGAACCGCAAGTGGCTCTTCGCGGCACCCGCCATGGCGTTCGTCGCCGTGCTGATCGTCTTTCCGGTGGCGTGGACGGGGTACCTCAGCCTCACCGACGCCTCGGGTTCGGTACGCGCCGAGAGCGAGTTCGTCGGCTTCCAGAACTACCTCGACGTGCTCACCGACACCGACCGGTTCTGGCCGGCGGTGTGGCGCACCGTCCTGTTCACCGGCGTCGTGCTCCTCGTCGAGGTCGTGCTCGGCATGGCGATCGCCCTGCTGCTGTGGCGGCCGTTCCGCGGCGAGAAGTGGGTGCGGGTCGCCATCCTGCTGCCCCTCGTCGCCACCCCGGTCGCGGTCGGCATGATGTGGCGGCTCATCTTCGACCCGAACATCGGCATGGCGAACCAGCTGCTCAGCTACGTCGGGATCGGCCCGCAGCCGTGGCTGTCGGGGCAGAACTCGGCCCTGCCCACGACGATGTTCATCGACATCTGGCAGTGGACCCCGATGGTGGTGCTGATCCTGCTCGCCGGCCTGACCTCGCTGTCCGACGAGCCGCAGGAGGCGGCGCTGATCGACGGCGCCAGCACCTGGCAGCGGTTCCGGCACGTCACCCTGCCGCTGCTGATGCCCACCGTGATCGTCGCGATCCTGTTGCGCGGTATCGACGCGCTGAAGACGTTCGACATCCTGTACGCCACCAAGGGCCGCGGCGGTGGGTCCTTCCACGAGGTCGAGACCCTCAACGTCTACGCGTACGGCCTGAGCTTCGACTACAACGACTACGGCGTCTCGTCGACGGTTCTCATCATCTTCTTCCTGATCATCATCGGGGTGATGTGGGCCCTGACCTACCGCAAGAAGGGGCTGCAGCGATGAAGCCGAGCAGGCCGTTCAAGGCGTTCCGGGCGGTCGCCCTCGTCCTCGTGGTGCTGTCGCTGGTCGCGCCGCTGCTCTGGATGGTCGCCGCGTCGTTCAAGACCAACGTCGACATCTACGACAGCGAGAAGGCGTTCGTCTTCTCGCCCACCCTGACCAACTACGACACCGTCCTCCAGCAGGCGAACTACGTCCAGTTCATCGGCAACAGCCTCTGGGTGGCGCTCGCGGCCACCGTGTTCTCGCTGATCCTCGGGGTGCCCGCCGCGTTCTCGATGAGCCGTTTCAACATGAAGAAATCGGCGCTCGTCGTGCTCATGGCCCGGGTCATCCCCGGTGTCTCGCTGCTGGTGCCCTGGTACTACGTCTTCTCGAACCTGCAGATGGTCGGCGGGTACACGGTGCTGATCCTCAGCCACATGTTCGTGTCGCTGCCGTTGATCGTCTACATCATGATGGGTTACTTCGACGGCCTGCCCACCGAACTCGAAGAGGCGGCGCTGGTCGACGGCCTGACCCACATCGGCGCCTTCCGCCGGATCACGCTGCCACTGTCGGTGCCCGGTGTCGCCACCGCGGGCATCCTGTCGTTCATCTTCTCCTGGAACAACTTCATGTTCGCCCTGGTGCTCTCCGGCGCCGACACCAAGACGCTGCCCGTGGCGATCTTCGACTTCGTCGGCTACGCCAGCATCGACTGGGGCGGCCTGATGGCGGCGGCCACGGTGGTCACCCTGCCGATCATGGTGATCGCCCTGTTCGTGCAGAAGTACATCGTCTCCGGTCTCACCGCCGGCGCTACGAAGGGCTGAGGCCGTGACCACGATCGCTCGGGTCGAGACCTTCCTCGTCGCGCCCCGCTGGCTCTTCGTCCGGGTGGAGACCACCGACGGCGTCGTCGGCTGGGGCGAGGCGACCTGCGAGGGCCGCTCGGAGACCGTACGCACCGCCGTCGAGCAGCTCAGCGAGCTGCTGATCGGCCGGGACGCACTGCGCATCGAGGACCACTGGCAGGTGCTGACCAAGGGCTCGTTCTACCGGGGCGGGCCGATCCTGGCCAGCGCCGTGGCCGGGCTCGACCAGGCCCTGTGGGACATCGCCGGCAAGCACTTCGGCGCCCCGGTGCACCAGCTGCTCGGCGGCCCGGTCCGGGACCGGATCCGGGTCTACGGCTGGGTCGGTGGCGACGAGCCCGCCGAGGTCCGCGACCAGATCAGCGCCGCCGTCGAGAGCGGGTTGACGGCGGTGAAGATGAACGCGTCCGGGCGGATGAGCGCGGTCGCCTCGGTCGCCGAACTCGACGGGGTCGTCCGGCGGGTCGCCGCCGCCCGCGAGGTGCTCGGCGACGAGCGGGACGTGGCGGTCGACTTCCACGGCCGGTTCACCCTGGCCAGCGCCCGCCGGGTCGCCCCGCTGCTGGAGGAGTTCCGGCCGTTCTTCCTGGAGGAACCGGTCGTCCCGGAGAACTCGCACCTGATCGGCGAGTTCGTCCGCTCCACCACGACCCCGGTGTCGACCGGGGAGCGGCTCTACAACCGGCAGGAGTTCCTGCCGGTGCTGCAGGCCGGCATCGCGGTCGCGCAGCCGGACCTCTCGCACGCCGGCGGCATCACCGAGGTACGCAAGATCGCCGCGCTGGCCGAGGTGTACGACGCGCAGCTCGCCCCGCACTGCCCGCTCGGGCCGATCGCCCTGGCCGCCTGCCTGCAGGTCGGGTTCGCCACGCCGAACTACCTGATCCAGGAGCAGAGCATCGGCATCCACTACAACCTCGGCGCCGAGGTGCTCGACTACTGCGTCGACAAGGCCCCGCTGACGTTCGTCGACGGGTACGTCGAGCGGCTCACCGGCCCCGGCCTCGGCATCGAGATCGACGAACACGCGGTGCGGACGGCCGACAAGCGCGGCCACGCCTGGCGCAGCCCCACCTGGCGGCACCGCGACGGCTCCTATGCGGAATGGTGATCACATGAGCGTCAATCTGACCGCCGAACTCGCCGAAGCGCGGATCCTCGCGGTCATCCGCGGCACCAGCACCGCCGGCGCCGTCGCCGCCGGCACCGCCCTGCTGGAGGAGGGCGTACGCCTGGTCGAGGTGGCCCTCACCACGCCGGACGCGCCCCGGGCGGTCGAGGCGCTGCGTGCCGTCGCGCCGGCCGGGTCGCTGGTCGGCGCCGGCACCGTCCTCACCGTCGCCGACGTCGCCGACGTGGCCGCCGCCGGCGCGCAGTTCGTGGTGACGCCGGCCGTGGTCGAGTCGATCCCCGAGGCGGTCCGCCGGGGCATCCCGGTCGCCGCCGGGGCCCTCACCCCGACCGAGGCGTACGTCGCGATGCGGGCGGGCGCGTCGGCGATCAAGCTGTTCCCGGCGTCCGTCGGCGGTCCCGCGTACCTGAAGGCGGTGCGCGACCCGTTCCCCGACATCCCGTTCGTGGCGGTCGGCGGGGTGGGCCTGGACGACGTGCCCGGCTACCTGCGGGCCGGTGCCATCGCCGTCGGCGTCGGCGGGCCGCTGGTGGGCGACGCCGCGTCCGGCGGCGACCTGGCCGCCCTGCGGGCCCGCGCCCGCACCTACCTCGCCGCCGTCCGGGAGCCGGCCCGCTGATGACCGCACCGGACCTGCTCACCCTCGGCGAGACCATGGTGTCGCTGCGCTCCGCCGGCCCGCTCGCCGCCGGCGGACCGCTGACCATGCACCTGGCCGGCGCCGAGTCCAACGTGGCCGTCGGCGTGGCCCGGCTGGGGCACCGGGCCGCCTGGGTCGGCCGGGTGAGCACCGACGAGTTCGGCGAGTACGTGCTGCGGCAGCTGCGGGCCGAGGGCATCGCCGTGGACGGCGTGGCCCGGGATCCCGACCGGCCGACCGGCCTGATGTTCCTGGAGCAGCGCACCACCGACCTGACCCGGGTGCAGTACCACCGGGCCGGGTCGGCGGGGTCGGCGCTGCGCGTCGACGACCTGCGGCCGGCGCTGGCCGGGGGCGCGCGGATGCTGCACCTGACCGGCATCACCCCGGCCCTGTCCGACACCGCCCGGGAGGCCACCGAATGGGCGGCCGAGGCCGCCACGGCGGCCGGCGTCCCGGTGTGCCTCGACGTCAACCACCGCGCCCGCCTCTGGTCCCGGGAGCGGGCCCGCGAGGTGCTCACGCCACTGGCGCGGCACGCCTCGATCGTCATCGCCTCCGCCGACGAGCTGGACCTGGTCGGTGACCCGGGGGCCGACGAGGCCACCGTGGTGGCGGACCTGCTCGGCCGGGGCGTGCGGACGGTCCTGGTCAAGCTCGGCTCCGACGGCGCCCGGGCGCACACCCCGGACGAGACCCGCTACGCCGCGGCCGTGCCGGTGACCGCCGTCGACGCCGTCGGCGCGGGCGACGCCTTCACCGCCGGCTACCTGTCCGGGTGGTTCGACGGGCTCGACCTCTCCGGGTGCCTGCGCCGGGCGACGACGCTCGGCGCGTTCGCGGTCTCCACCCGGGGCGACTGCGAAGGGCTGCCGCGCCGCGCCGAACTGTCCCTGCTCGACGGCCACGAGACCGGAAGCGTTCTCCGCTAGCACTGAAGAAAGGCCACCCTTCGTGAAGATCGCCGCCGCGGACGTCATCGTCACCAGTCCGGACCGCAACTTCGTCACCCTGAAGATCACGACCGACGACGGCATCGTCGGCCTCGGTGACGGCACCCTCAACGGGCGGGAACTGTCCGTCGCCTCGTACCTGCGCGACCACGTCGTCCCGCTGCTGATCGGCCGGGACCCACACCGCATCGAGGACACCTGGCAGTTCCTGTACCGCTCGGCGTACTGGCGGCGTGGGCCGGTGACCATGGCCGCCATCGCCGCGGTCGACGTCGCCCTGTGGGACATCAAGGCCAAGGCCGCGGGCATGCCGCTCTACCAACTGCTGGGCGGCGCGTCCCGCACCGGCATCATGGCGTACGGGCACGCCTCCGGCCGGGACCTGCCGGAGCTGTTCGACTCGATCCGCCGCCACCTCGACGAGGGCTTCCGGTCGATCCGGGTGCAGACCTCGGTGCCGGGGATCAACGCGGTGTACGGCGTGGCCGCCCAGCCCAGCATCGACGGCAAGCGCTACGACTACGAGCCGGCGCAGCGCATCCCGCTGCCGGCCGAGGAGGACTGGGACACCCGCGCGTACCTGCGGCACCTGCCCGGCGTGTTCGAGGCGGTCCGCAACGAGTTCGGCCCGGAGCTGCCGCTGCTGCACGACGGTCACCACCGGATGACCCCGATCCAGGCCGCGAAGCTGGGCAAGGCGCTCGAGCCGTACGACCTGTTCTGGCTGGAGGACTGCACCCCGGCGGAGAACCAGGAGGCGCTGCGGCTGGTCCGCCAGCACACCACCACGCCGCTGGCCATCGGCGAGGTCTTCAACACGGTGTGGGACTACCAGACGCTGATCCGGGAGCAGCTGATCGACTACGTCCGTTCGGCGGTCACCCACACCGGCGGCATCACCGCGATGCGCAAGCTGCTGGACTTCGCCGCGCAGTACCAGATCAAGTCCGGCATCCACGGGCCCACCGACATCTCGCCGGTCGGCATGGCCGCCGCGCTGCACCTGGACCTGGCCATCCACAACTTCGGCATCCAGGAGTACATGCGGCACGGCCCGCTGACCAACGAGGTGTTCCGGCAGTCGTTCACCTTCGCCGACGGCTACCTGCACCCGGGCGAGCAGCCCGGCCTCGGGGTGGAACTCGACGAGGAGGCCGCCGCCCGGTTCCCGTACGTCCCGGCGTACCTGCCCTTCAACCGGCTCAAGGACGGCACCGTCCATGACTGGTGACCCCACCCGGCACGTCGTCGTGATGGGGGTGTCCGGGTGCGGCAAGACGACCGTGGCCAGGCTCCTCGCCGAGCTGACCGGACTCGCCTTCGCCGAGGCCGACGAGTTCCACTCCGAGGCCAACGTGGAGCGGATGCGCTCCGGCGTGCCGCTGGACGACGCCGACCGGTGGCCGTGGCTGGGCGACCTCGCCGGCTGGATGGCCGCCCGGCACCGGGAGGGCGTCTCGACGGTGCTGACCTGCTCCGCGCTCAAGCGCTCCTACCGGGACGTGCTGCGGCAGGGGCCGGCGGGCGTGGAGTTCGTCCACCTGGACGGCCCGACCGAGGTGATCCGGGAGCGGATGTCGACGCGGACGCACCCCTACATGCCGGCGAGCCTGCTCGACTCCCAGGCGGCGATCCTGGAGCCGCTCGGGCCGGACGAGCGCGGCGTCGTGCTCGACCTCCGGCTGCCGCCGGAGGTGCTCGTCGCCCTGGTGGCGGACCGTCTCGGCCTGCCGGTCACCGTCCCGGGCAGCTGACGGGCCACCGGGACCCGGGGTACGCCCACCTGCCGGGTCGGCTCACCGGCTGCCGAGCAGGCCGCGGGCCGCGGCGGCGATGTGCGCGGCGTCGATGCCGGCCCAGGCGAACAGCTCCGCCGCTTTCCCGGAGCCCGGCAGACCGCGTACGGCGAGGTGGGCGACGTGCAGCGGCGCCGTGCCGGCGGCCAGCAGGGCGTCGGTGACCGCCGAGCCCAGCCCGCCCTCCGGCCGGTGGTCCTCGGCGATCACCAGGCGGCCACCGGTGACGGCGGCGGCGGCCACGAGGGTCGCGGTGTCGATCGGCTTGACGCTGTAGCAGTCGACGACGCGGGCGCGGACGCCCTGCTCGCCGAGGACGTCGGCGGCGCGCAGGCACTCGTGGACGGTGACTCCGGCACCGACCAGGGTGACGTCGTCCCGGTCACTGCCACGCACGACCTTGGACCCGCCGATCGGGAAGATCTCGCCGTCGGGGTAGAGGACCGGGTAGGCGCCGCGGGTGGTGCGCAGGTAGCTGATGCCGGGCAGCGTCGCCATCGCCTCGACGAGGGCCACGGTGGCGGTGGCGTCGCTGGGGTAGAGCACGGTCGAGCCGTACGTCGCCCGCAGCATGGCGAGGTCGTCCAGGCCCATCTGGGACGGGCCGTCGGCGCCCACCTCGACGCCGGCGTGCGAGCCCACCAGGCACAGGTCGACGCCGGAGATGGCGCCCATCCGGATGAAGTCGTGGGCCCGGGTCAGGAACGCCGCGAAGGTGGACGCGAACGGGCGGTACCCGCTCACCGCCAGGCCGGTCGCCGCCGCGACCATCTGCTGCTCGGCGATGAACATCTCGAAGAAGCGGTCGGGGTGGGCCTCGGCGAACCGGTGGGCGCGGGTGGAGTCGCTGACCTCGCCGTCGAGGGCGACCACCCGTTGGTCCCGGCTGCCCAGCGCCATCAGCGCCTCGCCGTACGCGTTGCGGGTCGCCACCTTCTCGCCGACCGCGTACCGCGGTGGTGGCGTGGGTGGCGGCATGGCCGGCCGGCGCAGCTGGGGCGCCGCGGCCGGGGTCGGGCCACGCAGGACCAGGTTGCGGACGCCGCCGAGCTCGGCCACGGCCCGTTCGGCCAGGTCGGCGGGCAACTGCTTGCCGTGCCAGTCCGGCCGGTCGGCGATCTCGCCGAAGCCGTACCCCTTGACCGTGCGGGCCAGCACGACGGTGGGCCGGTCCCCGGTGGGGTCGCCGGCGGTGGCGAGGGCCGCGTCGACGGCGGCGAGGTCGTGGCCGTCGACGACGAGCGCGCGGGCGCCGAACGCCTCGACCCGCCGGGCGTACGCGTCCAGGTCCCAGCCCAGCTCGGTGGGGCCGCGCTGGCCGAGACGGTTGACGTCGACGATCGTGACGAGATTGGCCAGCCGGTAGTGCGCGGCCTTGTCCAGCGCCTCCCAGATCGAGCCCTCGGTCATCTCGCTGTCGCCGCAGAGCACCCACACCCGGTAGGGGTAGTGGTCCAGGTAGCGGCCGGCGAGGGCGATGCCCACCCCGTCGGGCAACCCCTGCCCGAGCGAGCCGGTCGCCACGTCGACCCAGGGCAGCACCGGCGTGGGGTGCCCCTGGAGCCGCTGCCCGAACCGCCGGTAGCCGGTCAGCAGTTCCTCCTCGGAGACCACCCCGACGGCCTTGAACACCGCGTAGAGCAGGGGGGAGGCGTGCCCCTTGGAGAAGATCAGGTGGTCGTTGCCGGCGGCCCTCGGGTCGTCCCAGTCGTAGCGCAGGTGCCGGGTGACCAGCACGGCGAGCAGGTCCGCCGCCGACATGCTCGAGGTGGGGTGGCCCGAGCCGGCGCTGGTGCTCGCGCGGATCGAGTCCACCCGCAGCTGCGCCGCCAGGTCGGCGACGGCGGCCAGACCGGCTCCCGCCGTGACGGTCGAGGTTGTCGTCATCGTGGCTGCTCCATCACCTGCGCGGTCCGTCGGTGCCCGCCCGCGTGCCGGCGGCACCCGGCTGCGGCGACCGCCACGACGGCTGTCGCCCCCGGCACGTCAGCCAGGCTAGACGACCGATTAGCCCCGTATGTTCCGATAGCAGACTTTGCTGGACGGTGGCTTCCGGGGGGAACCGGCGTACCGCCGCGACCGGCAGGGCATGGTGTCCTCATGACGACCGCACCCCCGACCGGCGCCGCCGCCGGGCACGACCCCGTCCCCCAGACGTTGCTGCTGCTGGGTGCCACCGGTGACCTGGCCGCCCGCCTGCTGCTGCCGGGGCTCGGCCGGTTGGTGGCCACCGGCGCCCAACCCGGCCTCACGCTGATCGGCAGCGGCACGGAGGACTGGGACGACGAGCGGTGGCGCCGCCGGGTGGCCGACGCCTTCGCGACCTCCGGCGCGGACGGCCCCCGGGAGGCCGAGGTCGTCCGGACCAGCCGCTACATCGCCGCCGACGTCACCCGGGAGGAGGACCTGCGCCGGTTGCTGGCCGCCTGCCACGGCCGCCTGGTGATCTTCTTCGCGCTGCCGCCGATGGTCACCGCCCGGGCCGCCGCCGCGCTGGCCCGCATCGGACTGCCGCCGGGCACCCGCCTGATGCTGGAGAAGCCGTTCGGCACCGACGCCGTCACCGCACGGTCGTTGAACGGGATCCTGGCCCGGCTGGTGCCGGAGGAGCAGGTGCACCGCATCGACCACTTCCTCGGCAAGTCCACCGTGGTCAACATCCTCGGGCTGCGGTTCGCCAACCGGATCTTCGAGCCGGTGCTCACCTCCGCGCACGTCGCCTGCGTCGACATCGTCTTCGACGAGACCCTGGGCCTGGAGGGTCGGGCCGGCTACTACGACAACGCGGGCGCGCTCGTCGACATGGTGCAGAGCCACCTGCTGCAGGTCCTCGCGCTGATCGCGATGGACGCACCGCCCACGCTCGACTCCCGGGACGTGCGTGGCCGCAAGGCGCAGGTGCTGCGGGCCACCCGGGTGTGGGACGACGACCCGGTGCGGTGGAGCCGGCGGAGCCGGTACGCGGCCGGCGAGATCGCCGGGCGGCGGCTGCCCGCGTACGCCGAGGAGCCGGGCGTCGACCCCGCCCGCGGGACCGAGACGCTCGCCGAGGTGGTGCTGGCCGTGGACACCTGGCGCTGGGCGGGCGTGCCGTTCCGGCTGCGCTCCGGCAAGGCCCTGGCCGGCAAGCGCAAGGAGGCCGTCATCACCTTCAAGCAGCCGCCCCGGGTGCCCACCGGGCTCGCAGGCTACGACCAACCGGACCGGCTGCGGATCGGCTTCGGCCCCGACCGGCTCGGCCTCGACGTGAACATCAACGGCCCGGGCGATCCCCTGGAGCTCGACCGGGTGCAGCTGATGGCCGACTTCGGCCCGGGCGACCTGCCGCCCTACGGGGAGGTGCTCCGGGGCGCCTTCGACGGTGACCCCACCCTGTCGGTGCGCGGCGACACGGCCGAGGACTGCTGGCGCATCGTGGCACCGGTGCTGGAGGCCTGGCGGACGGGTGCGGTGCCGTTGCGGGAGTACCCGGCGGGCAGCCCCGGCCCGGACGACTCCCTGCTGACGCCGGTGCCGGGCGAGCTGCCCGGCCGGTGAGTGCTCCGGTGGGGGGCCGGCGGGTAGCCCGTCATCCACGTCGCCTGGCGATGGGCCGGGCCGGCCGCCGGACCGCTGCCGCGCCGGAGCGGACCGGTCCCGCTGCCGGTCCCCGCGGTCACCGGGGCAGCGCCCCGAGCAGCCGGTCCAGCGCCTGCCGGTAGCCGTCCGGGCTGGCGCCGAGCCGCTCGAAGCTGCTCAGCGTCACCGTGTACGCGCCCGCGTCGGAGACGACCACCGCCTCGGCCCCGATGTCCTTCACCGCCAGGTAGCCCTTGCCGCCCCCGTCGAGGTCGGTCACCTCGCGGTAGGTCTCGGTGGCCTGCTGGCGCTGGTAGTCGTAGGTCGTCTCGCCGGCCGTCCGGGACGCCGTCGTGATGGTCAGGGTGGCCACCCCGTTCCCGTCGCCGAACAGGCAGCTGCCCTTGTCGACCAAGGGCTGACCGACCAGGTCGGACACCTGCTCGGCGGTGAACGGGCAGGCCGGCGGTGCGGCGTCCGCGCCGGTGTCGCCGCCGTCGGCCGGGGCCTCGGCGTCCACGCCGGCCCCGGCGTCCGGCCCCGGGGACTCGGCGCTGTCGCAACCGGCGAGCACGAGCGCGGCCGCGCACAGTGCGGGCAGGATCAGTCGGCGCACGGAACCTCCTCAGGTGGTGCCGCCCGGCGTCGGCCGGTGCGATCGGTGGCGGGGGCGGTGGGCCCGCCTACCGGTCGGGAAGCGGCCGGCGGGCACGGAACCGAGGCTACGGACGGGCGGCCGCCTGGTAATCGGGTGTTTCCCTCGCTATCGACCGCACGGGTCGAGGCGCTTCTCGAACCAGTGGTGGGCGTACCGCTCGGTGTTGAAGGCCTCGACCTCCCGGTAGCCGGCCGCGCGGTACATCGCGATCGCCTCGGTCAGGTTGCGGTTGGTGTCCAGCCGGACGGCCGTCCAGCCGCGCTCGGCGGCGTGGCGTTCCAGTTCGCCGAGCAGCCGCCGCCCGATCCCGAGCCCGCGTACGCTGTCGGCGACCCAGACGCGTTTGATCTCGGCGGGCGCGTCGCGGTGCAGCTTGACCGCGCCGCAGCCGACCGGCTCGGCGTTCAGCGTGGCGAGCAGGAACAGGCCGGCCGGCGGGACCAGTTCCTCGTCGCGCACCGGGCTGCTGAGTGCCGGGTCGAAACCGTCGTCGAAGCGTCGGGCGACGTCGCGGGCGTACGCCCGCACGCAGGCCCGGGCCCGGGGGTCGCCGGGAGGGCACCGCTCGATGACCACCATCGAGCCCACCAGCAGGCGCTCCACTTCGGCCATCGCGGCGACCAGCCGCTCGCGGCGGCGGTCGTCCAGCGGCTCGAGGATCGACCAGGCGAGCTCGTCGGAGCGTTTGTCCAGCTCGGTCCACTCCGCGCGGCCGGCGCCGGTCAGGGCGGCGACCCGGACCCGCCCGTCGCCATCGGCCGGGCCGACGGTGACCAGCCCGTCGCCCTCCAGGGTGCGCAGCAGCCGGCTCAGGTAGCCCGAGTCGAGCCCGAGCCGGGCCCGCAGCGCCGCGACCTCGGCGCCGTCGGGGCCGATCTCCCAGAGCAGCCGCGCCTGGGCGAGCGGCCGCCCGCGGGCCATGTACTCGTCGTCGAGGGCGCCCACCCGCTGGGTGACCGTCCGGTTGAACCGCCGTACCGCCGCGACGAACTCGTTCCTCATAAAGCCTGACTTTAGTCAGGCTTTACTGTGATGGCTAGCCGGTCGAGGACACCTCCCGCACGATTGCGCGCGCCGCCGCCCGGCCCTCGGGCGCCGGGACCAGCGGGTAGACGTGGACGCCGCCATCGCAGACCTCGATCCGCAGCCGTGCCCCCTCGGCCTCGGCCCGCCGCCGCAGGCGCAGCACGTCGGGACAGAGCAGATCGCGGGTGCCGACGTGGACGGTCATCGGGGCCAGGCCGGCCAACGGCCCGTTCAGCGGGCTGAGCCGTGGATCGGTCGGGTCGTCCCCGCCGGCCCACACCCGGCCGACCTCGATCAGGCCGGTACGGCTCAGCCACGGATCGTGCCGCTCCGCCTCGACGACGGCGGGATCGCCCAGCGTCAGATCCAGCCACGGGGCGATCAGGACGATCCGCCCCGGCTGCGGCAGGCCGGCGGCGCCGAGTGTCTGCGCGAAACCCAGCGCCAGCCCGCCGCCGGCCGAGTCACCGGCCAGGGTGACCACGCTCGGGTCCACGTCGGCCAGCAACCGCCGGTAGACGGCGGTCAGGAAGGGGTACGCCTGCCGGTAGGTGTGCTGCGGGGCGAGGCCGTAGCTGGGCACCTCCACGCGTACCCCGGCGTCGGCCAGCCGGGAAATCAGCGACCAGTGCTGCGGCGCGATCTCGTCGACGTACGCGCCGCCGTGCAGGTAGATCGCGGCGTTCCGGGCGGGCCGGTCACGGGGTGCCACCGTGTGGCACTCGTACCCCTCGATCCGGCTGCTGCCGACCGCGTGCCGCCGCCGCAGCCACGCCGGCGGGCCCGACGGACCCTTCGGCGCCGCCAGCCGACGACGGGCCCGCTCCACCGTGGTCATCCGGCGTTTCCGGGTCAGCCGCACGACCAGGGCCACCGCTCTCATCCGCAGACTGGTCACACTCGCCCCTGTCCCGTCCCCGGTACGGCGGCGTCCGCCGCCGTACCGGATCAACGGTAGGCGAGGCGCGGCCGTGCGGCACCGCCGCCGAGGTCACCAGCAGGAACACCCCTGATCGCCCGAGATCCGACGTCGCTGCCGCACCGCCACCCGGCTTTCCGGCATCGCCGGGCGTCGACCTGGTGGTGGCGCCGCATCCGGGGGGCCGGTGCGTTGCGGCGGTCTGGGATGCTCGGGGGCGATGAGCACCGGCCGCCCGTCCCGCCGCCGTACCCTTCTCGTCGTCCTGGCGCTCGGTACGGTCGTGGTCCTCGTGGCCGTCGCCGCATTCGTGGTGCCGCTGCTGCTGCCGCCCGGCCCTCGTCCGCCGTTCCAACTGCCGGTCGCCTGCGGGGAGGTTTGGCGGCTCGGCACCTACCCCGGCCACGACGACTACGACGTCGACCTGTTCCCCGTCCGGGGCGAGGCCTGGGGACGGCCGGTGCTGGCCTCCGCCCCCGGTGAGGTGACGGTGGCCGGGATCAACGGCACGCTGGGCGGCCGGACACCGGACGACCCGGACGGGCCGCGCGGCCGCGGCGGCGGCTACTGGGTGAAGATCGACCACGGGGGCCGGTGGGAGACCCAGTACCTGCACCTGCTCGAACCGCCGCTGGTCCGGGTCGGCCAGCGGGTCGAGCAGGGCGAGCAGATCGGGAAGGTCGGCAGCACCGGCAACTCGGGCGCGTCGCACCTGCACTACGAGCAGCGCCGGGGCTGGGCGAAGGTCGAGACCTGGTTCGACGGCACGCCGTCCGGCATCACCCACGACGACCGCGAGTACACGGTCACCCGGACCAGCAACAACTGCCCGTCGGCACGGCCGTAGTCCCGAGCCGCCCTAGGCTGGTCGGGCCAGGTGCACACGGGGAGGAGGTGTCCGCGATGACGGGGGGTGTCCGCCGGGCGGCCCGCTCCGACGACGCGTGGCTGGCCGAGGTGGCCCGCGCCGCCAGCGCCGACGCCGGTGGGGTGCCGGTCGAGTTGCTCGGCGACTACCTGCGGCTGCTCGCCGACGCGGCGGCCACCGGGCGTCGACCGCGCCGCGGCGAACTCGACGCGGTCGGTGTGCTCGGGCGGCGTGCCGCCGAGCAGGGTGTGTCGGCGGGCCGGGCGGTACGCCTCTACCTGTCCGCGGCCCGGCGGCTGTGGCAGCAGTTGCCGCAGCTGGTCCGCTCCACCGACAGCGAGGCGGTGCGCGCCGCGGCCGAGGCGGTGCTGCACGTCGTCGACGCCGCGGTGGCCACCCTCGCCGAGGGGTACGCGGTGGCCCGCCGGGAACTGGTCCGCCGGGAGGAGGCGTTGCGCCGGGAACTCGTCGACGACCTGCTGCGCGGTGACTCGGACCTGGGCGGGTTGGTGGAGCGCGCGGAGCCGTTCGGGCTGGACCTGGCGCGGGTGCACCAGGTGGCGCTGGCGGCGCCCAGCCGGCGTCTGCCGGACACCGACGCGGCGATCAGCGCCCTGGAGCGGGTCATCTTCGACCGGCTGGGGGACCGGGACGTGCTGGTGGCGACGAAGGAAGGGCTGCTCGTCGTGATCGCGCCGGCCGACGCGGTGACGCCCGACCGGGGCTCCGGCGCGGGCACGGGCCCGTCGGTGGGCGATCTCGGTCGGCTGATGCACGCGGAGCTGGACCGGCTGCCGAGAGGCCGGCCGTGGCAGGTGGCCGTCGGCCGCCCGCACCCCGGCCTGTACGGCATCGCGCGCTCCTACGAGGAGGCCCGGGAGGCGCTGACGATGGCGCAGCGGCTGCACGCCGACACCGCCGTCATCGACGCCCACGATCTGCTCATCTACCGGGTCCTGCTGCGGGACCAGCCGGCGATGGTCGACCTCGTGCAGGCCGTGCTCGGCCCGCTGCGCCGGGCGCGGGGCGGTGCCGAGCCGCTGTTGGACACCCTGGACGCGTACTTCGCGTGCGGGCAGGTCGCCACCGAGGCGGCCCGCCGGCTGCACGTCTCGGTCCGGACGGTCACCTACCGGCTGGAGCGGATCCGGGCGCTGAGCGGCTACGACCCCGCCGAGCCCCGGGACCGGTTCACCCTGCACGCGGCCGTGCTCGGCGCCCGGGCGTTGGAGTGGCCGCGCCAGCCACTGCCCGGGCCGGCGGTGTAGGGGCTCAGGCGGCCGCGGCCACCAGTTCGGGGAGGCCCAGCAGCGTGGCCAGCGCGGTCGCCTCGGTGCGGGTCAGGGTGAGGCTGACCATGCGGTCCTGGTCGTCCGGGTCGTCGAGGACGAACTCGCGGCGACCGCCGACCCGGTGGGCGACGACGCCGATCCGGCGGCCCTGTTCGGTGGTGAAGGTGTGCCGTACTCCGATGCCGGGCAGGGACGTGCGTTCGATCTGCATGGGAACTCCAGGGGGCGGAACGGCCCGAGCGGCGGGCCGGCGGCGGTGGTCAGGCCGGTGCCGGCGCGCCGGGCGGTGCCCGGTCGGCGGACCACGCGGGCACGCAACCCGGGACCGCGCGGGCCAGGCGGACCACGATGCACATGCCCAGTGCACTGCCGGCCCGGACCGCGGCGACGACCACGGCCAGCACGACGAGCATCGACAGCGCGACGCGCTGGTCGATGTCACCGAGGTGCTGCCGGTTCCGCATGGGCCCACCATAGCCGTCACGAGGCGGGTGCCCGCCGTCGTCGGGAGCGCGGCTCCGACGTGCACGTACCGTAATTTCCTGCCTACGTTGAGCAGTGCCTGTTTCCGGCGGCCGGCAAGGACGCCCGCCGTTGTTAGCCGGGGGCGCGCAATGTCACGCCGGCCTTTTCGACCGACGCTGGAGGTCCGACGCGTATCCGACCGAAGGAGGGGTGGTGACGACGACCCGCACGCCGATGGCTTCGCCACCGCCGGCCGGCTCACCGTCGAGCCCGCCTCCCGGTCCGCTCGCCCGGCCGTCGCGCGGCCGCGTGACCTGACGGCCCGCCTCCGCCGCGCCCTCCGTCTTCGCGCGCCGCCCCGACGTCCGGCGGCGGCATCGTCGTATCCACCCGTGAGAGAGGTCGGTATGTCCGTCCAGGTCACGCCCGTCCACCCGGCGCACCACACCGGGATGCTCGCCGGCCGGTCGCACACCACGCGGCCGGCGTCGACCGTCCGTCCCGAGCCGCTCGCCGTCGACCTGGGCAGCGCGCAGTTGCGGATCTGGATGGGGCCGGGGGGCGTGCTGAGTGTCCCGTTCGGTGACGGGCTGCGTACGCCGGTGGTGCGGCGCGGGCGGGTCGTGGACGGTCCCGCGTGCGTCGCCGAGTTGCGGCGGCTGCTGCGGGACCACCGCATCCCGGCGCCGGTGGGAGGACTCGTCGTCGCCTGCCGTCCGGTGCTCGCCGCCCCGGCCGACCAGGAGGCGATGCGGCGGGTGCTCAGCGCGGTGCTGGCGCCGTCCCGGCTGCTGTTCGTCGACACCGTCCGCGCGGGCGCCATCGGTGCCGGGGCGGCCGCCGGCACGCTGCTGCTCGCCGACGTCGGCGCTCAACTGACCGAGGTGGCGGTGCTGGAGGACGGCCGGGTGGTCGCCGCCCGGCGGGCCGAGGTCGGCACCCGGGACCTCAACCACGCGGTCACCGCCGCCATGCTCGCCGACACCGTGGCGCGGTTGGTGCGCGAACTGCGGCGGGAGCCGGTGGTGCGGCCGCTGGTGTCCGCAGCCCTGGCCCGCGGACTGGTGATAGTCGGGGACGGCGCCACCCGACCAGACCTGACCGCCCGGCTGGTGGCCGCCCTGGGCGCGTCCGTGCACCGTGCCGCGTCGCCGCGCACCGCCGCGTTGACCGGTGCCAGCCTGGCGGCCGTGGCGGCGAGCCGGCACCCGTTCGGGACCTGAGTCCGGAAGCCCTTCGAGAAGGAGCCACCGTGATGACGCACACCCTCAACGACCGTACCGAGACGCTGCGCGATGTGCTCGAACGCCAGTTCCGGGAGCACACCGACCAGCTCACCGAGCTGACCGTGTACTCCCGGCAGCGCGATCACGGCGGCCACGACCCGGACACCCTGCGCCGGCTGATCGAGGCGGCGCGGCAGGGCGTCGCGGACACCGCGCAGGCGCTGCGGCGGATGTCCGACGGCACCTACGGCGTCTGCGAGGGTTGCGGCGGCGCGATTCCGGAGGCCCGCCTGGAGGTACGGCCCGCGGCCCGCTACTGCGTGCCGTGCCAGCAGCGCCGGTGACTCCACCGGCCGGGACCGGCGACCGGACCGGTCGGGGGAGATCGACCGGCGGCTCGGGGTCCGGCCACGGCCGCCAGCGGACATTGACGAAATTGGCTCCGGCGGTCACGGCGCCACCGCGACCGCCGGAGCGGGTCAGGCCTCCCGCCGGGCCAGGCCGGCCATCTTCACCGCGGTGAACACCGCGGCGGCCAGCGCGACGTCGGACAGCAGCATCAGGCCGATCGCGTACGAGCCCTCGACGTCGTACACCCAGCCCATCACCAGCGGTGGCACGAAACCGCCAAGCCCGCCGGCCGCGCCCACCAGCCCGGTCACCGCGCCCACCTGGTCGGCGGGAGCGACCTTGCCGACCAGGGCGAACACGGCGCCGCTGGCGGCACCGAGCAGCGCCGCCATGCCCAGCAGCGCGACCGTCGCCACCGGAATCAGCGGCGGCGCGAAGGCCTGCACGACGGCGAGCAGCGCCACCCCGCCGAAGCACCACACCAGCACCGGCACCGGGTGCAGCCGGTCGGAGAGCCACCCGCCGACCGGCCGGGCCACCACCGCCAGCACCACGAAACCGGCGGTACGCAGCGCGCCGTCGGCGGGATCCAGCCCGTACTCGGTGCGCAGGTAGGCGGGCAGGTACACGCTGAAGGCGACGAAACCGCCGAAGCCCACCGCGTACAGGAAGCACAGCTGCCAGGTCACCGGCAGCCGCCCGACGGCGGTGAGCCGCTGCCGCAGCGTGCCGGTCGGGCGGGCCCGCCCGGGCGCGTCGCGCAGCAACAGGAACGCCAGCACCGCGTACCCCGCCAGGATCGCGGCGACCAGCAGGAACGGGGCGTCCTCGCCGTACGCGTCGGCCAGCCGGACGGTGGTGAAGTTGGCGATCGCGGTGCCGCCCGTGCCGACGCCGAACACGCCGATCGCGAAGCCCCGCCGGGCCGGTGGGTACCAGCCGGACACCAGGGGCACGCCGACGGCGAAGGCGGTGCCGCCGATGCCGAGGAAGAAACCGGCGACGATCAGCGCGGGATACGACGACACCACGGTCAACGTCAGCACCGGCACGATCGTGGCGAGCGTGACCAGGGGGAAGACGACCCGGGCGCCGTACCGGTCGGTGAGCGCGCCGACCGGTACGCGGCCGACCGAGCCCACCACCACCGGCACGGCGACGAGCAGCGACTGCGCGGCGAAGCCGAGGTCCAGCCGTTCCTTGATGCCGGGGCCGAGGGGACCCAGCAGCGCCCACGCCCAGAAGTTGACCAGGAACCCGAGGGTGGCGACGGCGAGCTGGACGGTGGCCCCGGCGCCGGCCCTCGTGGCGGCTGCCGGGCCGGTGGCGGGCGCGGTGTCCCGGGCGGTGGTCATCGTCGCTCCTCTCTCACCGCGTCGAGCGGGCGCGTCGCCCGTCCTGGTGGGGCAGCTGGGGCGGTCCCTCCCACCCGGGCCGCGCCGGCCGCAGGCCGGGACGCTCGTCGCGGCTGCGGTAGACGACGTACGGGCGGGTGAGGTAGCCGACCGGCGCGCTGAAGGCGTGCACCAGCCTGGTGAACGGCCAGAACGCGAAGAGCGCGAACGCCGCCACGATGTGGAGCTGGAAACCGACCGGTACGGCGGCCATCAGCTCCGGGTCCGGGCTCAGGTAGAACAGCGACCGGAACCAGGGCGAGATGGTCTCCCGGTAGTCGTAGCCGGGGCCGGTGACGTTGGCCCGGACCGTGGACCACAGGCCGAGGACGATGACCCCGAGCAGGACCACGTACATCGCCTTGTCGTTGCGGGTGGTCGCCGCGAACACCGGGCCGGTCAGCCGGCGGCGGGCCACGAGGATGCCCAGGCCGATCAGGGTGCAGAAGCCGGCGACCGTGCCGACGAACACGGCCATCAGGTGGTAGGTGTGCTCGGTGACCCCCACCGCCTCGGTCCACGACTTGGGCACCAGCAAGCCACCGACGTGACCGATGAGGACCATCAGCACGCCGAAGTGGAACAGCGGGCTGCCCCAGCGCAGGATCGTGCTCTCGTACAACTGCGAGGAGCGGGTGGTCCAGCCGAACTTGTCGTACCGGTAGCGCCAGACCAGGCCGCCGACCAGCACGGCCAGCGCCAGGTACGGATACACCACCCAGAGCAGAACGTTCATCGGTGTCACCTCTCGTTCGCGACTGCGGTACTCCGCTGCGCTGCGTTCCTCGCGCTCACCGGCGGCCTCCTGTCGTGTTCACCGGTCCGAACGGTTCGAGACCGACCTGTTCCACCGGCGGGCCGGTGCGGGCCAGCTGGGCGGCGGCCGCGAGGTCGGCGGGCTGGGCGGGCGGCAGCATCGCGCGGACCGCGACGATCGCCTGCCGGTAGACCGACCGCTCCCGCCCCAGCGCCTCGACCAGCAGGTCCAGCCCCACCCGGTTGTCGCGCAGCAGGCGCCAGCCGGCCTCGTCGGCCGCCGCCAGGTCGAGCAGCGCCGGCAGGAAGTCGGGCAGTTCCCCGCCGACGAGGGCGAGGCCCGCCTCCTTGTACGCGGCGGCGAAGTCGACCAGCGCCTCACCCCGCCGCCGGGTGTCGCCGCAGGTGTAGTAGCTCAGGTGCAGGCAGCAGCGCCGCCGGAAGTCGAACAGCTGCACGTACGCGGCGCACAGCTCGCCCGGCTCGGTCGACTCCCGGTGGGCGACGACCTCGCGCAGCGGCCCGGCCACCTCGGCCGGCAACCCGTCCAGCGCGGCCCGGATGGTGGGCAGCGCCGCCAGGACCTCCCCGTCGGGGTAGCGCAGCAGCAGGGACGCGGCGCGGGCGGCGACGGCCCGCCAGGCCGGCCGGCTCACGGCTGGCCCCCGTCCGACCGGTCCGAGCCGGTCCGGCGCGGCGGGAAGAGGCCCTTCGGCGTGCCCTTGCCGTCCCAGTTGAGCAGGTTGACCCGGCGTGGCTCGTCACCCGGGTCCACGAACCCGTCGGAGGTCTGCCGGTCGCGCAGCATGTGGAACGTCTCCACCTGCACCGGCACCGGGTTGCCGGAGGACTCGCCGAACGGCCCCTGCCCGTACGGGCCGCCGCCGCCCATGCCGGGGCCGCCCTCGTAGTCCAGGCTGCACTCGGTGGCGATCTTCTCCAGCCGGTGCGCGTCCTCCGCGTGCGCGGCGGGGATGACGTACCGCTGCTCGTACTTGGCGATGGCGAGCAGGCGGTACATGTCGTCCATCTCGGCGCCGGTCATGCCGACCGCCTCGGCGATCGACTCGTCCGGCGCCTCACCGAGGTTGATCCGCCGCTGGTAGGCGCGCATCGCGGCGAGCCGGTTGAGCACCGCCCGCACCGGGTGCGGGTCGCCGGCGGTGAACAGCTCCGCCAGGTACTCGACCGGGATCCGCAGCGCGTCGATCGCGCCGAAGAGGTTGCCGGCCGCCTCGCCGTCGTGCCCGGTGTCGCGCAGCGCGTCCACCACCGGGGACAGCGGCGGGATGTACCAGACCATCGGCATCGTCCGGTACTCCGGGTGCAGCGGCAGCGCCACCTCGTAGCGCATGATCAGGTCCCAGATCGGGGACCGCTGCGCGGCCTCGATCCAGTCGTCCGGGATGCCGGCCGCCCGGGCGGCGGTGACCACGGCCGGGTCGTGCGGGTCGAGGAAGACCGAGCGCTGCGCGGCGTACAGGTCGTGTTCGTCGGCGACCGCGGCGGCCTGGGTGACCAGGTCGGCGTCGTAGAGCATCAGCCCCAGGTAGCGCAGCCGGCCGACGCAGGTCTCGGAGCAGATGGTCGGCTGGCCGATCTCGATGCGCGGGAAACAGAACGTGCACTTCTCGGCCTTGCCGGTGCGGTGGTTGAAGTACACCTTCTTGTACGGGCAGCCGGTGACGCACATCCGCCAGCCCCGGCAGCGGTCCTGGTCGACCAGGACGATGCCGTCCTCGGCCCGCTTGTAGATCGCCCCGGAGGGGCAGGAGGCGGCGCAGGTCGGGTTGAGGCAGTGCTCGCAGATCCGGGGCAGGAAGAACATGAACGCCTTCTCGTACTCCTGCCGGATCTGGTCGGAGATCTTCGCCAGCACCGGGTCGCCGGCGGCGACCTCGTTGCCGCCGGCCAGCGAATCGTCCCAGTTGGCACTCCAGGTGATCTTCGTGTCCTTGCCGGTGAGCAGGGACTTGGGCCGGGCCACCGGAGTGTCGTCGCCGGCCGGCGCGCTGATCAGGTGCTCGTAGTCGTACGTCCAGGGCTCGTAGTAGTCCTGCATGGACGGCAGCTTCGGGTTGGCGAAGATGCTGAACAGCTTCTTCACCCGGCCGCCCGAACGTGGCTTGAGCCGGCCGGACCGGGTCCGCACCCAGCCGCCCTGCCACCGCCGCTGGTCCTGGTACGTGCGCGGGTAGCCCTGGCCGGGCCGGGTCTCCACGTTGTTGAACCACACGTACTCGACACCCGACCGGTTGGTCCACGCCTGCTTGCAGGTCACCGAGCAGGTGTGGCAGCCGATGCACTTGTCGAGGTTCATCACCATCGCCATCTGCGCCATCACACGCATCAGTACTGCACCTCCTGGGAGCGGCGGCGGACCACCGTGACCTCGTCCCGCTGGTTTCCGGTCGGGCCGAGGTAGTTGAACGCGAACGACAGCTGCGCGTACCCGCCGACGAGGTGGGTCGGCTTGACCAGCAGCCGGGTCAGCGAGTTGTGGATGCCGCCGCGCCGGCCGTTGACCTCCGCCTTCGGCACGTCGATGACCCGCTCCTGGGCGTGGTACATGTAGACGGTGCCCTCGGGCATCTTGTGGCTGACCACCGCCCGGCAGACCACCACGCCGTTGCGGTTGACCGCCTCGATCCAGTCGTTGTCCCGTACGCCGATCTTCGCCGCGTCGGCCTCGCTCATCCACATCGTCGGCCCGCCCCGGGACAGGGTGAGCATGAGCAGGTTGTCCTGGTACTCGGAGTGGATCGACCACTTCGAGTGCGGCGTCAGGTACCGCACGGTGATCTCCAACTCCCCGTTGGCGCCGAGCCGCGGCTCGCCGAAGAGCCGGTGCATGTCCAGCGGCGGGCGGAACACCGGCAGCGCCTCGCCGGCCTCGTGCATCCAGTCGTGGTCCAGGAAGAAGTGCTGCCGCCCGGTGAGGGTGTGCCAGGGCTTGAGCCGCTCGGTGTTGATGGTGAACGGCGAGTAGCGCCGGCCGCCGTGCTCGCTGCCGGACCACTCCGGGCTGGTGATCACCGGCACCGGACGGGACTGGGTGTCCGCGAAGGTGATCTGCTTCCCCTCGTGCTCGGCGGCGAGGTCGGCCAGGCGTACCCCGGTGCGCTGCTCCACGTCCCGGAAGCCGGCGGTGGCCACCCGGCCGTTCGTGGTGCCGGACAGCGCCAGGATGGCCTCGCAGGCGTGTACGTCCCTGGCCAGCGACGGCCGCCCGTCGGCCACGCCGCCGCGGATCGCACCGTTGCGGTGGCGCAGGTATTCGACCTCGGGCCGGACGTCGACCGACACGCCCTTGCCGGTGGTGCCGAGGGTGTCCATCAGCGGGCCCAGCGCGGCCAGCTTGTCGGCGACCGCGCCGTAGTCCCGTTCGACGATCACCAGCTTCGGCATGGTCCGGCCGGGCACCGGGGTCTCCCCGGTGGCCGCCCAGTCGCGGACCCGGCCGTGCGGGGTCGCCATCGCGTCCGGAGTGTCGTGCAGCAGCGGCGCCGCGACCAGGTCACGACGGACGCCCAACCGCCCCGCGGCGAGGGTGGAGAACGCCTTCGCGATGCCGTGGAAGGCGTCGAAGTCGGTGCGGGTCTGCCACGGCGGGTTGATCGCCGGGGTGAAGGCGTGCACGAACGGGTGCATGTCGGTGCTGCTCAGGTCGTGCTTCTCGTACCAGGTGGCGGCCGGCAGCACCACGTCGGAGAACAGCGTCGTGGAGGTCATCCGGAAGTCGAGGCTGAGCAGCAGGTCGAGCTTGCCCTCGGGGGCCTCGTCGCGCCAGGTGACGTCCTTCGGGCGCAACTCGGCCGGCGCCTCCTCGGCGCGCAGGTTCGCGTCGGTGCCGAGCAGGTGGCGCAGGAAGTACTCGTTGCCCTTCGCGGAGGAGCCGAGCAGGTTCGCGCGCCACACGGTGAGCACGCGGGGCCAGTTCCGTGGCGCGTCCGGGTCGGTGCAGGCGAAGCGGACGGCACCCCGGCCGACCTGCTCGGCCACCCAGCCGGCCGGATCCTCCGGCGCGGAGGCGAGGGCCTCGTCGGCCAGGTCGAGAGGGCTGCGGTCGAAGGTCGGCGCGGACGGCATCCAGCCGGAGCGGGCCGACTGGGCCAGCAGGTCCATCGTGTGCTTCCCGGCGAACGCGCCGCTGCCGGTGGGTGCGGAGACCACGTCGGCGGAGTAGGTGTCGTAGCGCCACTGGTCGGTGTGGACGTACCAGAAGGCGGTGCCGATCATCTGCCGGGGCGGTCGGACCCAGTCCAGCCCGAAGGCGAGCTGCTGCCAGCCGGTCACCGGCCGGCACTTCTCCTGGCCCACGTAGTGCGCCCAGCCGCCGCCGTTGACCCCCTGGCAACCGGTGAGCGTCGTCAGCGCCAGGATCGCCCGGTAGGTGGTGTCGGAGTGGAACCAGTGGTTCGTCCCGGCGCCGAGCAGGACCATCGACCGGCCGCCGGAACGCTCGGCGTTGTCGGCGAACTCCCGGGCCACCCGGGTCACCTGCGCCGCCGGCACGCCGGTGATCGGCTCCTGCCACGCCGGCGTGTACGGCACCTCGACGTCGTCGTAACCGGCCGGCCACTGCCCCGGCAGACCGTCGCGGGCCACCCCGTACTGGGCGAGCAACAGGTCGAAGACGCTGGTCACGAGGATCTCTTCGCTCGCGACCGCGGGGCCCGCAAGCTCACTCCCCGCGCTCCCGGATGCCCGCCGCACCGTGCGGGTCGGTACGCCCCGGCGCAGCACCTGCGGGGTGTCGGTGTCGAAGCGGGGCAGCTCCACCTCGACCGGGTCGCCCGCGCCGAGGCAGGTCAGTGCCGGCTCCAGGTCGCCCAGGTCGAGATTCCACTGGCCCGGTTGCGCGCCCCAGCGGTGCCCGAGACTGCCGCGCGGCACGGCCGGCGTGCCGGTGGCCGAGTCCCAGAGGACGGTCCGGAACGCCGCCTCCCGGTCGGTCTCGCCCAGGTCGGCGGCGGTGAGGAACTTCCCCGGCCGGTACGCCCCGTCCGTGCCCGGCTCCAGCGTCACCAGGAACGGCAGGTCGGTGAAGCGGCGTACGTAGTCGACGAAGCGCGGGGTGCGCCGGTCGACGAAGAACTCCTTGAGGATCACGTGCCCCATCGCCATGGCGAGGGCGCCGTCGGTGCCCGGCTGGGCCGGCAGCCACTCGTCGGCGAACTTGACGTTGTCGGCGAAGTCCGGGCTGACCACGACGACCTTCTGGCCCCGGTACCGGGCCTCGGCCATCCAGTGGGCGTCCGGCGTGCGGGTCACCGGGACGTTGGATCCCCACATGACGAAGTACGAGGCGTCCCACCAGTCACCGGATTCCGGGACGTCGGTCTGGTCGCCGAACACCTGCGGCGAGGCGACCGGCAGGTCCGCGTACCAGTCGTAGAAGGACAGCATCGACCCGCCGAGCAGCGAGATGAACCGCGCGCCCACCGCGTGCGACACCATCGACATGGCGGGGATGGGCGAGAAGCCGGCGATCCGGTCCGGGCCGTACTCGGCGATGGTGTGCACGTGGGCGGCGGCGACCAGCTCCAGCGCCTCGTCCCAGGAGATCCGCACGAGGCCACCCTTGCCGCGGGCCTTCTGGTAGCGGCGCCGGCGCTCCGGGTCGGCCTGGATGTCCGCCCACGCCGCCACCGGGTCGCCGAGCCGGCGCTTGGCCTCCCGGTACATCTCCACCAGGACGCCCCGCGCGTACGGGTAGCGCACCCGCGTCGGCGAGTACGTGTACCAGGAGAAGGCGGCGCCCCGGGGGCAGCCGCGCGGCTCGTACTCGGGTCGGTCCGGCCCGACGCTCGGATAGTCGGTCTGCTGCTGCTCCCAGGTGATGATGCCGTCCCGGACGTACACCTTCCAGGAGCACGAGCCGGTGCAGTTCACCCCGTGCGTGGAGCGCACCACCTTGTCGTACGACCAGCGGTCCCGGTAGAACGCGTCGGCCTCCCGTCCGCCGATCTGGTGCAATGTCCGCCCGTCGGCGGAAACCTCGGCCCGGCGTACCAGGCCGCCCAACCCCAGCAGGGTCCGCTGGGCGCTATCGGTCGCTCGCGACATACGCCTCATTCCCTCGGTCCTGACCTGCTGCCCACCGTGGCCCGGCCCGAGCCGGGTCGCAACCGGAGCGGCACCCGTCGCCATCGTGCCGACGGACAACGGGCGGGAACCGGGCCGAAGGTCCCGAGATCGTCGGCGTCAGGCGCCGGCGGTGGCCGGGGTGATCCGGTCCCAGGCATCGATCGGCAGGGCGATCACGGCCGCCGGGAAGAGGCCGTTCTCCTCGTGGTCGATGTGCCGGCGCAGGCGGTCGAGGGCGGCGAGGACCGGTTCCCATTCGGGGTCGGTGCGGTCGACCCGGCCCAGCACCCCGTGGATGTCGTCGTGCTCGTCGCACAGCACGTCCACGGTCTCGGCCAGGCTGCCTTCGGTGCGCAGTTCGGTGAAGAGTCCACTCTCCTCGGTGGCGGTGTGTGGCATGAGGAGCGCGAGCAGGTCGTCGAGTGCGGTGAGGGCGTCGCCGCCGGTGCGTACCCTCCGGGCCAGCCGCCCGGCGGCGTTCGCGATCGCGTCGTGCTCGGCCGACAGCCGGCCGACCAGCGGGAAGTCGCGGCAGCCGCAGTACGAGCACATGGCGTTCCTCCTCGGTCCGGGACACCGGCGTCGGCTCCAGCGTCGTCGCTCGAAACCACGGCGGACAGGGCCGGAAGGCCCGGCGCGGCGTTCGCGGTCCGGAGGCCGGTGCGCGCGTGTGACATGACCCCCACCGGAGGTTTTGACGACGTTTGGCGTTGTAACTTGGTCAACGTGGAAACCCCGAGGACAGGGCCCGCCGGCGAGGTCATCGACCCCACGCGGCACCGGGCGCTCGGCACCCCGAGCCGGGCCTCGATCCTGGAGCTGGTACGCGCCGCCGGCGGCGGGCTGACTATCGCCGAGGTCGGCGAGCGGACCGGCCTGCACCCCTCCACCGCCCGCAGCCACCTCGACCGGCTCGTCGACGCCGGCCTGCTGGTCAAGGCGCGCGCCAGTGGCGGGCAGCCGGGCCGGCCGGCCTGGCGCTACCGGGTGACCGCCGGGGAGGCGCCCGCGCCGGCGCCGTACCGCGCGCTCGCCGCCGCGCTGCTCGACCACCTCGCCCGGCACGGCCGGGGTGACGTCCGGGCCGAGGCCGCCCGCGCCGGCCACGACTGGGGGCGCCACCTCGCCGCGGCGACGCCGCCGGGCGGGAAGCCGGTCGAGACGTTGCTCGCGGTGCTGCGCGGGCTGGGTTTCGACCCCGTTCTGCACCCCACCGCCGACGGGCGCACCGAGATCCACCTGTCCACCTGCCCGTTCCTCGAACTCGTCGGCCGCAACCCCGACGCCATCTGCGGGCTGCACGTCGGTGTCGTGCGTGGCGCCCTGGAACAGGCCGGAGCCCCGCCCAGCGACGCCGTGCTGGAGCCGTTCGGCGCGCCGACCGCCTGCGTGGTGCGCCTGTCCATCCCGCCCGACGCCGCGCCGGCGGCATGAGCACCCGGCCGGGCGCGCGGGCGGCTTCGTCGAGCTGGTCTTCCCGGAGCCCGGTCACTACCCGTTCGTCAGCCACGCCATGGTCGACGCCGAGCGCGGCGCCCGTGGCCTGTTCCAGGTGAGGTGAACCGTGACCGCCACCGCCGTCCGGCCGGTCGACCGCCGGCCCGCCGTCCGCCGCTACCTGCCGCCGCAGCACGGGGCCTGGGCGATGCTCCTGCTGCCGTACCTGGTCGGGGTCGTGCTGGTGGGGCCGCGCTGGCCGCACCTGCCGCTGCTCGGCGCCTGGCTGGGCGGCTACCTGCTGTCGTACTACGTCTTCCAGGCCGTCAAGAGCCGCCGGCCGGACCGCTTCGTCCCGCAGCTGCGGGCGTACGCGCTGGTCACCGTGCCCCTCGCGCTGCTGGTGGTGGTGGTCTCGCCGGCGGTGCTCCGGTACGCCCCGGCCTACGCCGTGCTGCTCGCGGTCAACGCCGGGTACGCGTGGCGCCGGCGCGAGCGGGCCCTGCTCAACGACCTCGCCTCGGTGGTGCAGAGCTGCCTGCTGCTCTTCGTCGTGGCCACGGTGGCCGGCGTACCAGCGGTCCGGGTCGTCCCCGCGTTCGTGGCCCTGCTGCTCTACCTGGCCGGGACCGTCCTCTACGTCAAGACGATGATCAGGGAGCGGGGGAGTGTCCGCTACCGGCGCTGGTCGGTCGGCTACCACCTGGCGGCGGTGGCCGTGGTGGCCGTGGTCGACCTGTTGCTCGTCCCGGTCTTCCTGGTGCTCCTGATCCGGGCCGGGCTCCTGCCGGCGCGGCGGCTCCGCCCCGCGCAGGTCGGCGCCGTGGAGATCGTCTGTTCCCTGCTGGTCCTCGCCTCCGTGCTGGCCGCGGCCTGAGCCGCCGGACGGTCCGCGCGGCCTGAGTCGGGGCACCGTCCGCGCGGCCTGAGCCGGGGCACGGTCCGTCGCGGCCCGGCGGCCGCACGGGCCTGCCGGAGGCACGCGGAAGGCCCGGACCGGATCGTCCGGGCCTTCCGTCGGGGCCGGGTCAGGCGACCGAGGCGGGGAACCGTTCCCACGTGCGGTGCGCGGCCATCAGCTGCTTCACCTCGCTCAGCACGTCGACCGGGCGGTCGCCGCCGACGACGCCGGGCGTGCCGGCCACCCCGGCCTGCCGCAGCACGGTCTCGCCGGCGCCCCACCCGCCGATCGCCTTGGCGTGCCGCCAGGTCTCCTCGACCATCAGCAGCACCCGCGGGTCGACGGTCACCACGTCGGTCGTGCCCGCCTTGGCGTCCCGGGCCGGCAGCGCGTCCGGCGCGGGTGCCGGCGCGCCGGCCAGCAGCAGCGCGTCGAACTCGACCGACCGGGCGGTGGCGAAGGTCCGCTGCACCGGCAGCCCGGCCACCATGCCGCCGTGCGGGGCGACGAGCAGCGGGACCATGCCGGCGGCGAAGACCGCCTCGCGTACCGCGCCGACGCCGTCGAGGTCACCGTCGGGGTCGACGACGATCCCCACCATCCGGCCGTCGGCCGGCCACACCCGGCCCACCTGCGACAACGCGGGGCTGGGCGCGACGTCGGCGAGCGGGACGGTCGGTTCCGGGGCGGGCAGGCCGAGGCCGGTGGCGACCTGCGCGCACAGCACCGGGTCGATGTTGGCCAGGCACTGGAGCTGCCGCTCCTTGATCGCCTGGTGGTAGCACTTGCCCAACTCGAAGGTGTACGCGCGGATGATGTGCTCCTTCTCGACCGGCGACATGCTCAGCCAGAACAGGCGCACCTGGCTGAAGTGGTCGTCGAACGAGACCGGGTTCGCGCGTACCTTCGGGGCCTCCGCGACGGTCACCGGCACATCGACGAACGCGTTCTCGGCGTCGCCGGCCGGGAAGGGGTTGCCGCCGTCGAGCGAGTTCGGCCGGTACGGCGCCACCCCCGCGTGGACGGCGTGCTGGTGGAAGCCGTCGCGCAGCATGTCGTTGACCGGTGCGTGCGGCCGGTTGATCGGGATCTGCGAGAAGTTCGGGCCGCCCAGGCGGGTGAGCTGCGTGTCGACGTACGAGAAGAGCCGGCCCTGCAGCAGCGGGTCGTTGGTGACGTCGATGCCCGGCGGCAGGTGGCCGACGTGGAAGGCGACCTGCTCGGTCTCGGCGAAGAAGTTCCTCGGCGTGCGGTCGAGCACGAGCCGCCCGACCGGCTGTACCGGCGCGAGCTCCTCCGGGACGATCTTCGTCGGGTCGAGCAGGTCGATGCCGGCGAACGTCTCCTCCGGGGTGTCCGGGAAGACCTGGAGGCCGAGTTCCCACTCGGGGTACGCGCCGGCCTCGATCGCGTCGTAGAGGTCCCGCCGGTGGAAGTCGGGGTCGATGCCGTTGATCATTTGCGCCTCCTCCCAGGTGAGGGAGTGCACGCCGAGCTTGGGCTTCCAGTGGAACTTGACCAGCACCGTCTCCCCGGCGGCGTTGACCAGCCGGAAGGTGTGCACGCCGAAGCCCTCCATCGTCCGGTACGAACGCGGGATGCCCCGGTCGGACATGTTCCACATGGCGTGGTGCTGCGCCTCGGTGTGCAGGGAGACGAAGTCCCAGAACGTGTCGTGCGCGCTCTGCGCCTGCGGGATCTCCCGGTCGGGGTGCGGCTTGCCGGCGTGGATGACGTCCGGGAACTTGATGGCGTCCTGGATGAAGAACACCGGCATGTTGTTGGCGACCAGGTCGAAGGTGCCCTCGTCGGTGTAGAACTTCGTCGCGAAGCCGCGGGTGTCGCGGACCGTGTCGGCCGATCCGCGCGAACCGAGGACGGTGGAGAACCGGACGAAGACCGGGGTCTCCCGTCCCTTCTTGAGGAAGCCCGCCCGGGTGAGCGCCTCGGCGGTGCCGTAGCTGGTGAACACGCCGTGCGCTCCGGCGCCGCGGGCGTGGACCACCCGCTCCGGGATGCGCTCGTGGTCGAAGTGGGTGATCTTCTCGCGGAAGTGGTGGTCCTGGAGCAGGATCGGGCCGCGCGGCCCCGCCTTCAGCGAGTGGTCGGTGTCGCGCAGCCGCGCGCCCTGCGAGGTCGTGAGGTACGCCCCCTGCTGGCCCTTGCTGATCGCGGGCGCCCCGGTCTCCGCGCCGGTCGGGGTGCGGGTATCGGGGGCGCCCTGCTCCTTCTTGGGCGGCAGCGGGTCGTGCGGGGTCGTCGGCTCCTCGACCGTCGGTGGCGCGCTGCCCGGCGCGCCGGGTACGTCGGGCGTCAGGACGTCGGTCAACTTTTCGGCTGCGGCCTCGACGACGTCCTTGACGGCCTTGGCGGGCTTGCTGGCATCCATGTGGGCGGGGTCCTCCATCGGGGTCGCTGCGGCGTACCCCCAAGGCCCTACCCTCGCCCGACAGGGTGAAACGCGGCATACCCGACACTGCCGCGACGTGGCGCGCGCTCACATCCGTTCCGGTACGCGGATGCCGAGCAGGTGCAGGCCCTGCCGCAGCACCCGGGCGGTCAGGTCGCAGAGCAGCAGCCGGCTGTCGCGTACCGGCGGGGCGGCGGCCAGGACCGGGCAGCGCTCGTAGAAGCCGCTGAAGGTGGTGGCGAGCCGGTGCAGATAGCTCGCCAGGTGGTGGAACTCCAGGTCCCGCTCGACCGCGCCGACGACCGTCGCGAAGCCGGTCAGTTCGATCGCGAGGGTCCGCTCGGCCGGGTCGGTCAGCCGGACCGAGGTGGCGGGAGGCGGGACCGAGGTGGCGGGAGGCGGGACCGAGGTCGCCGGAGGCGGGACCGCGCCGGCCCGCCGGAAGATCGAGCGGATCCGCGCGTAGGCGTACTGGAGGTAGGGGGCGGTGTTGCCGTCCAGCGAGAGCATCCGGTCCCAGTCGAAGACGTAGTCGCGGTTGCGGTCGGTGGACAGGTCGGCGTACTTGACCGCCCCGACGCCCACCGCCCGCCCGACCTCGGCCGCCTCCGCGGCGTCCAGGGCGGGGTTCTTCGCCCGCGCCAGCTCGGTGGCGCGAGCCACCGCCTCGTCGAGCAGCGCGGCGAGCTTCACCGAGTCGCCGCTGCGACTGCGCAGCATCCGCCCGTCGGTGCCGAGGATCGAACCGAAGCCGACGTGCTCGGCCCGGATGGACGCCGGAAGCCAGCCGGCGAGCGCGGCGACCGCGAAGACCAGCTCGAAGTGCTGCCGCTGCGGCAGACCCACGACGTACAGCAGCCGGGTCGCGGCGATCTCGCCGGTGCGGTGCCGCAGTGCCGCCAGGTCGGTGGCCGGGTAGCCGAAGCCGCCGTCGGCCTTGCGGACGATCAACGGCAGCGGCCGGCCGTCCCGGCTCGTGAAGCCGGGTGGGAAGACGCACGCCGCGCCGTCGCTGTGCCGCAGCAGCCCGAGCCGGTCCAGCTCCGCGACCACCGGCGCGAGCAGGTCGTTGTAGCCGCTCTCGCCCCGGAAGTCGGTGTCGGTCAGGGTGACGTCGAGGCGGTCGTAGACCCGCAGGAAGTACGCCGTGGACAGGTCGACCAGCACCCGCCACAGCCGCAGCGTGTGCTCGTCACCGCCCTGCAACGCGACCACCCGCGACCGCGACCGCTCCCGGAAGCCCCCGTCGGCGTCGAACTTCGCCCGCGCCGACCGGTAGAAGGAGTCCAGGTCGCCGACCGACAGTTCCCGGACCCCCTGCGTCTCGCCGAGGTCGAGCAGGTGCTCGATCAGCATGCCGAACGGGGTGCCCCAGTCACCGAGGTGGTTGGCCCGTACGACCCGGTGGCCCCGCCATTCCAGCAGCCGGGCCGCCGCGTCCCCGATGACCGTCGAGCGGAGGTGGCCGACGTGCATCTCCTTGGCCACGTTCGGTGCCGAGTAGTCCACCACGACCGTCTCCGGCCGGTCGCTGAGCGCGACGCCCAGCCGCGGGTCGGCGGCCATGCCGGACACCAGGTCACCCAGGGCGGCGTCGGCGACGGTCAGGTTGACGAAGCCCGGACCGGACACCTCCGCCTCGCACAGCCCGGCGAGGTCGGCCCTGGCCAGCGCCTCGGCCGCGAGGTCCCGGGGCGGACGGCCGAGGCGCCGCGCCAGTGGGAGCGCCGCGTCCGACTGGAAGTCGGCCCGCTGCGAGCGGCGGACGGCGGGGTCGACGGGACCGCCCGCCACCGCGGCGAACGCCGGCGCCAGCCGGTCGGCCAGCAACTTCTCCAGATCCATGTGGTCTGCCGATCTCGATCGGACCCGGGGGCGGGTCGCCGGATGGAAATCCGGGCGGATCGACGGGACGCCTCCGAGGAGGTCCGGGCGGATCGATCCGCCCGGTCGTACGTCGGCTCAGGCGGTCGTGGCTCGCAGGCGAGCCGCCGAACGCCGACGTCGCTCCACACCCGCCCGCACGGCGCACCGGGGCCGGCTGCTGGGGACGGTGGAGCCACTCATGCCCGGCACTCTACGCGGCTCACCGCGACGGTGGCGACCGGTTAGCTGCCGCCGAGGCGGGGCCGCACCGGGCGGACCTCGACGGGTGCGCCGGGCCGGCCACCCGGGCGGGACGCGTACTCGGGCACGCCGACGCAGGTGAAGAGCAGGGCGGCCAGGTCGTCGGGTTCGCCGAGCAGGCCCGGCACCGCCGAGTCGTTGAACGTCATGCCGGAGGCACCGGCGCCGAGGGCGTACGCGGCGAGGTGCAGCCGGCCCTCGACGAGCCCGGCGGCGAGCTGCGCGTCCCGGTAGGAGCGGTCGTCGAGGTCCGCGCCGGGGGCGGCGGCGATGACGACGTACGCGGCGTCGGCGCCGAGCGCCTGGTCCAGGCAGACGCCGAGCAGTTCGTCGCGGAGGTCGCCGCCGCGCAGCGGTGTCGACAGGTCCGGCCACCGGTAGAGGCCGGGCGGCACCCCGTCGACGCCGTGGACGGCCACCCAGTGCGGCACCGCCACGCCGCGCAGGGCGGCGCTCATCGACCATTGCAGGGTGTGGCGGGGCAGCGTCCGGGACCGGTCCATGCGGCGCTGCGACCCGCGCCGGCGCACCACCTCGTCCAGCGTGGCCGACTCCGGAACGTCCGGCAGTGGTTCCCCGGCCGGCCAGGGCTCGCCGAGCGCCGTCCGCTCGCCGGCGCGCTGGGCGGCGGTGCACAGC
>JAEYGD010000517.1 GCA_023402505.1 Actinomycetes bacterium
GGCGCTGGGCTCCGCCGCGGCGACGGCGACCGGCTCGGCGGCGCCGGGGTCCCCGCCGCGGTAGCCGGCGGGAGCGCAGGCCGTAAGTGCGACCATCGCGCCCGCCACGATGACGGTCCGCTTCATCTGTGCCACGTGCCCTCCTCATTCTCGGCAGTTCACGGGTTAATACGACCGATGGGCTGTCAAGGTTGAATGTGGAACAGTGGCCAATTTCACTCTGTGACTGTTGAACCGATCGCGCCCGAGGTTCGTGTGTGGACGCGAGAGGCAGTCTTGTAAAGCGGACACGAGCAATCGGCGCCGGCCAATGCGACCGGCGCCGATCCACGGCGGTGCCCGACTACTTCATCGGGATCGTCACCAGGGGACTCGCCACCCCGTTGGCGTTCACCGACTGCACCTGGAAGTGCTTGATCTGGTCGGCCGGAGTCGACGTCGCCGCACCCAGGCTGAGCCGGGTGGTGTTCGTGCTGGTGCCGTAACCCCCCGACGGCACCGACCAGGTGGAGATGACCTCGCTGGTGTTGTTCTTCCGGACCACGACCAGCCGGCACACCCGCGGGCCGGGCAGTTTCGCCAGGGTGAAGTTCACGCCGGTGCCGAAGTCCTTGCCGGCGACGAAGAAGGTGGCCTCCACCCCCGTCGTGCCGTCCACCGCGTTGTGCCGGTCGCCCTCCGGGATGCCCTGCGGACCACCGAGGCCGAGGTCGTCCGGGTCGCCCGACTTGGTGACCACCGGGGCGGTTGGAGCGGCGGTCGGCTGAGCCCCGACGTCCAGCGGAGCGCTGTCCTCCAGGACGTTGGCGAAACCGATCCCGGTCAGCCCGCCGAAGACCGCCACGGCGGCCGCCGCCGCGAGCACCTGCCGGAACCGTGTCTTGCGGCGGTGCGCCCGGACCGCGACCAGCGTCCGGTCCAGCAGCGCCGGGTCTGTCTGGGTCTGCTCCAGCGCCGTCATCGTCTCGCCGTCGATGTCGGACAGCAGCCCGACCACCGGCACCATCGTCTCCAACTCGGCCGCGCAGGCCCAGCAGGTCGCGAGGTGCTCCTCGAACCGTTCGGTGTCGTGCTCGTCCAGCACGCCGAGCGCGTACGCGGCGACGTCCATGTGGTCCCCCCGGCTCATTCCGTCACCCCCCGTTCCTGTAGAGCCGTGCGCAGGGCGCGCAGCGCGTAGTAGACCCGTGATTTCGCCGTGCCGAGCGGAAGGCCCAGCTCCTCGGCGGCCTCCGGCACCGTACGGCCCCGGAAGTACGTCGCCACCAGGATCTCCCGGTGCGACTGGCTCAGCGTACGTAGCGCGTCCGCCACCGTCATCGTCCGTAGCACCCGGTCGGTGCTGTCCGCCTCGGCGAACGCCGTCAGGTCCCGGTCGTACGTCTCGGCCGGCCGGGCCTCCGCGCTGCGGTGCTCGTCGATGGCGATGCGCCGCGCGACGGTGACCAGCCAGGGCCGCAGCGACCCCTGACCCTGCGCGCCCAGGCGGTGCGCGTTGCGCCACGCCCGCAGCAACGTCTCCTGGACGATGTCCTCCGCCCGCTGCCGGTCACCGCCGGTCAGGCGCATGACGAAGGCCAGCAGCGGGCCGGCGTGCTCGGCGTACAGCAGCCGGACCAGGCGATCGGAGTGACTGGCGTCGGCGGACGGCGCCTGGTGGCGCCCGGGTGCGGGTCGGGGTGACACCGGCCCATTCTGGCGAGGGACACCCCGTGCGTCGACCCCTCGTGCAGACGCGCTCGACCGGGACTGGGAACGCGCGGACATCCAGTCCGTACGCACCCCGCCACCGTGCCAGCCGGCCGCCACCGCATGCATGCAGAACCTCCGGGAGATGACCCTGGCCGTCCCCCCACGGGCTGGCCGCCCGGTGGTACGCACGGGCGGCCCCGGCGGATCAACGACCGGCCGAGAAAATTCCCGGGGGCGGTGGCGTGGAGTCCGTCGCGTCGGCGTCGTGGACGACCGGAACACCGCCCGCGAAACGGTCCAACTCCTCTCCGGACAGCACCCGCCCGGGGAACCAGTCCCCGGCCATCCGCCGGGTCAGCTCCGGCAGCGGCGGGTCGGTGCGGCCGGCGATCAGCACCAGGTTGCCGTACCGGCGGCCGCGCAGCACGGCCGCGTCCCCGACCAGCGCGATCCGGGGCAGCACCGAGCGGACCGTGGCGACCTGTCGCCGGGCGTGCCGCAGCGGCGGGCCGTCGGCGACGTTGGCCAGGTACCAGCCGCCCGGCCGCAGCACGCGGGCCACCTCGGCGGCGTACTCGACCGAGGTGAGGTGGGCCGGGGTGCGGGCACCGGCGAAC
This sequence comes from Actinomycetes bacterium, assembly GCA_023402505.1. GTDB lineage: Bacteria > Actinomycetota > Actinomycetes > Mycobacteriales > Micromonosporaceae > Micromonospora. The sequence continues at coordinate 2,310 of JAEYGD010000517.1, forward strand.
ACGTCGGCAACCACCACGTCGACACCGGCGTCGCGGGTGGCGGTGAGCACCGCCCGGGCGTCGGCGACCCGCACCCGCAACCGGGCGTCGGACGGCCACGGCAACTCGCGGCGCACCAGGTCCACCAGCGCGCCGTCCACCTCGCACACCCGCTGCGTGGAGCCGGGCCGGGTGACCGCCACGTAACGCGGCAGCGTCAGCGCGCCGCCGCCGAGGTGCAGCACCCGCAAGGGTACGCCCGCCGGGGCGAGCAGGTCGATCGCGGCGGCGAGCCGCCGCACGTACTCGAACTCCAGATGGGTGGGGTCGGCGAGGTCCACGTGCGACTGCGGCGCGCCGTCGAGCAGCAGCGTCCAGGAGCCCGCCCGGTCAGGGTCCGGCACCAGCTCGGCCACCCCGGTGTCCACCTGGGCGACGATCCGGTCGGCGGCCCGCTTCCGGCCCATCAGCCCGGCCCGCCGCCCGGCGGCGGTGCGGCCGGCGTGCCGGCGCGGGCGGCGGCGGGGCGCGCCCGGGGCGGGGGCCGGGCGGCGC
>JAEYGD010000524.1 GCA_023402505.1 Actinomycetes bacterium
GAGTACGTGGTCACCGACGTGCCGGAGAGCGGCGTCGCCACCTACCCGCCCGAGCCACGCCGCGGTCTCTGACCGTCGTCGTTCCGGCCGGGTCCGCTGCCCTCCATCGGGGCGCCGGACCCGGCCGGTTCTGCGTGCCGGCCACTGTGTCACGCCACCGGCCTTCGGCGGCCGTCAGCTCAGCTTCGGCGTCGCCCGGTCGATGATCGCGGCATGGTCGACGCCGGCCGGCAACGTCCCGTACGCGTAGCCGTGCGCGCCGCCCAGGCGGGACGCGCAGAAGGCGTCGGCGACGGCGGGGTGGCCGTGCCGGACCAGCAGCGAGCCCTGCAGGACGAGGGCGAGGCGTTCCACCAGGTGCCGGGCCCGCAGCTCCGCCTCGGCCGGGTCGGCCAGGTCCGCCCGCAGCCGCCGTACCGCGCCGTCGAGCCGGGCGTCCGCACCGGTCGCCGCGTCCACCTCGGCCTCGAAGGCGGCCAGGACCTGCGGCTCCCGGGTCAGGGCCCGCAGGACGTCCAGCGCGGCCACGTTGCCCGAGCCCTCCCAGATCGAGTTCAGGGGCGACTCACGGAACAGCCGCGGCATGCCGGACTCCTCCACGTAGCCGTTGCCGCCGAGACATTCCAGGGCCTCGGCCGCGTGCCCGGGCCAGCGCTTGCACACCCAGTACTTGCCGACGGCGAGGGCGAGCCGCTTGAACGCGGTCTCCCCGGCGTCACCCCGCGCCGAACGGTCCGTCGCGCCCGCCAGCCGCAGCATGAGTACGGTGGCGGCCTCCGACTCCACCGCCAGGTCGGCCAGGACGTTGCGCATCAGTGGCTGGTCGACCAGGTAGCGACCGAACGCCGCCCGGTGCGCCGCGTGGTGGACGGCCGTGACGACGCCCTGCCGCATCCCGGCGGCGGCGCCGATGAGGCAGTCGAGCCGGGTCAGGTTGACCATGTCGATGATCGTGCGTACGCCCCGGCCCTCGTCGCCGACCCGCCAAGCCACCGCGTGCTCGTACTCGATCTCGGACGAGGCGTTCGACCGGTTGCCGAGCTTGTCCTTGAGCCGCATCAGCCGCATCGGGTTGCGGGTGCCGTCGGGCAGCACCCGGGGCACGAGGAAGCAGGTGAGCCCGCCGGGAGCCTGGGCGAGGGTGAGGAAGAGGTCGCAGGTCGGCGCGGAGGTGAACCACTTGTGCCCGACCAGCCGGTAGGTGCCGTCCGACTCGGGCCGGGCGGTGGTGGTGTTGGCGCGGACGTCCGAGCCGCCCTGCTTCTCGGTCATCGACATGCCCGCGAGCAGCCCTCGCTTGCCCAGCGGCGGGCGCAGCCCCGGGTCGTAGGTGGACGCGGCCAGCAGCGGCTCGTACCGTTCGGCCAACTCCGGGGCGTGCCGCAGCGCCGGTACCGCCGCGTACGTCATCGAGATCGGGCAGCCGTGGCCGGCGTCCGGCCGCCAGGTGTAGAACTTGGCCGCGCGGGCGACGTGTGAACCTGGCCGGTCGTCGGCCCACGGCGCGGCGTGCAGGCCGTACGTCACCGCGGTCCGCATCAGTTCGTGCCAGGACGGGTGGAACTCCACCTCGTCGACCCGGTGGCCGTAGCGGTCGTGGGTGCGCAGGACCGGCGGGTGCTCGTTGGCGAGCCGCCCGTGCTCGATCGCCTCCGCGCCGCCGCCGAGCCGGCCAAGGTCGTGCAGCTCGGCGGTCGCCCAGCCGGCGCCCTCCCGCTCGACCCCCTCCAGCAGCGCCGGGTCGTCCGCCGCGTCGTAGCCGACCAGGGGCGGCACCTGGTTGAAGACCTCGTGTGTGATCACGGCGAAACCCCCAGTGCGCGGTGGATGAAGCGGGTGAGGCCGGCGATGGTGTCCGGGCCGGCGACCCCGGCGGCGAGCGGGCCGACCATGGCCTCGGCGAGCGCGCCGACCAGTGCGGTGGCGGTCAGCTCCGGGTCCTGCGGGGGCAGTTCGCCGTCGGCGACGCCGTCGGCCACGTAACCGGCGATCAGGTCGGCGTGGGCCCGGCGGAACACCAGCCGCTGCGCGTCGACCGCCGGGTCGACGGGTTCGGCCAGCAGCGCGTACGCCAGGCGCGGCGACTGCAACGCCCGCCCCGCGAAGGTGGCGACGACGGCGGACAGCCGGGCCGCCGCCGTACGCTCGCGGGCCGCCGCACGGGCGACGGCGTCGATCTCGCGCTGCGACGCGGTCCGGAAGACCTCGGCGAACAGCTCGGCCTTCGTCGGGAAGTGCCGGTAGACGCTGCCGGTGGCGATGCCGGCCCGTTCGGCGACGGCGGCGACGGTGCAGCCCGCGTACCCGTGCTCGGCCATGATCTCCAGCGCCGCCGCGATCGTCCGCTCGCGGGACGCGCTGAGCCGGGCCCTGACCCGCTCGGTCGTCCGGTACGCCACGCAAGAATTGAACCATCGTTCACTTCTTGCCGGCAAGGGGCGCGGCGGCGGTGTCGCGTCAGCTCGACGAGCTGACCGGCGGCGTCAGGCCCCCAGCGGTAGGCCGTCCCCCGCCGCCGGCCCGGCCGCTATCGTCGCCGGATGCCGGAACTGATCGCACCCACCGTCCGCCTGCACAGCGCCTGGCTCGAGGCGCACCGCGAGTGGGGTCCCGGACCGCACGAGGACGGCTTCGGGCTGCGCGATTCCGACGAGGTGGAGTCGCCGGGCGGGTTCGCCGCGTGGGTGGCCCGGCTGGTCGGCGAGTCGGACCTGACGACCCCGGTGGACCAGGCCGGGGGACGCTGCACGTACCGCTGGATCGTCGAGGACGCCCGGGTGCTCGGTGGGATCGCCCTGCGACACGAACTCGACGATGCCCGCCTGCGGGCCGTCGGCCACGTCGGCTACGGCATCCGGCCCTCGGCCCGCCGCCGCGGGCTGGCCACCTGGGCGCTGGGCCGGATGCTGGGCGAGGCGCGACGGCTCGGCCTGGACCGGGTGCTGATCGTCTGCGCGGACGACAACATCGCCTCGGCGAGGACGATCGAGCGCCACGGCGGCGTGCTGGAGGACGTCCGGGACACCGGACCCGGGCGCGCTCGGCGCTACCGGGTGCCGACTCCCCGGCTCGCGCCGCCCCGCGACTGAGCAAGCCCTGCCGCTACCGGTTGCGCCGGGCGGCCCGTACGCCGAACACGACCGCACCGACGACGAGCACGGCGCCGATCAGCTGGAGGCCCGGTGAGTCGTCGGCGCCCCCGTACACGACGGCGGCGACGCCGACCACGATGGCGAGGACGGCGAGGACGTACCTCATGGCGTTTCCCTCCCGGGTGTTGGTGGCTCCGGCTCCTCGACGTACTCGAGCAGGTCGCCGGGCTGGCAGTCGAGCACCCGGCACATCGCCTCCAGGGTGCTGAAGCGGACGGCCTTGGCGCGGCCGTTCTTCAGCACGGCCACGTTCGCCGGGGTGAGCCCGACCCGCTCGGCGAACTCCCCGACGCTCATCTTGCGCTTGGCCAACTCGACGTCGATGCGCACGACGATGGGCATCAGATCACCGCTTCCATGTCGGTGCGCAGCGTGGTGGCCTGCCGCAGCAGCGCACGCATGACCACCATCAGCAGCCCCAGCACCGTCACGCCCACCACCATCACGAACAGCAGGAGCGGCAGACCCGGGTCGCCCGCGTTGAAGCCGACGTAGAGGAACACGCCCACCAGCACCAGCCACGCGGCACCGACGGCCCAGACGATCGCGTCCACCCAGACCAGGGACTCCTCGCTGAAGATGCGGTCGTCCTTGACCCGGGTCAGCAGCTTCCAGGTGGACACGATCACCACCTGGACACACAGCACCAGGAAGACCGACACGATGGTCGCGGGCCACCTGAGGTACGCGAAATCCGGGGACTCCTTCGCCATGTGGGCGAACTGACCGGGCAACGACATGGTCTGGAGCAGGACCAGGACGCCGAACAGCACCACGAGGAAGACTCTGAGGGCGGCCACCGCCCGATGTTCTGTCAACACAGATCGACTATCAGTCAGAACCTATCGAATGTCAATAGGTTTGCCCGACGCGCTACCGGTCGGTGCCCGCGGGCCGCTTGGGCGTCCGGTCGCTGCTCGCTCTGCTCCGGTGCCGGCGCAGCGCCACGGCGACCAGTCCGGCAGCGAGGACCGTCAGCATGGCACCGGTCGCCAGCCACCAACGGTCCGGCAACCGCACCGGCGCTGGTGCGGCCGTGGCAGACGTCGGGGCGGTCGCAGGTCTGGTCGGCGGTTGCGCAGGGTTGGGCGGTTGCGCGGGGGTGGGCTGCTGCGCGGGGGTGGGCGCGACCGCGATTCCCGCGCACAGCCCAGTGACGCCGTCGATCGAATTCACGCGGTAGCGCGTGTTCACGCTGAAGTCGTAGCCGCAGTTGGCCTCGTGGCGGCCCACCCGCAAGCCGAGCGTGCCCGCTCCTCGCAGGCTGCCCTTCTCGACCGACTCCACCGCCAGTTCGATCCCGGTGTCCGTCACCTTCTTGACCGTGCCGACGACGATCAGGTCGGCTCGCTCGTCCACCTGGTCGGGTCGCACGCAACTGCAGGCCCAGGCAGGCTCTGCTGGCGATGCGACGAGGCCGAGGCCGAGAACGGTCAGGACACACAGAACCGCGGCACGCAGTTTCACACCGTCATCGACGCCCCGACGGCCCCGGAGGTTCCACGGCTCATGGATGTCCGGTAACGGCTTCGGTACGCCGCCGCCTTCTTCGGGCACCTCTTCGACAAGCCAGCCGGCGGTCCTGGAGACCAGCAACCCCGACAACGTCGAGGTGTACGGCCGCGCCGGCTGGGAGGTGGTGGGCACGTTCGCGGAACCCCTGCCGACCTGGGTCATGCGGCAACCGATTCGGCCACGTGAGTTGTAGGGTCGCCCGCATGGCTGACGCTGTCGTGATTCCCGGCGGTAGGTTCGGGCCGGGCGCTCCCCTGCTGATGTACGCCGGCGATGCGGCGGCGCAACGCGGCGCGGCAGTACACCGGCACTCGTGGTCGCAGGAGTTTCCGGAGCCTGACCAGCCACACATCGAGAGCTGGGTCGGTGGTGAGATCGTTCCACTGCTCGACACCATCGGCGGTCGTCCACTGCTGATCGGCAAATCGCTCGGTACGAACGCGGCAGCGATCGCCGCCGAAAGATCCTTGCCCGCCGTGTGGCTCACACCCCTGCTCACCCTGCCGTGGGTGACCGATGCGTTGGGCCGTGCGACCGCACCGTTCCTGCTCGTGGGTGGCACTGCCGACGAGGTCTGGGACGGTGCCGTCGCCCGCCGGCTGTCACCCCATGTGCTGGAGGTGGAGGGCGCGGACCACGGGATGTACGTACCCGGCCCGCTCACCGAGTCGATCGCGGTACTCGGTCACGTCGTGGTCGCCGTGGAGGAGTTCCTCGACACCATCGGCTGGCCGAACTAGTCACCTGGACCCACGTCGCTGCAGCGCTGGCGGCGACGTGATCGACCGTGGAAAGGGGCCAAGCCGAGGAACTGGAGACCCCCGCTGGCCTGGCGCGGAACGCGGCCCAGAGGGAGCCTTCCGCGCCAGGCCCGGCGTGGGTCGTCGAGCGTCGGTTCAGAGAGCCTGCTCGGTGAAGATGCGCTGCACGTCCGCCTCGCTCAGCACGCCCTGGTAGACCCCGAGGTCATCGACCTCTCCGTACAGCCAGCCGTCGGGCCCTGCGGGTGTGGTCGACCGGCCGACCAGGAGGGCACCCGGCGCCTGTCGGGGCTGCCAGGCGGCGTTCAGCCCGACGGCCGCGGCCGCCGTCCCGTCCACGTAGAGCCGCGCCTTCCGGTGCGTCGCGTCGAGGACAGCCACGAGGTGGTGCCACTGGTCGACGGCAGTCGCCGGTGCGGTCGCGTAGGTGGTGGCGGGGTCGTCAGCCCCGGCGGCCACTGCGAACACCCACCGGCCACCGTTGTCCGGCTCGTAGGCGACGCGGAAGGCGCTGCGGTTAACATCGTCCTGCGACAGGACCGTCTGCGCGCCCCAAGCTGGGTCCAGGCGCACCCAGGTCGAGACCGTGTACGACTGGTCGGTGCGGAGCACGGGTCCGTCCTGCCACACCGGGTTCGGCGGCTCGCCCAGGTTGGTCTGAGTGCGGGCGTACTCCCGGGTCGCCTCGCCGTAGTGCGGGTCAGACGGATCGTCGATCCAGTGGGTGCCGTCGAGCGCGAGGACGCTGCTGCCCCGGTGGCCGTCATACGCGATGAAAGCGCCCCGGGTGAGGGTGAGCTGGCGGCCGAAGGCGGTGGAGTCGGGTGCGGAGCAGAGGGTCGGGTCGCGGTCCTCCTCGTAGCACGGAATCGCCGCCTCGAAGTTCCACCTCCCGACCTGCCATGGCTGCAGCAGACCCGGCTCGTTGAACCCTCCAGAACCCGGATCGGAAGCGAGCCAGCCGGTGAAGTCCTTACCGACCAGCACCCGGTCGTACGCCCGGACGTCGGCCAGGTTGCCCTGCCACCACGTGGTGTCGCCGCGGCCTAGCCGGACCTCGCCAGACGGGTCGTTGACTGCGGTCACGTTGCGCACCGTCGCCTCCGCGGCACCGTCCACCCACAGGGCGAGCGTCCGCGCGGAGAGGTCGTACACGACCGCTAGGTGCGTCCAGAGCCCGATCTGAGGCGCCGAGGTCGACCGGGCGATGGACACTCTGCCGCCCTTGCCGGTCTTCGACGGCATCTGGACCTGCCACCGGTCACTGGTCTTGTCGTAGCCGACCGAGACGGTCGCCTGGCCGGCGCTGGCCTTGCTGGCGAATACCCGGCTGACAGACGTGTCGGTCAGCCGCACCCAGGCAGCGAGCGAGAAGGTCCCGGCGGTGTTCAGAGCCGAGGGCGCGGCCGACAGGTACGACGACGTGCCGTCGAAGGCTACCGTCTGACCACCGACAAGCCGGGCGTCGTCCTGCCAGGAGATGCCCGAACCGGTCAGCGGTGTGTCGCCGCCAACCGCTGGCTGCCCGTCCGCTAGCCCTTGTGCCTGGGTGATCCCCGGATACGCCTCCAACCCCCACATCGCCGTCGCCGGTGCTGGCCGGTCGAGGGTGGTGGCACGGGGTTTTGCGACCGCCGTGGTGGCTGCGGCAAGGGGTAGCAGCGCTGCGGTGAAGGCCACGGTCAGGCGCAGTGGAGCCTTGCGGCCAGGACCGAAAAGGTGGAAGTGGCTAGTCATTGCACCTTCCCCGTGAAGATTGTGGAGAGGAGTGGCTTAAAATGACGATCATCTAATCGAGTCGCCGGGACAGTGTCACAGGGCGGCCGACGGACCGCTACCCCTTTCGGTTCTGTAAGCCTGGCCCTATCGAGTGGGCAGCGAAAGCGGGCTGGGCGGATCTCCTCGCCGGGCAGCCGTAGATTGTCCAGGCGGTACAGCGGATGCTCGGGCACGCCTCGGGAATCGAACCATCGACCTACGCATTACGAGATGTCCAGTCCGCCCCGGTGGCTCCCACGTGGGGCTCCCAAACTGCGACACACTGACGAGCCGGGCGATGGTCGGGGCTATCGAGTAACGGTGGCGGCCTCTTTGGTTGCACGATGCAGTCGTTCGCAGTCTGGTCGTGCGGAGTCGGCAGGACTTGCGATCTCGTGGGCGGCGTCATCGTCGTAACCCAGCATGAGCAGCGTCTCAGCGACCTGCGGACCGGCGTACGGCATGGCAGCGAGCAGGTCCGGCACTAGAACGACGGCGTCCGTGCTCCGTGCCCGACCATGGCGTCTGCCGGGCGGTGCCAGCTCAGGAAGGCGTGCCCAGCATGCCGTCCAGGTATGTCAGCAACGCAGCAACGGGCGGCAAGGTGCTGTTGCCGGTGTGGACGATGGCGCACGGCCGCCGCCACACCCGCACCTCCGAGACCGCCCCCGTGGTGTCGGCAATCCACAGGCTGTCCACCAGCGTGGGTCGCATCGCGCTCGTCTCGGTGCCCAGGCACTCGGGGTATTCCCGGTAGGCGAACTGTTCGTTGAGGACGAGCCGCGTGGGTTCCAGCTCGGTGCGTCGCTGTTCCTGCCGGGTCAGCACCCACCTGTCCTTGGCCAACTCGTACCGGCACGCCACCATCGCGGCCAGCGGATCGGGCAGGAGCGCCTCCCCGAAGCCTCGGTTGCGGCCGACGCCATCCTTCGGGGACGTCGTCGACGTGTCGACCTGGGGATCATGCGTAGCTGGGCAGGTCGGTGTCGGAATGGTGGCCAACGGCGTGGTAGCTCGCAACTGCGCTCGGTACAGCTGGTAGAAGGCGTTCAGAGCCTCCCCGTAGCCGAAGTATCGGATGCGCTCAGCGGTAACCAGCGCGCCGCAGTTGCGGTCCACCCCCACCACCAACGGTGGACGGTCGGTGTACCCGAACACGAACGACATCTCGGTGGAGTAGCCGACGGCAGTGCAAGCGCGGGGCGTTTTTGAGGGGCCAGGCAGGCTGTTGGCCAGCGACACCAGCTCGTTCACGTTCTGGGTCAGGGCCCGCGGCGAGTAGTCGATCTCAGGCGGCGATCGGAACTCGCTGCTCGGTCGCTCGCAGAGGGTCGCCCGGATCGCACCGCTCGGCACAATGGCGCCGGGGGAGTCCGTCCGGGTATCCCTGGGTAGCGCGACATCCGCGGGTGGGCAGTCATGTGCGGCCCCCGTCGCAGCTGGTCCCGGACTGCGCTGCGGCCGGACCAGGTCCAGCGCGCCGGCCCCGGCCAGCACAACCGCCACCGTCAGTGCCGCGGCGGCGGCGGCGGTTCGTGCCCGATACCGCCGCACCCGTGTACCAATCTCGGCGACTCGGTCGGCCGGCTCCTGCAGCGGCGGTACGGCATCCTGCAGGGCGGTACGCAGGGCCGACTCGTCAGCGGACTCGGTGTGCAATGGAAGTCTCCTCGATCTCGGTGGGCCGCAGCGCTTCATCGGTGCGCAGCACCGCCAGCGCGCGTGACGCCTGTACCTTCACGGTGTTCGGCGAGCAGCCGAGGACCTGCGCGGTCTGTGCGACGGACAGGTCCTCGACGTAGCGGAGCACCACCACCGCCCGCTGCTGCCGGCTGAGCCGGGCCAAAGCGCGGCGTACCGCGTCCCGGTTGGCGGACTCCCCGGCTATATCGCCGTACTCGGACTTGTCCGGTGGCTGGCTTGGAATCTCGCTGCGCCAGCGACGCCGCCACCAGGACACGTACGTGGTGAACAGCGCCCTACGCACGTACGCCTCGGGATGCTCGACAGTCGTAATCGTGGCCCAACGTCGCCAGACGTCCGCCAGGACCGTCTGTAACAGGTCCTCAGCCCGCCCGGCGTCACCGGTAAGCAGCCAGGCCGAACGCAGCAGCGCATCGGAGCGCGTCGCCACGAACTCGGCGAAGCCGTCCGGCGGTGCCAGTTCCCGGGGTCGTCGCATGCGAATGTGCACCTCCCACCATATGAACGCCCTGGGAGGTCCGTGAGGTTAACGCACGAGCCGATCAGATCTGCACCCCACGCAACAGCGCTAAGCCCCGGCTCGTGGACTCCCGAGGTCATCTGGGTTCTGATGCTTCTATCGCTCGCGCATCTGGGTAGCAGCGGATCTTCTCGTCGGGCAGTCGCCGTGGCGGCGGGCGCTAAGGTCAAGGCGGTGCAGCGGATGCTCGGGCACGCCTCGGCGTCGATGACGCTGGACGGGTCGGCCTCTTCGGTGACGACCTGGACGCGGTTGCCACCCGACTGGACGAGGCGGTCGCTGCGCGGGATGCGGACCATTTGCGGACTGGCACGGTCGACGGCGACGTTGTCGACCCCGGGAAACGGCGAAGCCCAGGCCGTTGACCTGGGCTTCTGTTCCGAGCCGCCTGACGGAATCGAACCGTCGACCTACGCATTACGAGTGCGTCGCTCTAGCCGACTGAGCTAAGGCGGCAACGATCAGCAAGTGTACGCCACCGGCCGCGTACCGCCGAACGGGATCCCCGCCGCACCGCCGACCCGGACACACGGCGCGTTCCGACGTCCACCAGACAGCGCTACCACTCACTGCGCACTACGCTCCGGCGGATGACGGACGATCATCCCTCCGGGTCGCCGCACGGCGACGCCACCCCGGACGGCCGCCACGTTGACCCGCACGGCGACGCCGCCAACACGAACGGCCCGCACGGCGATGCCGCCCACACGGACGGCCCGCACGGCGATGCCGCCAACACGAACGGCCCGCACGCCAGCGAGGCGGTCGGTGGCCGGCCGGCGCGCCGGCCGCGGAGCACCGATCCGATCGAGTTGGGTTTCACCCCACGCAAGCCGGTGCCGTGGCTGGCGCCGTTCCTGCTGATCAGCACCGGCATCCGTACGCTGCTGGCCATGCTCTTCGGGGCGTACCTCGACAAGCGGGAGCTGCAGAACGCCCTCGACGGGAGGATCGCCCGGGCGGTCGGGCCGGACGGCGGGCTGTGGCTGGACTACGTGGCCGACCTGGGTGACGGCTTCAACTCCACGTACTCGGTCGCCTACCTGCTCGCCCAGCGTGAGATCACCGTCGACGGGCACCGCCTGCCCCGGGCACAGGTGCTGGTCATGGGCGGCGACCAGGTCTACCCGTCGGCGGCCTTCGAGGCGTACGAGGACCGCTGCAAGGGTCCATACCAGGCAGCACTGCCGGTCACGCCGCCGGAGCGGCCGACGCTGTTCGCGGTGCCCGGCAACCACGACTGGTACGACGGCCTCACCGCGTTCCTGCGCCTGTTCGTCCGGTCCCGGGACCGGCACTTCGGGGGCTGGGGCACCGGGCAGTCCCGGTCGTACTTCGCGGTGGAGCTGCCGGCCGACTGGTGGCTGCTCGGCCTCGACGACCAGTCCGGCTCGTACCTGGACGACCCGCAGCTGACCTACTTCGACACGGTGGCGGAGCGGTTGGGGCGGCAGAGCCGGGTGATCCTGGCCGTGCCGGCGCCGACGTGGGTGAAGGCCGTCGACCACCCCACGGCGTACGACTCGATCGACTACTTCATCCGGACCATCGTCGCGCCGACCGGGGCGCAGGTGCGGCTGCTCGTCTCCGGCGACCTGCACCACTACGCCCGGTACGCCGGCCCGGACCGCCAGCTCGTCACGTGTGGCGGCGGCGGCGCGTACCTGTACCCGACGCACAAGCTGCCGGAGCGGATCGAGGTGCCACCGAAGGACACCCTGGCGCGGCGGGCGAGCACCTCCCGGACGTACGAGTTGGCGGGCCGCTACCCGGACGCGGCGCGCTCCCGGCGGTACGCCTGGGGCATCTTCCCGCGGCTGCCGCTGCGCAACCCGGGCTTCACGACGCTGCTCGGTACGCTGCACACGCTGCTGATGTTGGCGATGGCCGGCGTGGTAGCGAACCCGGACGGCACCGAGCAGCGGCTGTTCAGCGTGCCGCTGGTGGCGATGCTGCTGGTGACCCTGCTCGGCGCGGCGTTCTTCGCCAAGCCGCCCAGCTCGGGCGGCAAGCGGCACGTCCGGCACTGGATCCTCGGGGTGGGACACGGGCTGGCCCATGTGGGGCTGGCAGCCGCCGGAACGTGGGCGTGGCTGGCGCTGCCGTTCCACGACTGGGAGTGGCCGCTGTCGACGGTCGCCGCGGTCGTGCTGTACGGCCCGGCGAGCGGGCTGGTGGCGAGCCAACTGGTGGCCGCGTACCTGCTGGTGGCCGGCGCGTTCGGGGTGAACGTCAACGAGTTGTTCGCCGGTCAGGGCATCGAGGACTCGAAGATCTTCCTGCGTCTGCGAATCGACCCGGACGGCACGCTCACGATCTACCCCATCGGCATCGACCGCGTGTCCCGGCAGTGGACCGTGAACCCCGACGAGTCCCCCGAGTCCTCCTGGCTGACCCCGAGATCCCCCCTGACCCCCCGCCTGGCAGAACCCCCGATCAACCTGACCTGACATCTCCCTGCCCCCGGCCCTCCGGTTGATCATGAAGTTGGCGGCTTCCCCGACCGGCGTGTCGCCCCGCCAACTTCATGATCAACGGGGTGAGGCGGGGGTGGGCGGTGGAACGGGGCGTTGGTTAGCGGGGGTATTGGGCATCGTGGGCCTGGCGGGGGCCGCAGACGTCGGCGCGCGAGCACATGGAGCGGGAGCCGTCGGCGTCCAGGCGGACCGTGACCGCGTCCCTGGGGACGCTGTGGCCGACCACCCGGCCCTCGCCCTCGGGCGTCGTAACACGGGAGCCGATCGCCGGGGCGGACTCCTGGAAGCGCGCGTAGAGGGGATGCTCGTACTTCAGGCAGCACATCAGCCGGCCGCACGCGCCGGAGATGCGCAGCGGATTGAGCGGCAGGTCCTGGTCCTTGGCCATCCGGATGGTCACCGGCTCGAAGTCGGTCAGGAACGTGGCACAGCACAGGTCACGGCCGCAGGAGCCGATCCCGCCCTGCACGCGGGCGGAGTCGCGGGCGGAGAGCTGGCGCAGCTCGACCCGGCAGTGCAGTGTCGCGCCCAGGTCGCGGACCAGCGACCGGAAGTCCACCCGGTGCGGGGCGGTGAAGTAGATGGTGCTCCGCTCGCCGCCCTCCGCGCCGCCGAGCACGTGGTCCACGGCGACCACCTTCATCGGCAGGCCGTGCTCCCGGATCAGCCGCTTCGCCGCGACCTTGGCCTCGGCCTTGCGCCGCCGCAGCGACTCGTCGCGGCGCAGGTCCTCCTCCTGCGCCAGCCCGGCCAGCCGGGGGAACCCGTCGGTGTCGTCGGACACCCACTGGGCGGCCCAGACGCACTCGGCCACCTCGGGCCCCTCGTCGGTGGGGACCAGCACCCGGTCCCCGACCTGGGGCCGGAGGTCACCGGGGTCGAGGTAGTAGAGGCGCCCGTACCGGTGGAAGCTGACCGCGCACAGCATGCCCATGCCTTCACCCTACGTCCCCCGGCGCGTTCCGTCCGGGCAGGCGTCGCGGCCCGACTACACCGTGCAGCCATCCACATCGATCGAATCGGGTGACCCGTGGACCCTCCCGCCGTGCCGATGTCCTCGCCCGGACGGCTGATTCCGCCGCCACGCACGGGACAAACGCCGTCGCGCAGCGTTGAGTAGGGGCAGACCTGCGGGGGGTGCAGGGGATGGCCGCGGCGTCGCGCCGGAGCCGGGACGGCTCACGGGCGCGACGCCGTGTGCCATGTGCCCGGCCCGCCGGCCGCACACCGTGAACACCGGCGCCAGCGCCGCCTCCAGACCGGCGGCAGCGGCACAACAGAATGTCGAGGACAGGACGGGGCACTCCCCCGACCGGCCGGAACTACCAGCCGACGCGGGTGGGCGTGTCGTAGCGGGGACGCTCGGCGACCGGCGCCCGCCACCGGGACTCCGCCAGGCTCGGCCCCCACTGCCGCAGGATCGTCTCCGCGCCGTCGTAGGCGACACACAGCACGGCCAGCACCCGCGTGGCGATCTCCGCGGCTTCCTGCCCGGCCGAGGCGCGCGGGGCGGACGCGGCGAGCGGCACCGAGGTCGCGGCGACCACCGCCACCGCCTCGGTGGACCGCAGCACGTCCGCCAGTGCCCGGGCGAGCGCCCGCCGGCTGCCGTCCACCCAGTCGGCCAGCGCGTCGGCGTAGCCGGCGGTCGACTCCAGCCGCCCCACCAGGCTCTCCGGCCCCTCGTCGAGGTGGTGCAGCAGCCCGGTGCGCGCCTCCCCGTACGCGGTGGCGGCCCCACCGGACCACAGCACCGGGTCGGTGAGGGCGGCCGACACCTCGTCGTACCCCCGGACGAGCCGGCGCACCGACCGGCCGGCGCCCGCCAGCGGCGCGGGATGCAGGTCCAGGAAGCTGCGGACGGCCTCGCCGGGGAGCACCTGCATGCGGCGCAGCAGCGGCCAGACGCGGTGCCCGTCGGGGGCGCCGGCGGCGAGCAGGGTGTCGACGCGGCGCAGCAGGTCCAGCCCGGGCTCGGCGAGCCGGTCCAGCGGATCCATCACGCCTCCCCGGCGAACCGCCGGCCGGCGGCCCGGTCGACGTCGGCGTAGCGGTCGGCGGCGTCCCGGACGGCGGAGGCGGCGGCGGCCAGCCGCAGCGCGGCGGCGTACGCCTCGCGGGCGCGGTCACCGGTCG
>JAEYGD010000537.1 GCA_023402505.1 Actinomycetes bacterium
CCGCGGAGCGCTGACCAGCAGGCCCGCCAGCGCCGCGCCGGTCAGCGCGACGGCGGTGACGCCGCGCTGCTGCCCCCCGATGTGCAACAGTGCGGCGCTCACCGCCGCCGCGCAGGCCCAACCGACCCGGCTCAACGCGCCGGCCGGTGCGGCGACGGCCGGTGCCGCGCCGATCGCGCGCAATCCCGGGTGCACCAGCAGGCCCGCCGGCACCGCCACGGCCGGCACCGCCAGGAAGACCCAACGCCACCCCAGGTGCTCCACCATCAGGCCGGCCACCGCCGGGCCGACCAGCGACGGTACGACCCACGCCGCCGCGAACGCGGCGAAGATCCGCCGGTGCAGCCGCTCCGGGTACGCCCGCCCGACGATCACGTACAGCGCCACCGACAGCAGGCCCGAGCCGAATCCCTGCACGACCCGGCCGACCACCAGCGCGCCCATCGACGTGGCGGCGCCGGCGACCACCAAGCCGACCACGAACCAACCGAGACCGTGCCACATGGGCCCGCGCGGCCCACGCATGTCCGACCAGAGGCCGGAGAGCACCATGGCGAGCACCCCCGCCGCGAACGGACCGCCGAAGGCGATGCCGTAGAGGGCCAGGCCGTCGAGGCTGCGCGCGACGGTCGGCATAGCGGTGCCGACCGCCAGCGCCTCGAACGCGAGCAGTGACACCAGCGCGACGCTGCCCACCGTCATGGCGCGCAGCCGGGGCGCGAACAGGCCACCGGCCGGCGGCGGGGGAGCCGGCGGCGCGGCCGTCGCGGTCACGCCGCACCGTCCGGGGTCCGCCACGGATCACGGCACGCGCGGGACAACCGCCAGTCGATCAGCACCCGCCCAGCGTGCGACCTCAACCGCGCTTCAGGTCAAGCGTGACGTCGGTCGCTCCGGCGGCCGGCCGGCCCGTCACGCGACCGAAACTCCCCTGCTCAGCGGGGCATAACGGACGCTCGGGCGGGAAGCCAGGCCGCCGGGAGACACGGCCGTTGGGAGGCGAGATGGCGTACGGCGGAAGCAGCGGCACCGGGGGGTCGGACCGGCACCTGTCCGGTCGTACGCCTCGATGATCCCGCTGGGCCGGATCGCCGGCCGGCTGCTCCCATCGGTCCCCGCGCCACCGCTGGTGGGCGGGGTCACCCGCAACGTCGGGTCCGCCGCCGTCCGGGCCGCCCGGCTCACCGGGCTGACCCGCCGCCGGGTCTGGTCCCGTCCGGGCCGGCACCACATCGAGGTCCACGGCGTCTGCCAGGACGGCGGCGACGTGCTCGCCCGGCAGGTCGAGGCGGCGCTGGAACGGATGCCCGGCGTGGCCTGGGCACGGGTGAACGCGCCGTCCGGCCGGGTGGTGGTCGCCGTCGGGTCACCCGAACCGAAGCTGCGCGACCTGATCGCCACGGTGGGGCGCGTCGAACGGACCTGCCCGCACGAGCCGGACCCGGAGATCCCGCCGCCGCATCCGCCCGAGGACGGCCCGCGCACCCCGCGTACGCTCGGCGCGCTCGCCTCGGACGCGCTCGGTCTCACCATCTCCGCCGCCACCCGGATCCTGCCGTTCGCCCCGGTCCCGGGCGAGGTCGCCGGGCTGATCAGCGCGATCGACCTGCACCCGAAGCTGCACGCCCTGGCCGATCGGGGACTGCGTGCCGACCCCCGCTCCGAGTTGGTCTTCCCGCTCGCCGAGGCGGTCGTGCAGGGCCTGACCGGGGCGTGGTCCGGCCTGGCGCTCGACGTCGCCCAGCGGGTCGTGCTGTGGGGGGAGGCGCGGGCACAGCTCACCGCCTGGGCGAAGGCCGAGCCGCGGCTCACCGGCGATCCGGAGCGGGCCGTCGCGCGGGCTCTGCCGACCGAGCGGCCCCGGCCGAAGCCGGACGGCTCGGCCGAGAGGTACGTGACGCGGATGCTCCACGCCGGCGCGGTCGCGGCGGCGACCATCGCGCCGCTGGTGGGTGGCAAGCGGGCCGCCGCCGTCGGTCTCGCCGCCCTGCCGAAGGCCCCCGGCTCCGGCCGCGAGGGGTACGCGGCCCAGCTCGGCGCCCTGCTGGCCCGGCGCGGCGTCATCGTCATGGACCGCGGTGTGCTGCGCGAGCTCGACCGGATCGACACGCTGGTGCTGGACGCGGCGATCCTCGGCTCCGACCGGGGGCTGCTCGCCGACCTCGCGCCGCTCGGCGACGCCGATCCGGGAGATGTCGCCGCCCGGGCCTTCGCACTGTTCGACCCGGACCGGCCGGACGCCTGCCACGAGGACGGCGACTGGCGCCTCGGGCCGGTCGACGCGCTCGGCGCGACCGACCCCGGCGACACCCCGCACAGTGCCCGGTTGCGGGCGGCCGACGGCCGGGTGCTCGGCCTGGCGCACGGCGACCGGCTCGTCGCGCTGCTGCGGGTCGAGACCGAGCCGGCCCCCGGCGTGGACGTCCTGCCGGCCGCGGCCCGGCGGGCGGGGCTGCGGCTGGTCGTCGCGGGTGACGACGCCGACCGGCACCATGTCGCCGACGCTGTGCTGCCCGGCGGGGACCGGCTCACCGAATCCGTGCGCCGGCTGCAGTCCGAGGGCGCGATCGTCATGCTGGTCTCCGGTGACCGGGCGGCTCTCGGTGCCGCCGACTGCGGACTCGGCATGTCCGGCGACGACGAGCTGCCACCGTGGGGCGCGCACCTGCTGGTGGGCACGGACGTGCGGGTGTCCGCGCTGGTCGTGGAGGCCGCCGGGGTGGCCCGGCGGATGACGAGGCAGAACATCGCCCTCGGGTTCGCCGGGGTGGGGTTCGGCGTGCTGTCCGCGTTGACCGCGCCGCGCGAGGAACTGCCGGCCCGGTCCCGGGTGGCG
This sequence comes from Actinomycetes bacterium, assembly GCA_023402505.1. Taxonomy (GTDB): domain Bacteria; phylum Actinomycetota; class Actinomycetes; order Mycobacteriales; family Micromonosporaceae; genus Micromonospora. The sequence continues at coordinate 2,837 of JAEYGD010000537.1, forward strand.
GTCAACGCGACGGCGGCGCTGGCGTTCGCCAACGGGGTCTGGCGCGCGCACCGCCTGCCCGACCCGGCGGCCGTGCCCGCTCCCCGCGCGGCGGTGCCCTGGCACCTGATGCCGGTCCACACCGTCCTCGACCAGCTCCGCAGCACCCCGGACGGGCTGGCGACGGCCGAGGCCACCCGACGCCGGTCCGGCACGGGTACGGACAGCGGCCCGCCCGCCACCCTGCTCCGCGCGTTCCTCGACGAGTTGGCCAACCCGCTGACGCCGGTGCTCGCCGCCGGGGCGGTGCTGTCCGCGTCGTTCGGCTCGCTCGTCGACGCCGCTCTGGTCGGCGGGGTGGTCGGCGGGTCGGCCCTGATCGGGGCGGTGCACCAGCGCAACACCGAGCGGTCCCTGGCCGAACTGCTGTCCCGCTCGGCGGTCACCGCCCGGGTACGTCGCGACGGCGCCGATCACCTGCTGCCCGCCGACGATCTGGTCCCCGGCGACGTGATCGTCCTCGAACCCGGTGACGCGGTGCCGGCCGACTGCCGGGTCCTGGAGGCGGCCGGGCTCGAGGCCGACGAGTCCTCGCTCACCGGCGAGTCCCTGCCGGTCGCCAAGACCGATCGTCCCGTGGCCGCCGCCGACGTGGCCGAACGCCGGTCCATGCTGTACGAGGGCACGACGGTCGCCGCGGGGCACGGCCGGGCGGTCGTCGTCGCCACCGGCGCCGACACGGAGGCCGGGCACAGTCTGGCGCTGGCCCGGCAGGCCCCGCCCAGCGGTGGTGTGGAGGCGCGACTCGACGGGCTGACCAAGACGTCCATTCCGCTCGCGCTCGCGTCCGCGGTCGCGGTCGCCGGGGCCGGTGTGGCTCGGGGCGTACCCCTGGCGGAGACGGCCGCGTCCGCCGCGAACCTGGCCGTCGCCTCGGTGCCCGAGGGGTTGCCGTTCCTGGTCGGTGCCGCGCAGCTCGCGGCGGCCCGGCGGCTCGCCGAGCGCGGCGCCCTGGTGCGCAACCCCCGCACGATCGAGGCGCTGGGCCGGGTGGACGTCCTCTGCTTCGACAAGACCGGCACGCTGACCGAGGGTCGGCTGGTGCTCTCCGGTGTCGGTGACGGCGACCGGTACGCCACAACCGACGAGCTCGACGACCACCTGCGCACGGTCCTCGCGGTCGCGTTGCGCGCCACCCCGGACGCCGAGGATCCGGAGCAGTTGCCCGAGCAGACCGACCGGGCGGTCCGTCGGGCGGCCCGCGAGACCGGCACGGTCGAGCGGACCGGCGCGGCGGCGTGGCAGGCGGTCGGGGTGCTGCCGTTCGAGCCGTCGCGTGGCTACCACGCCACGGTCGGCACCTGCGACGGTGGGCTGCTGCTCAGCCTGAAGGGAGCGCCGGAGACGGTGCTGCCCCGCTGCGTGAACCGGCGTGGCGAGGCCGGCGTGGTGCCCATGGACGAGGCGACCCGGGCCGCGGTGCTGCGCGACCTGACCCGTCACGCCGGCTCCGGCCAGCGGGTCCTCGCCATCGCCGAGCGGGCCGTCGACGACGAGACGGTCACCGACGAGGACGTCCGTGACCTGACGTTCGTCGGCATCCTCGCGCTGGGCGACGGGATCCGGGCCAGCGCGGCACCGGCCGTGGCCAGCATCCGCAAGGCCGGCGTGCACACGGTGATGATCACCGGTGACCATCCGGCGACCGCCGAGGCGATCGCCTCGGTGATCAGCTCGGGCGACGGCCAGCGGGTCGTGACCGCCGCGGAACTCGACGATCTCGACGACGAGACGCTGGCCGACCGGCTGATCAACACGGACGTGGTGGCCCGCTGCACCCCGGCCCACAAGGTACGGATCATCCAGGCGTTGCAGGCGCGCGGCCGGACGGTGGCGATGACCGGCGACGGCGCCAACGACGCCCCGGCGATCCGCCTCGCCGACGTCGGCATCGCCCTCGGTCAACGGGGCACTCCCGCCGCCCGCGCCGCCGCCGACCTGGTCGTCATGGACGACCGGTTGGAGACCATCATCGCGACCCTCGTCGAGGGGCGGGCGATGTGGTCCTCGGTCCGGCACGCGCTGAGCATCCTGGTCGGTGGCAACCTCGGCGAGATCGCGTTCAGCCTCGTCACCGCCGCCGTGGACGGCCGTTCCGCGCTCAACGGCCGGCAACTGCTGCTGGTCAACCTGCTCACCGACCTGGCTCCCGCGCTGGCCATCGCGGTCCGGCCACCCCGCCCGGAACACAGCGAGGCCCTGCTCCGCGAGGGACCGGACACGTCCCTGGGCGCCACCCTGGACCGGGAGATCGGCGTGCGGGCAACCTCCACCGCCATCGGCGCGACCGCCGGTTGGGCCATGTCGCGCTGGATGGCGGCGTCGCCTCGCCGGGCCGGGACCGTCGCCCTGGTGTCGCTGGTCGGCACGCAGCTCGGCCAGACCCTGCTGGCCGGCGGTGCCACTCCTGCCGTGCTGCTCTCCACCGCCGGCTCGGTCGGCGCGCTGGTGCTGACCGTGCAGACCCCGGGTCTCAGCCAATTCTTCGGCTGTACCCCGCTGGGGCCGGTCGCCTGGACCGTCGCCACCGGTTCCGCGGTCGGCGCCACGCTCGCCAACAGCGCGGTGACCCGGCTGGTGGAGCGGCTTCCGGCGCCGCCGCGCCCCGGCCCCGACCTGCTCCACCGCCTGCGGTTGTGGCCGGGCGCCGGGCGACCCGGTCCCGACGGTTCCGGCCCGGACGGGTCCCGCCACAGAGCGGCGGCCCCGGCCGCGCCGGCCGCGGAGTGGAGCGGCCGGGCGTGAGCCGGCCCATCGGGGGTACGGGACGGAAGCTCGGCAGAATCGGGACACCCGGAGGTACGCGGTGGCGGAACAGGCGAACGTGACGTTCATCGGCACCGCCACCACGGTGCTCCGCATCGGCGGGTTCACCCTGCTCACCGACCCGAACTTCCTGCACCGGGGGCAGCGCGCGTACCTCGGCAAGGGCCTGTGGTCGAAGCGCCGCACCGACCCGGCGCTGGAGATCGCCCAGCTTCCCGCCCTGGACGCGGTCGTCCTGTCCCACCTGCACGGGGACCACTTCGACCGGGTGGCCCGCCGGGAACTGGACCGGGCGCTGCCGATCCTCACCACCCCCGCCGCCAGCCGGAAGCTGCGCCGCTGGGGCTTCCGGGCCGCCGACGGCCTGCCCACCTGGCAGTCCCGTGAGCTGCACCGCGACGGTACGACGTTGCGGCTGACCGCACTGCCCGGCCAGCACGGTCCCGGCGTGCTGGACCTGCTGCTGCCCGACGTGATGGGCACCCTGATCGACCTGGAACGCGACGGGGAACGCACGTTCCGCCTCTACGTCACGGGTGACACCCTGAACAAGGCGATGCTGGCCGAGATCCCCCGGCGCTACCCCGACGTCGACGCGATGCTCATCCACCTCGGCGGTACGAAGATCGCCGGCATCCTGGTCACCATGGATGCGCGGCAGGGCGCCGACCTCGTGGAGCTGGTCCGCCCGACGCTCACCGTGCCGATCCACTACGACGACTACGGGGTGTTCCGCTCGCCGCTCGGCCACTTCGTCGCCGAGGCCCGCCGGCGTGGCCTCGCCGGCATCCGCACGGTCGCGCGCGGCGAGACGGTTTCGCTGGTGTGAGGAAGGGTCCCCGGTTGTCGCACCGGGGACCCTTCCGACGCGCTGCGCTCACGGCGCGACCACGGGTCAGCTGTGCTCGGAGATGGCCTCGACGAGGTCACCGACCGGACGGTCCGGCAGGGACCGGGCCACGTCGGCGACGGCCACGATGCCGACGAGTTCGTGCCCGTCGATCACCGGCAGCCGGCGTACCTGGTGCTGGCTCATCGTCCGCAGGATCTCCTCGGCGTCGTCGTCGGCACCGATCGTCACCGCCTCACCCTGGGCCAGTTCGCCGGCGGTGACACCGGCCGGGTCGCGGCCCTCGGCGAGCACCTTCACCACGATGTCGCGGTCGGTCAGCATGCCCTTCAGCCGGTTGTCGGCGCCGCAGATCGGCAGCGAACCGACGCCCAGCTGGGCCATCTGCTTGGCCGCCGTGCGGAGGTCGTCCTGCTCACGGACGCAGGTCACGTCGTTGGTCATGATCTCGCGTGCGGTCGGCATGGGTATGACACCTCACTTCCCGGGGGTTGTTGCCGTTCCTCCTACCCCGAGGGCCCCCGGGCATGCGGCGGCTGTCAACGCCAGGTGGCGGCGGCTCTCAACGCCAGGTGCGGAGACTCTCACCGCCAGGGGGCGACGACTCTCACCGCCAGGTGGCGGCGGCGCGGTTCAGCCGGTCGTTGATCGCCCGGCCGACACCCGCCTCGGGCACCGGCTCGACCACGATCTCGTCGACGCCGGCCGCGTCCAGCCGGTGCAGCGCGTCGAACAGCCGGGCCGCCGCCTCGGTCAGATCGCCCCGACCGGAGAGCACCTCCACCGCCGCCCAGTCACCCGAGGGCCGGTCCCGGAAGGCCAGGAAACCCCGCCGGACGCCGTCGCCGGCCGCCGGCACCGCGTTCGCGAGCAGCCGCAGCGGCGTACGCGGGGCGTAGTGCGCCGCCAGCGCCCCGGGCGCCACCGGCTGGCCCGAGCTGCCCGGCCGTACGGTCACCGGGCCGACCGCCTCCTCCAGCGACTCCACCGGCAGGGCGCCCAGCCGCAGCACCACCGGCCGGTCGCCCCGCACGTCCACGATCGTCGACTCGATCCCGCAGCGGGTCGGGCCACCGTCGAGCACCACGTCAACGGCCGGGCCGAGACCGCGTACCACGTGCTCCGCGCGCGTCGGGCTGAGCTGGCCGAACCGGTTGGCGCTCGGCGCCGCCACCGGCACCCCCGCCGCCGCGATCAGCGCCCGGGCCGCCTCGTGGCCCGGCACCCGCACCGCCATCGTCTCCAGTCCGGACGTGACGATCGGCGGGATCACCGCCGGCCGGTCCACGATCAGCGTCAACGGCCCCGGCCAGAACCGCTCGGCCAGCGCCGCCACCGCCGCCGGCACCGTGCCCACCAGCTTCTCCAGCTCCGCGGCCTCCGCGAGGTGGCTGATCAGCGGGTCGAAGCTCGGCCGTGCCTTGGCCTCGAAGATCCGGGCCACCGCCCGTGCGTCCAGCGCGTTCGCGCCCAGCCCGTACACGGTCTCGGTCGGGAAGGCCACCAACCCACCGGTACGCAGCACGGAAGCCGCCTCGGCGACGCCGCTGTCGGCGGGCAGGACTCGCGGGGTGCTCACGCCTTGACGCTAACCTGCCGACCCCGCGTACCCACCGGCGACCCGATCCGCCGGCCGGGCCCTACGGCCGTGTCGGCGTCCCGGTGGCCGGTGCCTCCTGTCCCGTCAGTGCGTCCAGCTTGCCGAACAGCCGACCAAGATGCGGCTCGACCGTCGCCGGATCGGCGTGCGTCACCTCCCGTCGGGTCCACCACCGGACGCCGTGGAACTCGGCGGGATCGGGCGTGAGGCGCTGCTCGCGGCTGCCGTTCAGCACGAACCAGAGGCTCACGTCGACGTGCCGCTCCGCCGGCGAACCGACGGTCTGGGTGACGGTGAGGAACACCGGGCTCTCCCGCGTCGCCGGGTGGAACACGGCCGGCACGCCCAACTCCTCCACCACCTCCCGGCGTACGGTCTCGGCCGGGTGTTCGCCCGGCTCGACGTGGCCGCCGGTGGGCAGCCACATCCCGGCCTTGCGGTGGTCGACCAGCAGCACGCTCCCGTCCGTCCCGTCGAGCAGCAGGAAGTACGCCACCAGGTGCGGCGACGGCGTCCGTGGTTTCTCCCGGCGGAAGATGTCGTCGGTCGCGGCGAGCCACGCCAGGCACTCCGCCCGGTGCCGCGCCTCCAGCTCGTCGACCGGCTCCAGCGCCTCGACCAACTCCCGGATCTCATCCCGTACCCGCACCCGACCGATGCTGCCCGCGAGGTGTGACATCCGCTTCTGTCGGAGCCGGCAGCTAACTTTCCCTGCCGTGGGAATCATCACCGACTACTTCGTCGCCGACGCTGCCCGGGCCGCGACGCTCGCCGAGGGCGGACCCTCCGGCGAGGACGTGCCGGTCCTGGAGTTGAAGGGTGCCGAGCCCGCGGTGCTCGGCAGCATCCTGTGGGCGATCATCGCCAGTCCACCGGCTGTCGAGGGCGAGCCGCTGCCCTTCGACCTGGACCGCTTCGACGCCGCCGGGCCGCTGATCGCGATCTCCGAGGAGCAGACGTCCGGCCTGGTCCAGGTCGCGGACGGCTTCGTCCAAGCGATGGCCGCACTGCCCGACGACCGGATCCCAGAGGTCGCGGCCCGCTGGGCAACCGCGGAGGATTGGGGCGCCCCATGGGGGCCCGGTGAGCTGGACGAGACGGTGCTCCAGCTCCGTGACCTGGCCCGGCAGGTCCGGTTGCCCGACCAGCACATGTACGTCTGGTGGTCGCTTTAGCGGGCCACCGACGGGTTGCCGACGGCGCGTACCCTGCGGACCGTGTCGGAGGATCCGCCCAGCGCGCGCCCACCCCGCCCGCGTGCGTCGCGGGCGTTGATCGCCGTACTGCTGGTCGCCGGGGTGGTGGTGTCATCCGCCGGCATCGGTGCGCTGGCCGAGAGGTCTGCGGGAAGCGGGCCGCTCGCGGACTTCGCCCAGATCGCGCTTCCGGTGGCGGCCACGGCCCTGCTCGCACCGCACGCCTCCTACCGCCGCCGAGACGCACTCTGGTGGTTGCTTCCCCTGGCGGGTCTCTATGTGTTCGCGGTGGTGGCCTGGCGTGTGGCGTTCCTGCCCTACCGCGACTGGCCACCTCGACCGGACGAGACACCCCGGGTACACCGGCTGCGCGACCAGCCGCGGGCCGGCATGTGGCACCTACGCCGGGAAGCGCGATAGTCAGTTCCGGCCGGCGCAGGACGGTCGGCGTCCACTGTCCTCGGTGCCCTGGGCGTCAGCTGCCGGGCCGTCGCTCCCCAGTCTCGTGCGTGGCCCGCCAGCATCGTCGGGCTTCCACACCAACCACTTGCGTTCGACCTCGGCTTGCAAATCGACCCCGTGGTGTCGGGCCATCAGCAGCACCTGCGCCAGCACGTCGGCGAGCTCTGACCGGAAGTTCTCATCGAGCTGTTGCGTCGAATGCCCCTTGTCCCTGGCCTGGCCGGAACGCATGAGGAAAGCCTGGGTCAGCTCCCCCACCTCTTCCTGAAGCTTCAACAGAAACCAGGTGGTGTCACGCTCGATCCCGTGCTTCCTGGCATAGCGAACCGAAACCGCTTCGACCTCATCGGTGAGTTGCGTCAGGTCCATCAGGGCAGCGTAGGGGCGGGCTCTGATCGGACGCGCGGCAAGAATCGCTTCGCCTGCGCCCTCGGTTGGCGCTGGCGCTCGCGGAGTTCGGTCATAAGAGCTTGGCCGCTGCCTTCGGTTTGAGCCAGGATCTCGGAGTGAGAACCGACGAAGAGCCGTTGCCGGGCAATGTCACGACCGGCGTCGTACGTGTCGGTGACACCGTTCGTCGTCCGGTCGGACCTTGGACCGGGAGCGTCGATGCGCTTCTTGAGCACCTTCACGCGGTCGGTTTCGACGCGGCCCCTCGACCCATGGGGCGCGATGAGAAGGGCCGGCAGGTGTTGGAGTACGTGTCCGGCGAGCTTGGTGCGGAGTCCGGCACGTACTCGCAATCGGAGCTGTCGTCGATCGGCCGGATGGTGGCGGAGCTGCATGAGGCGTCAGCCAGCTTCGTGCCGCCGGCCGGCGCGCTCTGGAACCAGGTGATCCCGCCGGACCGTGAAGAGCTCATCTGCCACAACGACGTGGCTCCGTGGAATCTGGTGAAGTCCCCGGTTCGCGGCTGGGTGTTGATCGACTGGGATTCCGCCGCACCGAGCTCCCGGCTGTGGGACATCGCCTACGCGGCCCAGAGTATGGCCGGCCTACGGGCCGACCGGCCGGTCTCCGAGTCCGCAACACGGCTGCGTGCGATCGTCGACGGGTATGGGCTCGACGAGGTCTCGCGGTCGGCCCTACCGGCCATGCTGGGGCGTCGCGCCCGAGCCATGTACGACCTGCTCCGCGCCGGTCACGAGCAACAGCGCCAGCCATGGGCAAGGATCTGGAACGAAGACGGCCCCTACTGGTCAGCGACCGCCGAATACCTCGACGCACACACGTACGTCTGGGACGCCGCCCTGCGCTGTTGAGCCAACCACCACCCCAGGCCCCGGTGGCGAAGTTTCTCCGGTGCGTCCTGGAGTCATCAGGGCGATCTCTGAGGCCCGGGCGGGCGAGATCACCGCTATCGCGGCCGGGATGAACACGACACCTCGAGCAATCCCGAACAGTCCCGAACGCCGGCAGCCTTTTCCACCTCCAGAGACATCTGGTTCTATCGATTCCATGAAGAAAGTATTCGCCGTAGCCGTAGTTGTCCTCGCCATTCTCCTAGGAGGACAGAGCCCAGCCCTGGCCGCAGAATTCGAGAAGCCGTTCGAAGACAACATCTCCACGTTCACCTATGAATCGACTGGTGACGCATGCTCCGAGGTCTACGTCTGGAATCCCAGGTCCATCTCGTATGACAAGGTCGCCAAGGGTTGCTTCGCCAAGTATGGCGACAGCTGGCGCATCCAAGACTCCCTTGCAGACGGAGATCAGACCTTCATCTACTGGGAAAACTGGCTCTGGAATGGTTCCTCATGGCAGCCATACCGATTCGGTGAGTGCAGCAACAACCTGGGCGCGCCCCAGTGGGGTGCGTGCAACAAGGACTACTACGAGTCCTCCAGCACCAACTACTACGGCGGCAAAGGCAGCAGGATTCGCTTCCAAACCTGCCGTCGCGACCTCATAAACACCGCCTGCACCCCTTCCAGCATCAGCCAAGCGCCCTGGATCAACAACAACGGCTAACCCCGCACCAATGCAGGGGAGGGCTGAACCTCTCCCCCTGCATTGGTTTGTCACCGCTCAGCAGAGCTACTGCCAGGCCTAGCCGCACAAGCCGAGCGCGGCGGGCCGCCCCTGACATCAAGCACAGGGCTGTCACCGATGGCTCAGCCCCCACCCGACAGATCGACTCCGCACCCGCAGGCCGCCGCCTCGAAGATCTCGCGTGCTGGCTTCCGGATGTCCAGCTCTCCGGACACTGCCCAGGCATCGCCGCATCGGTCCAGCCCACTACGCCTGATCTTCCACCTGGTTGTCGGCCTGACCGTTCGTCACGATCGCGACCGTCCAGCCAACGTCACGCAGCAGTGCCAGTGACGCCAACACCTCTGGGGAAGCTCAGGCACGGAGAACCAGGGGCGTCAGGAGCGGTACACATCCCTTCGATGATCAATGTCCACAACAGTCACGCTGCGGTTGTCGTCGTCGATGCGATAGATGATCCGGTAGGTACCTCGTCGGGCGCTGAACCGATCCGACAACGGCGGCAACAAACGCTTTCCGACCCGGTAGGGCTCTCGCACCAGCGGCCCGGTCATGAACTTGTACGCGGCGACAGCGACGGCCTTCGGCAACCGTTCGGCGAGCGCTCGACGGACGGTCGGCGTGGTGCGCAGCGTGTACGGATCTTCCGGCAGCCGAGGGCTCACGCGGCCGAGGCGCGACGGGCGCGAATGGTCTCCGCAAGCTGGTCGGCGGACACCTCTTCACCTCGGGCCAGCTCCGCGTCGGAATCGGCCAGCCGCCGCAGGGTGCCCGCATCCCCGAGAATTGCGACGGTTTCCTCCAGACGCTCCAAGTCCTCCACCGACACCAGCACGGCGGACGGCCGACCATGCACGGTCACCGTCACCCGTTCGTGGTGGTCGTGCACCCGCCCCACCAGCTCAGAGAGCCGAGTCTTCACTTCCCCCAACGGCAGCGTCGTCATGGTCACAAATATGACCAAAATCTGCTGGGACGTCCACCGTTCCTCCCGACACCACGCCGTTGGTTCGCATGGCGAACACACGTCGCTACGAAACGGCAGGTCAGAAAGTTGCGTGGACCGGATGTGGCAGAAAACGAACCACATTCCCGCAGCTCAGGGGGCCGGTTGTGACGCTACCCATCGTACGCCGACGCATGTCCTGATCGGCTCGGCGCTGGTCGCCGTTCTCCCGCGATCGGCTCAGCGCATCATCCAGCGTGGGCAGGCTTCACCATCGTCCCGTCTGTTCGGTCGCTCGCACCGAGGCGGCGAGGAGGGCGGCGTCGCCGGTGATGGCATACGCATCGAGCGCGGCGTCGGCGAACTTGATGGCGTGCGGGCCCGCGGAGTCCACCGCCTGCTGCATGACCACAGTGGGATCCACTTCGGGTGCGGTCGGCGGGGCGGAACGTCCAATCGCCGGAGCGTACGCGGCGGTGACGGCCGCCGTGGCGGCCCAAGCGGCGGCGAGGCTGGCCGCCCAGAGCGCCCCGGGCAGAGCGGGCAAGGTGCGCAGGACCGCGTTCGGCGCGGTGGCGGCGTGCACCAGCATGACTGCATTGGCGTAACCGTGGGTGCCGTGCCGGGCGACCGCCGCGTGCACGATGCCGACCAGGCGGGCCGGCACGGCGTCCTTATCGGCGGTGGTCGCCGCGTCGCGTTCTGCGCCGCCCGGCACCGCGCCGGCCACCGCCGACCAGCCGGGAAGGTCGGCGAGTTGGGCGAGGCGGGCCCGGATGCCGAAGCGCTGGTCGGGTACGCGCGGCACCGCGTCGAGCGCGGTTCGTGGATCAGTGGCCAGGTACGGCCCGGCACCAGGGGACGCGAGGGGCTGCCAGCGGGCTGCCCAGTACGCCAGCCCTTGACCGAGTTCGGTGACGCGCGGCGCGGTCTCCTGGTCCAGCAGTGCGCGCACCGCGTGGCCGACCCGGATCACGCCGTGGGTGGCGCCGGCGGCGATGCCGGGCAGCAGGCGTGGCCACCACCGGGCGAGCACCTGCCGCCAGGGATCATCGGCCAGTTCGCGGTCGAAGTAGTCGAGCCAGTCACCGGTACGCACCGGGTCGCCGAGCGGATCCCGCCACTCGTCGACGGCGATGGGCGTGATTCCCCGCGGTCGTTCCTCCAGCCGGTCGGCGTACCCGTCCAACCATCGGTGCACGGTCTCACCGTGGCCGTGCCGAGTCAGTGCCTCGACCGCCATGGGCGCGTGGTTGGACAACCACCCGTCCCGTTCCGGACCGGAATACCGTAGCCGCTGGTAAGCCTCATCGAGTTCGCTCATATACGGACGGTAGGAGTTGAAGTCGGGTTGAGGTCAACACCGCGGACCGGTAGGGCCGACAGCGGCACTTGTGGTGGCTGCGGGAGAAGCGGTTGATCGACGACGTCGGACAGTCGTTCGACTGCCGACTCGTTCCTCAGATCCGACCGGGACGCTCTCGCGCAGTCCAGCATGCCCGCCGCCAGCGAGTTCGCGCGAGTCGGAGCGCCTCCGGCCCGCACTGCGATTCGCGAACCGCACCTCCCGGCTGCGCCCTGATGTCACCCGAAACCGTAAAGCCACAGGTCACCAGCGAGATCACGACATGGAGTGGAGCCCAGGGGACTCGAACCCCTAACCCCTGCCTTGCAAAGGCAGTGCTCTGCCAGTTGAGCTAGGGCCCCCGGGCGGGCGGTGCCGCCTTTGGTGCTGGCAGGAAGAGCGTGTGCGGTCAGCGCAGGTCGGGCGCGGTGGTCGCCTCGTGCCACAGGGCACGCTCGTCGTTGGAGGCCTTGACCTTCTTGGCCACCACGGCCGCCACGCCGACGACACCGGCCAGGATCAGCAGCTTCTTGAACATTGGGGCGACCCCTCACGCTCGACAGTGCCGTCGGACGATCTCTGGTGGGGCTAGCTGGAATCGAACCAGCGACCTCAGAGTTATCAGCTCTGCGCTCTAACCGACTGAGCTATAGCCCCGCGTGGCGACGAGCAAGGTTAACCCATCCGCCCGGTCGCCCCCAAATCGGGGTGGCCCGGGCGCCCGCCGCCCCTGAACCTACCCGAGCGGGGCCCGAGCGCCCACCGACTTTGCCCGGCGCGCCCCCGACCCGCTCGCCTTTCGTGGAGTCGCGCTGTCCGTCGGACGGGAGAGCCGAAGCTGAGTGGATCAAGCCCGGCATCCGAGCCGCGTCGACCCGGACACGCCGACGCCGAAGTCCGGCGTCCGAGCCTGCCTCGTCCCGGACACACGGGCGCCGGGGACCGCGCGGTCCCCGGCGCCCAAGACGTCTCAGTCGCGCTCGGCGAGCGTCAGCTCGATGCCGCCCACCAGGTCGGCGCACACGTTGTAGACGAACGCGCCCAGCGTGGCCAGCGCCGTGAACAGCACCACGTTGACCAGGCCGATCAGCGCCGAGCTCAGGATCACGCCCCGTGCGGTGATCTGGAAGCCGCTGGTGCTCTGGCCACCGCTCGCGTTGACCAGGTCGCTCAGGCTGTCGTTCACGCTGGCGAACACGCCCATCGCGTCCAGCGCCAGGTACAGCACCGAGGTCGCGACCACCACGACGATGAAGAGCACCACCGAGACCGCGAAGGCGAACTTCATCACCGACCACGGGTCGATCCGCTTCAGGTTCAGCCGG
>JAEYGD010000022.1 GCA_023402505.1 Actinomycetes bacterium
GGACCGGGCCGGGCGGGGCGGGGCGGGTCGGAGCCGGGCCGCTCGGGGCCGAGCCGCCAGGCGACGGGCCGGCAGGGCAGGCGGGGCGGGGCGGGGCGGGGCGGGGCGGGGCCACTATCGCAGATGAGCGCTATTCCTGACAGGCATAAATATTCCTGTCAGGAATAGGCGCTTTCAGCGAAACATCCTCCGCCCCCTCCGAGCCTGCGCTTTCAACGGTCGGCCGGAGAAGGGACCGGGAGCGGGTCGACCGCCCGGACACCGATCGGGAACAACCCTCCACCGAGCGGCGCCGGGTCCCTCTCCACCAAACGACGCCGGCCCTTTCACCGCGCGCGGCGCGGGCCCCCCTCCACCCGGGCGGCGCGGGCACGCAGGCTGGCGCGGTGGAGCCGGTCACCAGGTCGGCGGACCGCTGTTCGGTATCGGCGCGAGCGGCATCCCGCTCGGCACCGACCTCGGCGACCGGGCGCAGGTGTCGCGATCGTCACGTCTGGGTAGGTCCTCCACCGTTAGCGCGCGGGCGCCACCCGCTCCACCGGCCGCCGGCGCATCGATCAGGAGGTGTGACGTGGTCAGAATTCCTTCCCTTTCGCGCCGGACGGAACCGGCGCACGACGACACCACCGTCCAGGACACCGACGCGGACCGGACCGTCGACACCGACCGTGACGGCGCGGCCGACCCCGACGGCGCGGCCGACCGTGACGCCACCACCCGCGACGGCGCCGCGGGCCGCAGCGGCCGGCCGGTCGTGACCGACCGGACCGACGAGCGGACCACCTACCGCAGCGCCGCGGCCGACACCCGGGACGGCGCCGCAACCGACGACCGGACCACCACCGACACCCGGCACGGCACCGCAACCGCCAGCCGCGACGGCGCCGCAACCGACGGCCGGGACGGCGACGCCGCGCGGCGGGCCGCTGACCGGGCCGCCGTCGCCCGGGCGGCCACCCGGTCCGACGAGGAGACGCGGCGTACCTCGGCGGTCCCGATCGATCCGACCCTGGAGCGGCCGGTGGACGGCCGGCCGACGGACCGCGACGGCGCCGTCGCCGGGGCCGACCGGACCCGCGACACCGCTGTCGACCGGGACGGTGACGGTGTGCCGGACCGGGCCGAGCGCCCCGTGGTCGCCGGCCCGAAGCCGCGCGCCAGCCTGCTCGCCACGCTCGGCCTCGTCACGGCCGTCGCCGGGGTGCTGTTCGTGCTCACGGGCACGCTGGCCGGGTACGGGATCGGGCTCGGCGCCGCCGGTGCGGTCCTCGCCGTACTCGGGCTGATGGCCACGCGGCGGCGGCACGTCGCCGGCACGACGGACGCCCTGCTGGGCATCGTCGCCGGTGTCGGCGCCGTGGTTCTCGGCATCCTGGCGATGACCGGTCAGTTCGACTGGCCGACCACCGACGGCGACTGGGTGGCCCGGTTCCGCGAGTGGCTCGACTCACAGTTTGTGGATCGCTTCTAGCGGGCACTGTTCGGCCCGCCGGCGGTGCGCCGGCGACGCCGGTGGTTCACCGGCCAGCCCGACCAGCCTGGTGGTTCACCAGCCGGACACACTTCGGGGGCGGCGGTTCGCCGCCCCCGAAGTGTGTCCGGGGACGCTTCCCCCGACCGTACGCAAGGAAACGCCGCCGGAGGAGCGTCAGACGCAACGATCCGACGGCCTGTGCAACTTCCTGCGGTGGATCCTGCCGGCTCGCGCCACATACCGTTGAACAACGGCGCCAGCCCGCGGGCCGAAGGTGGCCGGGCGCGCCCGACCCCTGGGAGCAGGACAATGACGATGGACGCCACCAGCCAGCGCTTCCTCATGTGCCGGCCGACGTACTTCGCCGTCGACTACGCGATCAACCCGTGGATGGACCCGACCGCGCCGGTGGACGCCGACCTGGCGATCCGGCAGTGGGAGCGGCTACGCCAGATCTACCGGGACCTGGGCCACACCGTCGAGGAGATCACTCCGGTGCCCGGTCTGCCCGACATGGTCTTCGCCGCCAACGGCGGCACGGTCATCGACGGCAAGGCGATGGTGGTGCAGTTCCGGGACCCGCAGCGGGCCGACGAGGCGCCCGCGTACCGGGCCTGGTTCGAGGCCGCCGGCTTCGAGCTGCACGACCCGAAGCACGTCAACGAGGGTGAGGGCGACGTCCTCCTGGCCGGCGACCACCTGCTCGCCGGCACCGGGTTCCGCACCGCGCACGCCTCGCACGCCCAGCTCCAGGAGGTCTTCGGCTACCCGGTGATCACCATGCAGCTGGTCGACCCGCGCTTCTACCACCTGGACACCGCGCTCACCGTGCTCGACGAGCGGACCGTCGCGTACCTGCCGGAGGCCTTCTCCCCCGGCAGCCAAGCCGTGCTGCGGCGGCTCTTCCCGGACGCGATCCACGCCACCATGGCCGACGCCGAGGTGCTGGGCCTCAACGCGGTGAGCGACGGCCGGCACGTGGTGCTGCCGGCGCAGGCCACCGACCTGGCGGCGAAGCTGCGGGACCGGGGCTACGAGACCATCGGGATCGACCTGTCCGAGCTGCGCAAGGCCGGCGGTGGCCCGAAGTGCTGCACGTTGCGACTCCGTCAGGGAAAGGCGAGCAAGTGATCGAGGACAAGCTGCGGACGCCGGATGCGGTCCGCGACGCGGAGCGGTGGACCGCGCACAACTACCACCCGCTGCCGGTGGTCATCTCCTCGGCCGAGGGCTCCTGGCTGACCGACGTGGACGGCCGCCGCTACCTCGACTGCCTGGCCGGTTACTCGGCGCTCAACTTCGGCCACCGCCACCCGGCGTTGATCGAGGCCGCGCACGCCCAGCTGGACAAGCTGACCCTGACCAGCCGCGCGTTCATCCACGACCAGTTCGCCGACTTCTGCCGCGAGCTGGCCCAGCTCTGCGGCAAGGACCTCGTGCTGCCGATGAACACCGGCGCCGAGGCGGTGGAGACCGGCATCAAGGTCGCCCGCAAGTGGGGATACCAGGTCAAGGGCGTCGCACCGGGCCAGGCGAACATCGTGGTGGCCGAGGGCAACTTCCACGGCCGCACCACCACCATCGTCAGCTTCTCCACCGACGAGGACGCCCGCGCCGACTTCGGGCCGTACACGCCCGGCTTCACCGTGGTGCCGTACGGCGACCTGGCCGCGCTGACCGCCGCCATCGACGAGAACACGGTCGCGGTGCTGCTGGAGCCGATCCAGGGCGAGCAGGGCGTCGTCGTGCCGCCGGAGGGCTACCTGCCCGGCGTACGCCGGGTGTGCACCGAGCGGAACGTGCTGTTCATCGCCGACGAAATCCAGTCCGGGCTGGGCCGCACGGGCGCGACGTTCGCCTGCGAGCACGAGGGTGTCGTGCCGGACATGTACCTGCTGGGCAAGGCGCTCGGCGGCGGCATCGTCCCGGTGTCGGCGGTGGCGGCGGACGCCGACGTGCTCGGGGTGCTCAAGCCGGGCCAGCACGGCTCGACCTTCGGCGGCAACCCGCTGGCCTGCGCGGTGGCGACCGAGGTCGTCCGGCTGCTGGCCACCGGCGAGTTCCAGCGCCGCTCCGCCGAGCTGGGTGCCCGGCTGCACGCCGGCCTCCAGGCGCTGGTCGGCAAGGGCCTGCTCGCCGTCCGGGGACGGGGCCTGTGGGCCGGCCTGGACATCGACCCGGCGCTGATGAGCGGCCGGGACGCCTGCGAGCGGCTGATGGAGCGCGGTGTCCTCGCCAAGGACACGCACGGCTCGACGATCCGGCTCGCCCCGCCGCTGGTCATCACCGAGGAGGAGATCGACCACGCGGTGGCGCAGCTCGCCGCCGTCCTGGCCAGCTGAGCACCCGTACGCGTAAAGGGCGCCGGGACCGCGGTCGGTTCCGGCGCCCTTCCCCGTCGATCATGAAGTTACCGGGTTCGCTGCCGGCGTGTCGCCCCGCCAACTTCATGACCGACGCGACGGCACCGGGGGTGGGGGCAGGGGCTAGTGGGGGAGGCGCATGGCCATTGTTGGGGCTTCGGCCATGACCGACGCGGGGGTGTACGGGGCACCGGTCGGCAGTTCGTCGGGGCGGCCGACCTGCACACCCGGGTACAGCTCGACCATGTCGCCCTCGGCCAGCACCCGGGACTGCCGGGGCGCCAGCGGGATCCGCTCCGCCTCCGTCATCGAGCCGCCGGGCCGGATGCCGGAGCCGTTGGTGCTGACGTCGGTCACGATGATCTCGCCGACCCGCAGCTCCAGCTTGAGGTGGCTGCGGCTGATCCAGCGGCGGGCCTCGTCGTTCAGCCACTGGCCGAGCATGATCCCGTCCTCGGTGTCCGGTGCGCGGCCGACCAGCACCGGCTCGGACTCGGTGAGCACGAACCGGCGGCGGATCAGCCCACCGACGCGTACCGCGAGCACCGCCGACCGGGGGCGGGGGCCGGCGTCGCTCAACCGGGTGCCGTGCCGGGGGCAGGTGGGCACGCCACCGCGCAGGCTCGGGGGCGGCTGCGTCACCGGGCTGCGGTCGGTGACCGCGGCCAGGTCGGCGAACGCGCCGCCGCCCCCACCGCCCTGGCCGAACAGCGCGCACGGGGACTCCGGGCACCGCCAGAGCCGCGTCAGCAGTTTGACGCCGGCGGGTGACGGGTCCCCGGAGACCGGGGTGTCACCGCCGCCGACGTGGGCGACGAACGCCGGGCCCCCCTGCCCCGGCACCGGCGCGAGCACCCGGCCGGGCTCGTCGGTGACCCACGGGTAGCGCCCGCGCAGCCCGTCGAACCGGCCCCGGGTCAGCACCGGCAGGCCGAGCAGGTCGGCCACCTCCAGCATCCGGTCGCCCGGGTTGTCGAGCACCTCGACGAGGCCGTCGTCGGCCCACCGCCGCACCACCATGCGCTCGTTGGACGTGAGGTCGGCGTCGGAGAGCATCGCCCGGTGCACCACCGCGTAGACGGGGACGCTGTCCTCCTCCAGGTGGCGGGACAGGGCGTCGATCACCATGCCGAGCCGGAGCAGGCTGGCCGGCCGGCCCCCGTCGATGTCCTGGTAGCGGATCACCTCGGCCAGGTCGAGCACCGCCCGGGCCAGTGACGGGTCGGTGCAGACCCGGCCCTCGATGGCGTCCAGCACCTTGCTGATCTCGAATCTCATCGGACGTCCCCCACGATGTCGTCGATCCGCCGGGCCAGGTCGGCATCGCGTCGGGTGACGCATCCGACCGTGTGGGTGACACAGCGGAAGGTCACCGTCCGCCAGCGGATGTCGATGTCGGGGTGGTGGTCGATCTCCTCGGCCACCACGGCCACCCGGTCCACCAGCGCGATGGCGGCCGGGAAGCTCGCCAGCTCCACGGTGCGGGTGATGCCGGTCTGGTCTCCCGACCAGGCGGGCAGCCCGCTCAGCTCGTCTCGTACCGCCTCCGCGGTGAGCGCCTCTGCCATGGGGGAACCCTACCGGCCCCTCCGACCGGGCCGCTGACCAGCGGCGGTGGAGTTCGCCACCGGCCGGTCCGCGGCACGCGCGGCGGCCGGCCAGGCCCGCGACCGAAGATATCGACGGCCCCGGGACGGGCTCCCGGGCTACGCTGCCGACCGGCCCGCGCCGGGCCGCACACCCCACCTGAGGAGACGCACCGAGATGGCCACTCGAGGGCTGACGACCACGGGGGTCGCGCTCGTCGCAGCCCTGAGCATCGCGCTCACCGGCTGTGACGACGGGACGACAGCCACCGGCGGGGGCGCGCCCGCTCCGAGTCGTGCCGCGACGACCACCGCCCCCGCCGACGCGCGGGAGGCACTGCTCGCCGGCGCCCGGAAGCTCAACGAGGACAGCGTCCGGGTCACGATGGACTCCGTCGCGATCAAGGGTGAGGGGATCATGGATCCCCGCCGGAACGTCGCGGACCTGAAGATGGTCATGCTCCTCGAGGAGACTCACATGATCAACATCAGGGACGACGTCTACCTGCGTTCCGACGCCGAGTCCTGGTGGCACGTCGACAAGTCGGCGCTGCCGGCCGGCAGCCCGCTGGACGTGATGCCGGACGGCGACCCGGCCGGGATCAACAAGCTGGTGAACAGTGTCGCCGAGGTCCGGAGCACCGGGGATCGGGCGTTCGCCGGCACGCTCGACTACACCCGCACCATGGCCGCCGACGCCGACATCCGGGCCATGGGCGACAAGGCCCGGGCGGTGCCGTTCACCGCGAAGGTCGACGAGCAGGGACGGCTGGTGGAGTTCGTGCTCGACCTGAGCGCGGCCTCACCGCTGGCCGGCGAACTCACCACCCGCTACCACGACTTCGGCGTACCGGTCACGGTGCAGGCGCCCCCGGCCGCCCAGGTGGAGGAGATCCCCGCCGCGGTGCTGGAGTCGCTCGGCGGATGACCGTACGGCGGGGGTGGCGCCACCCCCACCCCCCCCCCAACCCC
>JAEYGD010000062.1 GCA_023402505.1 Actinomycetes bacterium
GCGCGGACCGGGTCGGCCGCGGCGGCGACCTCGCCGCACGGCGCGCCCGGCTGCGGGAGGTCATCGAGCCGGTGGTCACCGAGGCCGGGTACGACCTGGAGGACCTGTCGGTGTCCCGGGCCGGCCGGCGCCACGTGGTGCGCGTGATCGTCGACGCCGACGGCGGGATCAACCTCGACGCCGTCGCCGACGTCTCGCGGGCCGTCTCCGCCGCGCTGGACGCCGCCGAGGAGGCGGGTGGGGACATCGTCGCCGGGGAGTACCAGCTGGAGGTCAGCTCGCCGGGCGTGGACCGGCCGCTCACCCTTCCCCGGCACTGGCGTCGTAACGCCGGTCGCCTGGTGAAGGTGACCGTACGCGGCGGTCCGGACGGCGGTGACCGGCAGCTCACCGGCCGGGTGGTCGAGGCCGACGACGAGCGCGTGGTGCTGGAGACCGACGCCGGCCGTACCGAATGGAGCTACGCCGACCTGGGCCCGGGGCGGGTGCAGGTCGAGTTCAGCCGCCTCGACGAGACCGGCGGGACGGACGGGTTCGACGGCACCGACGAGGACGGCGACGACGCAGACCTCGACGACGACGATGTGGAGGACGAGGAGAGGTGAACATCGACCTCGCGGCGCTGCGCGCACTGGAGCGCGAGCGGGAGATCCCGTTCGACACGATCCTGGCGGCGATCGAGACCGCGTTGCTGACGGCGTACCGGCACACCGAGGGCGCCGAATCGCACGCGCGGGTGGAGATCGACCGCAAGACGGGCGCGGCCCTGGTGTACGCCCAGGAGGTGGACGCCGACGGCACCGTGGTGCGGGAGTGGGACGACACCCCGCACGACTTCGGCCGGATCGCGGCCATGACCGCCAAGCAGGTGATCCTCCAGCGGTTGCGGGAGGCCACCGACGAGGCGCACTTCGGCGAGTACGTGGGCCGCGACGGCGACCTGGTCACCGGTGTGGTGCAGGCGCACGAGGCACGCGCCGAGAAGGGGATCGTCACCGTCGACCTGGGCAAGCTCGAGGGCGTGCTGCCCCAGTCGGAGCAGGTGCCCGGCGAGCGGTACGCGCACGGCGAGCGGATCCGCTGCGTCGTGGTGCACGTGGCCAAGGGCATGCGCGGCCCGCAGATCACGCTGTCGCGGTCGCACCCGGCGCTGGTGAAGAAGCTCTTCGCCCTGGAGGTGCCGGAGATCGCCGACGGGACGGTCGAGATCAGCGCGATCGCGCGTGAGGCAGGTCACCGCACGAAGATCGCGGTCCGCTCCACCGCTGCGGGCGTCAACGCCAAGGGCGCCTGCATCGGGCCGATGGGTCAGCGTGTGCGGGCCGTGATGAGCGAGCTGCACGGCGAGAAGATCGACATCATCGACTGGTCGGAGGACCCGGCGACCTTCGTCGGCAACGCGCTCTCGCCGGCCAAGGCGCTGCGCGTCGAGGTGGTCGACCTGGCCACGCGTACCGCCCGGGTCACCGTGCCGGATTTCCAGCTTTCGCTGGCCATCGGCCGGGAAGGGCAGAACGCCCGGCTTGCCGCCCGGTTGACCGGTTGGCGGATCGACATCCGTTCCGACGCCGAGCAGGCCGGCCCGGCGGGCGGCGGGGGAGCCGATCAGGTACCGGAGCCGGGCGGCGCGATCTCCGGAAGCTAGGGGTAGACTTTCTCCGGTGGCACGACGCGCGCTGCCGGAGCGCACCTGTGTGGGTTGCCGGCGCCGGGCGCCGGCCAGTGAACTGCTGCGGATCGTCGCGATCGGTGACGAGGCTGGTCACAGCCTCCGGCCCGATCCGGCCCGCAGGCTGCCGGGTCGGGGAGCGAACCTGCACCCGGATCCGGCCTGCTTCGCGCAGGCGGTGCGGCGTCGCGCCTTCGGGCGGGCGCTGCGCGTCACCGGGGTCCTCGACCACGGTGACCTCGCGGAGCACCTCGACGCGTCATCCACGACGTCCGGTCAACCCGACCGGGCGCGGGTCGCTAGCAAGGTAGGACGACCGACATGAGCACACGATGAAGTCGCAGAAATGACCAGGCTTCAAGTGCACGAGTGAGGTCGCTGCGGGTGCTGCCCGCACGACCTCGGAGTGAGGAGTGCAGTGGCAGGAAAGGCCCGCGTACACGAGCTTGCCAAGGAGCTCGGGGTCGAAAGCAAGACCGTTCTCGCCAAGCTCAAGGAGATGGGCGAGTTCGTGAAGTCCGCGTCGAGCACCGTCGAGGCGCCGGTCGCCCGACGGCTGCGTAGCGCGTTCGTCAACAACGCCGGATCCCCGGCGCCGGCCGCCCCGCAGGCGGCCGCTCCCTCGGCTCCGGCGTCGACCCCGACCCCGTCGCCGACCCCGGGCGCGCCCCGCGTCTCGGCCAAGCCCATGCCGCCGCGGCGGCCGGGTGCGCCGACGCCGGGTCCGAAGCCCAAGGGGCCGGTGCCGGGCCCGCCGCAGACCGCGGCGCCGGTGGCCAAGCCGGCGAGCGCACACGACATCGAGGTGGCGGCCGCGGAGGCGCGTGCCGCCGCGCTGAAGGCCGAGCAGGAGGCCGCGGTCAAGGCCGCACAGGCTGCCCGGCAGCAGCAGCGGGAGAACGTCCGGCGGGAGC
>JAEYGD010000070.1 GCA_023402505.1 Actinomycetes bacterium
AGGTGATTCTGCCTCGCCCCACCGACACGCTGTGCGGGAAAGGAAGGGCCCCTTCTTAACGCCTCCGGTAGAGGAAGGGCCCCTTCTTAACAACGGCGGTTAAGAAGGGGCCCTTCCTTCCCGCGGCGGGAGGGGGCGGGGCGGGTGCTACTTGCTGACGCCGGCGGTGAGACCGGACTGCACCTGGCGCTGGAAGACGATGTACACGATCAGCACCGGCAGCATCGCCATGGTGACCCCGGCGAACAGGCCGGACCAGTCGGACTTGTAGCCCTGGTTAACCGACAGCTCGATCAGGCCCTGCGCGATGACCTGGTTCTTCGGCTCGCCGGCGACCGACTGCATGAGCAGCGTCGGCAGGTACCACTGGTTCCACTGGCCGAGCACGTTGAAGATGCCGATGCTGATCAGGCCGGGCTTGGCCATCGGCAGCATCACGCTGAAGAACAGCCGGGTGTGCGAGGCGCCGTCGACCATGCCGGCCTCGGCGATCGCGTTGGGCAGGGTCCGGAAGAACGAGTGCATGAAGAAGACCGTGAACGACAGCGACCAGGCCACGTAGACCAGGATCAGCATGAGGTGCTTGTTCGGTCCGAGCAGCGGCAGCACCACGCCGGTGTTGTAGACGCCCTTGAACAGCGGTACGGCGGCGAGGTAGATGGGCAGCGTCAGGCCGGACAGGAACATCCAGTAGATCGGCCGGTTGCCGGGGAAGTCGTAGCGGGCCAGGACGTACGCGGCCATCGAACCGAGCAGCATGGTCAGGAAGACGCTGCCGACCAGCACCAGCAGGGTGTTGAGGAAGAAGCTGTCGATGCCCGCGGTCCACGCGCGCGCGAAGTTGTCCCACTGCAGCGACTCGGGGAACAGCGACAGCGGCTTGCGGATCACCTCGGAGTCGGTCTTGAGGGCGGACATCACCACCCAGACCAGCGGGTAGACCACCATGACCGCCCACACCGCGAGGAACAGGTGCGAGAAGCCGTTGAAGATCCGCGCGCCCGCGCCCTTGCCGGCGGGCTCGTCCGACCGGCCCGATCCGGGACGGGTCGGCGGGACCAGGTCCGGTCGGGTCCGACCGGAGTCGTGGGTCACCGTACTCATCACCAGTCTCCTCAGTACTCGATCCGCTCGCGGCGGGTGATCCGCAGCTGCAACGCGGCCAGCAGGATCGTGAAGATGGCCAGCGCCACGGCGATCGCGCAGGCGTAGCCGAACTGGCCCTTCTGGAACGCGTTGAAGTTGATCACCGAGGCGAAGATCTCGCTGGCGTGGTTCGGCCCGCCCTGGCTGGGCGTCATCACGAAGACCAGCGCGTACATGTCCAGGGCGATGAACCCCAGGTAGACCCAGGCGACCGAGACGGTGTCCCGCAGCAGCGGCAGGGTGATCCGGAAGAAGGTGTGGAAGCGGCCAGCGCCGTCGAGGATGGCCGCCTCGTAGACGTCCTTCGGGATCGACTGCATGGCCGCGGAGAAGAGCACCATGTAGAACCCGGCGCCGCTCCACACCGCGATCAGCAGCAGCCACCACAGCACGGCGGGGACGCCGAGGAACGGCTCCGGGTCGTTGGTGAACGCGATGGGGTTGTCGGCGTCGACCAGACCGATCTTGATCAGTACGCCGTTGATCAGGCCCTGGCCGTCCGCCCGGTAGATCTGCTGCCACATGACCGCGATGACGACCAGCGACAGCACCTGCGGGAAGAAGAAGATGACCTTGTACACGCCGGAGCCGAAGACGCCCCGGATGCCGGCCCTGTCCTCGCGTCCGCCCACGTTGAGCAGGAACGCGAGGAACAGGGCCAGCGCGATCGTGAACAGCGGCACGGTGACCAGGAAGAACACGTTGTGCCAGAACGCCTTCCTGATCAGCTCGTCGGAGAGCAGCCGGACGTAGTTGTCCAGCCCGACGAACTGCTGCCGGTCGGAGTAGCCACCCCAGTCGGTCAGCGAGTACCCGGCGGCCTGCGCGAAGGGCCAGACCACGTAGAAGAGGTAGAGCGCGACCGGCAGGGCCAGGAAGCCCGTGACGAACCGCGCGACACCGTGCCGCATTGGACTCACTCTTTTCCGTTCGGAGGTCAGGCGTCCCGCGTCTGCTTCTTGATCGACGAGTCCTTGGCGACCTTGTCGGCGGCCGCCTGCATCTTGTCGACGAACTGCTGGGCGGTCAGCCGGCCGGCCATCAGCTCCGCGGAGAGGTTCTGGCTCTCCTTGTCCAGGTCGGCGTAGAAGTTCCAGAACTTCACCGAGACCAGGTCCTTCGGCGCGTTCTTCATCAGCTCGTTCGCGCTGGCCAGCGCCGTGTCCTGGACGTTGTCACCGGAGCCCTTGGTGGAGGCGAGCGACTTGGTCAGCTCGGCGAACTTCGCCGAGCCGGCCTTGGAGAGCACGGCCCGCAGGAACTCCTTCGCGGCGGCCTTGTTCGGCGCCTTCGACGGCACGACGATGCCCTCACCGGCACCGGCGTAGACGTCGTTCGGCGCCTTGTCGGTGGCGCCCAGGCCCCAGTAGTCCGAGATCTTCATCTCGAAGCCCGGCGGGATGGTCGCCGCCATCTCGTTCTTGAGCCAGGTGCCCACCTGGATGAACGCGGCCTTGCCGTCCAGCCAGGCCTGCTGCGACTGGGTGTGGTCGAGCTTGCCGGGCAGCAGCAGCTTGTCCTTGACCAGCTTCTCCCACGCCTCGAGGGCCGGCAGGATGCCGTCGGCCTTCCAGGCGTTCTCCTTCAGGTTGTCGATGTCGACCACGGCCTGCTTGCCGGCCGACTTCCAAATGGTCGCCATCAGCGCCCAGCGCGGGTAGTAGCCGTGCACCGCGTCGTGCACGTACGGGGCCATGCCCTTCGCCTTGATCTTCGGCGCGAGCGCGAAGAAGTCGTCGAAGGTCTTCGGCGGCTGCCACCCCTCCTTGTCGAACAGGGCGGCGTTGTACCAGTTGCCCCACACGGTGTAGGCGATGTTGACCACGTAGAACTTGCCCTGGAAGGTGCCGTCGGCGACGGTGCCCGGCAGCAGCGTGTCGGCCACCGTGCCCTCGCTGTCCCAGGCCGGGGCGGTGAGCAGGTCGTCCAGCGGCTCGATGGCACCCTCGTTGACCAGGGTGCTGATGTCCATGATGTCGGCACCCGAGTTCATCACGACGTCGCTGGGCTGCGTCGCCATCTTCGGCTGCTCTTCGGTCTTGATCTTCTGGGTGGAGCTCATGTTGACCGTGACGTTCGGGTGCTTGGCCTTGAAGATGACTTCGTCTTCCTTGGCCCACTGGTCGCCCAGGCCGCCGTTGAAGATCACCACCTTGACCGAGCTGTCGGCGGCGACACCGAACGGGTTGTCCTTGCTCTTGGCGCCTTCGTTGCCGTCGTTCTTGGCCGGCTCGCTGCCGGCGCAGGCGCTGAGCAGGCCGACGGCCGGGGTGACCAGCAGACCCGCGGCCGCGGCGCGACGCAGCAGGGTCCGGCGGTCTAGTTCGGGGGAAACGGACATGATGCGACTCTCCTTGGGGATTCGGGTCAGGCGGTCCGCCGGAGGCGCCCGGCGTACCGCGACTCGAGGGCGTGGTTGTGCTCGTCCCCACCGGGGACGTTGGCGGAGAGGTAGATAGGGGGTACCTCTCCGGCCTGGTGGAACCGTCGTACGACCTCCGCGGTCAGCAGCTGCGCCAGCAGCGCCGCGGTGACCGAGGAGACCGCACAGACCGCGCCGCCGCCCTCGAGCGGCAGCAGTGCGTCGCCGTACGGCGCGCCGTTGTCCAGCACGACGTCGGCGAGATCGGCGAGCCGGTGACCGGACGGGTGCCGTGGGGCGACCCGTGCGGTGTGCTCGACCGAGGTGACCGCGATCAGCGGGTGACCGCGCCCGGTGACCAGCGCCGCCAGCTCGACGACCGAGCCGTTGATGCCGGACTGTGACGCCACCACGAACACGTCCCGTGGCTGCGGGGCCGCGAGGGCGTAGATCTGGTGGGCGATGGAGGGGTCGCGCTCCAGCTTGGGATCGGCCAGCACGTCACGCGGGGCGTCGCCGTGCAGCACCAGGTCGTGGAGGGAGAGCCGGTTGGTGGGGACCAGCCCACCGGCCCGGGCGACCAGTTCCGCCGCGAACGCCTCGGAGTGCCCGGCCCCGAAGGCCTGCAGCACGCCGCCGGAGCGGAGGCTGTCGGTGATCAGGTCGGCGGCGGCGGCGAGCGCGTCGGCGCTGGCGTCGACCACCCGGTCGAGCACCGGCCGGACGGCCTCGGCGTACCGCTGTGCACTGATCATGACGTGGACCCCTTCGCGGCCTTGTGCCCGTCGACGGCCTGCGCGGTGCGCCGGAACGCCGCGTGGGCCCGGTCGTGGGTGCGCTGGGCGACGGCGATGTAGAGCAGGTCGAGCACGACCAGCTGGGGGTGCCGGGCGGACAGCGCGTCGGGGCGGAAGGTGGTGGCCTGGCTGGCGGTGAGCAGCACGATGTCGGCCAGCTCGGCGAGGGGCGAGCGTGGGAAGCCGGTGACGGCGACGGTGGTCGCGCCGCGGCTGCCGGCCTCGGCCAGCATCTCGATGGTCTCCCGGGTCTGGCCGCTGTGCGAGACGCCGAGGGCGACGTCACCGGCGCGCAGCAGGGCCGCCGAGGCCAGGCCCTCGTGGACGTCGTTCCAGGCCCAGGCGGCGACCCCGATGCGGTGCAGCATGAACTGCATCTCCTCGCCGACCAGCGCGCTGCCGCTGGCGCCGAAGATGTTCACCCGGCTCGCGCCGGCGATGGCCACGGCGGCCCGTTCCACCTCGGCGAGGTCGAGCAGGGCGGCGGTGTCGTGCATGGCGCGGGTGTCGGCGGCGATGATCTGGTCGAGCACCCGACGCAGCGGGTCGCTCGGTTGGATCTCCCGTCCGATGTCGACGGTCCAGCCGGCCGAGCGGGCCCGCCCGGTCTCGGCGGCGATGCCGAGGCGCAGGTCCGCGTACCCCTCGAAGCCCATCGCCCGGCAGAAGCGCGTGATGGTGGCCGGTGAGGTGCCGCTGCGCTCGGCCAGCTCCACGATCGTGGCGCGGGCGGCGGCCTCGGGGTCGCTGAGCACGTGCTCGGCGACGCGGCGCAGCGCGCCGGTCAGCTCGCCCGCGCCGGCGCGGACCCGGGCCAGCACGCCGCCGGCCGGGCCGCCGAGGGCACCGCGACGGTCGAACCCGTCGGTGTCGACCACCGCGGTCCCCGCGGCGGTGTCCACCTCGTGATCAACCATCGGACACCCTTTCGGAAAAGACTGTTAACTGTTAGTGGTAAAAGTTCTTACTGAAGGCCCCTCCGTGTCAAGGCCGTGGGCGAAGTTTTCAAACTGTTACCTGGCGCACAGCCCCGACGGCCCCTCGCGCCCTTGCCGGCCGCCGCGCGGCCGACCAGCATTGACCCGGCTTGAATCGAGGGAGGTGGGCGGGTGTCCGGCGCCGTCGTGGTCGGTCTCGACGTCGGAGGTACGTCCACCAGGGCGACCGCCCTGACCCTGGACGGGCAGCGTCTCGGCACCGGCCGGGCCGGCGGCGGCAACCCCACCAGCCACGGCGCGGACGCGGCGGCCCGCGAGCTGCGCACCGCCCTGCGCGCCGCGCTCGACGGCGTCGACCCCACCCGGGTCCGCGC
>JAEYGD010000252.1 GCA_023402505.1 Actinomycetes bacterium
CGGTGCGGCGGCGTGGCGCCCCGGCCCCCGTCGCCGCGGACCGCCCGGCGGGCGCGCCCGGCCCCGACCCGGAGCCGGCGCCGGACAACGTCTCCCGCCTGCCGACCGACCTCAACGCCATCTACGAACTGGGCCGCCTCGACGAGCGGCTCAGCCAGGAGCGCAACCGCCCCTCCTGACCGTACGCGGCCTGGCCGACCTCGCGGCCACGTGGCCTGGCCGACCTCGCGGTTACGCGGCCTGGCCGACCTCGCGGCCGGGTGCGGACGGCAGGGCGGGGTGAGGGTAAGGGCGGGGCAGCAGTTTCGGGGAAAGTGCTGCCTCGATCGTGCTGGTGGGGGCACTTTCCCCGAAAGTGTTCCCGCTTGCCCGGGGACGGCGGGGGTGGGGGTGGGGGGTTGGGTGCGGTGGTGGGTGGGAGTGCGGCAAGGGCCGGCCCCGGGTGGGGTCGGCCCTTGTCGTTGTTGCGGGGTTGTCAGCTGGTGCTGTAGCCGCGGGTGGCGATCCAGTCCGCGAGCGTCTCGGTGCTCATCCAGTACTCGGCGGTGTTCGGGTTCGCCGAGTCAGCGATCTTGACCTGGTCGCCACCGTCGCGGTAGCCGGTCACCGAGATGTAGTGCCCACCCTCGAAGGAGTGCACCCCGCCGTCGATGTCGGTGGCGGTGCCGGCGATGTTGGCGACCACCGCGCGGCCGTCGTCGACCGTGCGCATGATGTCGTCGCGCAGCTTGTCGGTCTGCTTGTCGTCGGCCTTGGCGTCGCGGATCTCGACGCTGCGGTAGACGTCCTTACCGGTCTCCTTGTTCAGCACCGGGGTGATGTCGTTGATCGAGTTCGTGCCGGCCTCGGTGGTGCCCATCCGCTGGGCCATCGAGTCGACGTTGATGTCCTTGCCCTGCACGGACAGGGCGTTGCGGGCTGCGGCGGGGCCGCAGTAGTAGAAGTTCGGCTGGGCCTCGTAGTCGACGGCCAGCTCGCGCTCACCCTTGCGGTCGGCCTGCACGGCGGGCTTCCCGGTCGGGGCGGCGAACACGGCGGTGGCCGGCGCGGCGATGGCGCCGCCGGTGAAGGCGAGGCCGGCAGCGGTCAGAGCGGTCTTACGCAGCAGATCGGTACGCATGATGATCGAAGCCTTTCGCTCGGGGGTAACGCCGTCCGGCGCGGAAGGGGGATGCGCCGACCGGCGGTTCAGGAAAGGTGGTTCGAAGAGGATCAGCCCGGCGTGGTGCTGCTCGGGCGTCCGGGGGATGTAACCAACCCGGGTCCGGGGTCATTCCGCCGGGGTCTGGCGGCGACCGGTCCGGCGGGGGCCCCGGGAGAGGGGCCAGCCGGGGGTGCCCCCGGGGGGACCTGCGGTCACGCCATGTACAACGACCCGGCCCACCCACCGATTCCGCCGACGGAGTGGCCCCGGCCACGCGACAATCCGCACGAAACGGAACCCCGTGGAACCGAGGGGGCACGCCGAACCGGATAATCAACTCAGAATGGGCCAGTCTTCACGGCCCGGCGGGTCAGGCATCCGGACCGCAGCCCGGACAACGGGTCCCGTATCGCCCTCTGTGAGGTGCTCGTATCCTTTCGGCGAACCTCTTCGGGACGCCGGCCCCGCGCCGGCGGCCCACCACCGGGCTTCGCGGACGAAAGGACACGGTGTGAGCACCGAGACGTTGGAGTTCCAGGCCGAGGCGCGTCAGCTGCTCCAGCTGATGGTCCACTCGATCTACTCGAACAAGGACGTCTTCCTGCGGGAGCTGATCTCGAACGCTTCGGACGCGCTGGACAAACTGCGCCTGGCGTCGCTGGTCGACAAGGACCTCCAGGTCGACACGTCCGACCTGCACATCGCGATCGAGGTCGACCCGGGCGCGCGTACCCTGACCGTGCGGGACAACGGTGTCGGGATGTCCCGGGACGAGGTCGTCCAGGTGATCGGCACGATCGCCAAGTCCGGCACCGCGGAACTGCTGCGCAAGCTGCGCGAGTCGACCGACGCCGGCACGTCGCAGGAGCTGATCGGCCAGTTCGGGGTCGGGTTCTACGCGGCGTTCATGGTCGCCGACAAGGTCGAGCTGGTGACCCGCCGGGCGGGGGAGAGCGGCGGCACCCGCTGGGAGTCGACCGGCGAGGGCACGTACACGATCACACCGGTCGACGACGCGCCGCAGGGCACGGCGGTCACCCTGCACCTCAAGCCGACCGACACCGAGGACAACCTGCACGACTACACCGCCGAGTGGACGATCCGGCAGATCGTCAAGCGGTACTCCGACTTCATCGCCCACCCGATCCGGATGACCGTCGAGCGGCCCGGCACCGACGGCGGTGAGCCGACCACGGAGGTGCGGACCCTCAACTCGATGAAGGCGTTGTGGGCGCGCCCCCGCGACGAGGTCGAGCCGGCCGAGTACCACGAGTTCTACAAGCACGTCAGCCACGACTGGGCCGACCCGCTCGAGGTGGTGCACATGCGGGGTGAGGGCACCTTCGAGTACGAGGCGCTGCTCTTCCTGCCGTCGCACGCGCCCCTGGACCTGTTCTCCCCGCAGGGCCGCCGTGGCGTCCAGCTCTACGTCAAGCGCGTCTTCATCATGGACGACTGCGAGGCGCTGATGCCGTCGTACCTGCGCTTCGTCAAGGGTGTGGTCGACGCCCACGACCTGTCCCTGAACATCTCCCGGGAGATCCTCCAGCAGGACCGGCAGATCCAGGTCGTCCGCCGCCGCCTGGTCCGCAAGGTCCTCGCGACGGTCAAGGACCTCAAGGCCGCCCAGCCGGAGAAGTACCGCACCTTCTGGACCGAGTTCGGCGCCGCCGTCAAGGAGGGCCTGATCGACGACACGGAGAACCGGGACACCCTCCTGGAGATCCTCTCGGTCGCCTCCACGCACGACCCCGCCGAACCGACCGACCTCGCCGGCTACGTCAGCCGGATGAAGGACGGCCAGACCGACATCTACTTCGCCACCGGCGAGTCCCGTACGACCATCGAGAACTCACCGCACATGGAGGCGTTCCGCGCCAAGGGGTACGAGGTGCTGCTGCTCACCGACCCGGTCGACGAGGTGTGGGTCGACCGGGTCGGCGCGTACGACGGGAAGACGCTGCGTTCCATCGCCAAGGGACAGGTCGACCTGGACACCGAGGAGGAGCGCAAGGAGGCCGAGGCCGAGCGGGAGCGGCAGCGCGCCGACTACGCCGACCTGCTGGCCTGGCTGGGCTCCGCCCTCGCCGACCAGGTCAAGGAGGTCCGTCTGTCGTCGCGGCTGACCACCTCCCCGGCGTGCGTCGTCGGTGACGCCCACGACCTGACGCCCACGCTGGAGAAGATGTACCGGGCGATGGGTCACGAGGTGCCGCAGGTCAAGCGGATCCTGGAGCTGAACCCGACGCACCCCCTGGTCAGCGGCCTGCGCAAGGCCCGCGAGCAGGGCGGCGCCGAGGAGTCGCTGAAGGAGACCGCGGAGCTGCTGTACGGGATGGCCCTGCTCGCCGAGGGCGGGGAACTGGCCGACCCATCCCGGTTCACGCGGATCCTCGCCGAGCGTCTCGCCCGTACCCTGTAGAACCGGCCGGCCGGGGCGCGGTGCCGGCGGCGCCCCGGTCAGCCGGCGGTGGACGGCCGTGAGGCCACCCACCAGCCGGCGGTCGCCACCACCGCGACCACGCCGCTGAGCAGGAACGGCGCGACCAGCCCCGCCT
>JAEYGD010000278.1 GCA_023402505.1 Actinomycetes bacterium
CGCCAGAGCCGGGCGACACCGCGGCCGGCGCCGGGCGGCGGCCCGGGTGGCCGGCGGGTGCCGACGACGGCGACGACGGCCAGCAGCAGACCGGCCACGGCGGCGGCCCCGGAGACCACGGCGACGAGTTCCACGCTGACCACCGGGCTCACCGCCGTCCCAGCCGGGACTGCCGGGGCCGCCGCCAGGCCCCGGTGCCCGCCTCGATCCACCGGCTCAACAGCCGGGCGTCGTAGCCGACCCGCAGGAGCTGGGCGCGTACGCGCTCGGGCAGGTGCCGGGGGACGGCCCGCCCGTCCGCACCCGGCCCGAAGAGACCGGTCGTGATGATCCGGTTGTGGTCACCGACACCGATCACCTCCTCGACGTGCGAGACGAAGCGGTGCTTGCGGCCGCCGATCGCGGTCTCGTCCTCGACCGTGACGTAGACGATGAGGTCGAGGGCGTTGCCGGCCATCCGCCGCGCCTGGTCGACGGTCATCTCCCGGCCGTGCGCGAGCGCCAACTCGATGATCCGCTCCGCGACGCCGGCCGGCGTACGGGCGTGGATCGTGCACATCGAGCCCCGGCTGGTCGTCATGGCCTGGAGCATCGGCACGATCTCCCGGGACCGGACCTCCCCGACGACGATCCGCAGGACACCCATCCGCAGCGACACCGGGATCAGGTCGGCGATGGTCACCTCACCGGCCGGGCGGCCGTCCGGCCCCCGCTCGCCGTGACCCTCGCGCGCCTCGAAGCTCATCACCGCCCGGTGCCGCTGGCCGCGGCGGGCGGGCAGCAACTCCCGGCTCTCCTCCAGCAGCACGTACGGCTCGTCGGGTGGGATCTCCGCCATCAGCGCCCGGACGACCGTGGTCTTCCCCGCCCCGGCCAGCCCGGCGACCATGATGTTGAGGCCGGCGCGCATGGCCGCGCGGAGGAAGTCGCGCAGCAGCGGGTCGATCATCTCGTCCAGGTCGCCCCGGCCGCCGGCGAGGTCGTCCAGGCTGACGTCGAGCGTGTTGTGCTTGCGGATCACCGCGTACGGCCGGTGGGTGACCAGGAACACCGCGGCGAGCCGGCTGCCGTCGGGCAACTGCAGGTCGAGGGTCGGCTTCGAGGTGGACAGGGACCGCTCGGTGGCGCCCGCCCGGCGGGCCGCGGCCTGGAGGATCTCCACCAGCTCGTCGTCGCTGTCGGCGATGGGTTCGGCCCAGTCGACGCCGCCACCGTGCCGGGTGATGCGTACCTGGTCGCAGCCGAGGATGTGCACCTCCTCGATCGTGTCGTCGACCAGCAGCGTCTGGAGCCGGCCGAGGCCGGCCAGCTCGGCGGTCACGTGGTCGAGCAGGAGCCGCTCCTCGTCGGCGGTGAGCGGGGTTCCGGCGCGGCGCACCGCGTCGGCGTACTCGGAGACGACCGCGACCGCCAGCCGGGCGCGCTCGGTGTCCTCGGCGTCGGCGTCGAACTCGCGCCCGCGCTGCCAGAGGGTGAGCCGCTCGCTCAGTTCCCGGCGCAGTTCCCGGACGACCTGGAAGTCGACCCGTGGGCGCGGGGGCGGCTCCGGCGGCGGGGCGACCGGCGCCGGGTGGTGGTGCCGGCCGTTCGGCACGGCCAGCGGGGGCACGGTCGACGTGGCGGCCGGCGCGGTCCGGCGCGGGTCGGTGGAGACCGGTTCAAATCGCATCCGGCACCCCCTGCGCCACCGGCCAGGTCAGCCGGGCGCGCCGCCGGTCCAGCAGCGCCCCGACCGGCACCTCCAGCGCGCCCGCCGCGCGCATCAGCGGCCGCCCGGCCCGCACGGTCCCGCCCAGGCTGAGCACCTCGGCGGTACGCGGATCGTGTGGCAGCCGCGCGATGACGGGCAGCCGCAGGGCCCGGCTCACCTCGCTGCGCCCGTGCCCGTCACCGACCACGAGCAGCCGCAGCGTGCCCGGGGGTACCCGGTGCTCGGTGAAGTCCCGCTCGATCGTGCGGACCGCCGCCCGGGTGGCGGAGATGTCGGGCAGCCGGGCGCCGGTGACCACCAGCACCACCGAGGCGGTACGCAGGATCGGCCAGGGCGGCCCGGTCACGTGCAGGCGTCCACAGTCGACGAGCACGTCGTACGGGGGGTCGCCGCGGTCCAGCCCGGTGAAGAAGTCGGCGAACCGCTGCCACAGCGGGGTGACGCTGCCCGCCTGGGCGGGGTCGACGACGCCGGGCAGCAGGAGCCGTTCCCGCTTCGGCGCGTCGAGGTCGACCAGCTGCGACCAGAACGCCGACTCCAGGTTGCCGTCGCGCAGCTCGCTGACGGCCAGCTCGCCGATGCCCCGGGGGCCGTCGAGCGCGCCGCCGAGGAACCCGGCGAGCACGGACCCGCCGGCCGGGTCGCACTCGGCGAGCACCACCCGCCGGTGCCAGGTCAGGGCGCAGGCCAACGCGGTCGTGGTGACGCCCGGCGAGCCCTTCGCGGCGACCAGCGCGATGACCGCCACGGCTCAGGCCGCCTCGGTGAGGGCGACGGCGATGCGGTCCTGGGCCACCAGGGCCGCCACCGCCGGCACGTCCCGGACGACGAGCGCCACGTAGACCACGACCTCGTCGTCCTCGCGGGTGGTGGTGTCGATGACGGTGGCCTCGAAGCGGGTGGCCGTGGCCACCGACCGTTCCTCGTTGCCGGGTGGGGTGCTGACCAGCAGCACCTTGTCGCCGGGGTGCAGCTTGCGGGCCGGCACCTGCGCCGGTTCGAGGCCCAGGGCGAACTGCTGCTGACCGGGTCCGAGCAGGGGCGCGTCGGTGAGCTGGTCCAGGGTGAGCAGCGTTCCGGGGACGAGCGACACCTTCGCCCGCTTGCCGACCACCTCGTCCCGCTGGGCGGCGGGCACCGGGGACAGCCCCGCCCCGCCGGAGACCTGGACGGGCACCAGGTCGTCGGCGCCGACGGTCCGGCCGACCTCGACCGGGCGGGCCACCGCCAGGTAGGTGCCGGTGGTGCGGACCGAGGTGACGGCGAACGCCGCGCCGAGCCCGCCGAGGGCGATCAGCAGGACGGCCAGGCCGAGCAGCCCGGGGCGCATCCGGCGCTGCCGGACGACCTTGGGCGGGGTGACCGGGGCGTCCACCGGTGTGGTCCCGTTGCGTGTCGCGAGGCTCACTGCGTCACCACCTGAAGCTCGTTGATCTGGATCGTCACGGTGTTGCTGGTCCGGGTGACCGGGAAGACGCCGATCTCGCCGCCGCCGCGCCAGGTCACCGTCCAGTGCGTGGTGGCCTGGACCTGGTAGGTGTCGGCCTTCGGGTAGCCGTTGTCGTAGCCGCAGTCGGGGGACGGCTTGCCGGCGAGCTGGCTGGTCGACTCGTATTTCGTGCCGGGGCCGTAGCAGGTCACCTGGTCGCCGTTGCCCATGTCCCAGACCACCCGGTCGACGCGTGCCTCGATCTCCACCCGCAGTCCCCGGTCCTCCGCGTCGGCGTACTGGGGGCCGAAGTAGTGGCGTGGCCGGCCGGGCGGGTCCGGGCTGGCCCACATCCAGACCGGCAGCCCGACCAGGCCGGGGCCGACGCGCTTGCGGGGCGCGACCGCCACGTTCGGCGGGAGCAGGTCGATCGAGGCGAGCGCCCGCCGGGCCAGTTCCTCCGGGTCGGGCGGGGCGCCGAAGCCGGGTGGGGGTGAGTCGAGCAGTTCCATCCGCTGCGAGCCGAGGTCACCGCCGTTGCAGGTCAGCACGTACCACTGTTGGCCGGCTGGGGCTTCCGGCTGCGGCTGCGCCAGCTTGTAGTAGCAGCCGTCGCCGTTGTTGAACCAGCCGAGGTCGGGGTGGTAGCAGGGGACGATCCGGCCGTTCCACTGGCACTTCCCACCGCCGCCGCCGTCACCGCCCCCACCGTCGCCGCCGCCCGGGCCGCCGGTCCCACCGCCGGGCGTGCCGGGGTCGTCGTCCCAGACGTCGCAGTTGGTCTGCCCGGGCGGGCACTCGGCACCCGGCGGGTCGGCCCAGCTCGCCGCCGGCGCGGTGGACGCGGCCAGCAGGGCGGCTAGGAGCACCGCGAGCGCGGAGCGGCGTGTCGCCCGGCCCCGGGTCAGCACGGCTGGTCCTCGTGGGAGGCGCCGGCGCTGATCAGCCAGCGGCCGTCGGGGTAGCGGGTGGCGGTCGCGGTGGCCAGGTGCCGGGTGCCCCGGCTGCCCGGCACCACCCGCTTGTCGCGGGCGTAGACCAGGCGCCAGCCGGTCGCGTCGAGGCAGTCCTGGATCTCCACGGTGGGCGGGACGGCGTCGAGGTCGACGGAGGTGACGGTGGGGTCGGAGGCCAGCGTGCCGACGCGTACGGCCCCGTGCTCCTTGGCCGTGCGGATCGCCAGGCGGACCCGGGTCAGCAACGGATCGGCGAGGAATGTGGACAGTTCCGGATGTTGCGGATCACTGCGTCCACTGGCCTTCCGGGAAGCGGCGAGATATCCGGAATACGCGGCGAGCGCGGCTTTCCGGGCGGTCTGCTCGTCGGCTTCCGATCGCGCTACCGGCGGCCCGGCGTCGCCGCCCGCGGTGGCGGTGGCCGGTGCCTGGTCGGTGCCGCAGCCGGCCACGGCACCGAGCGCCGCGACCGTCGCCAGGTACGCCGTAACGCCCCTGAGCTGCTGTCCTCGCACTGTCGGGCCCTCCTCGTCGGCCTCCCGGCGGCCGGTGTCCCGGCGGATCCGGGCGTGCGGAAGCGCGGCCGAATGGGGACATCCGGACCTGTGCAAAACGCATCCGCATTTACCGTGACTGATCTTTGTGAATAGAAATCCCTGTGCCGTCGCGGTTCTTTGCTTGAGGGTTGCATCGCACCCAAGGGGCGAGCATAGGCTGACGCTCGCCGATGCAACAGAGGCAATTCATTCGAATACTCTGAGTGATGACGGGTGGTGGTGGTTGGTGATGGCGGCCAAGTTGCCGGCCGATTGCCGGCGGGCGGCGTCCAGACCCGCGCCGGGGCGGCACCCCGCCGCGGGGGCGGGGTGCCGTCCGGGGCGCAGAACCGGCAGGAGTGGGGGCGATCGGCGGCACCCGCCCGCTTTGTACCCCGCGTTCGGCCGGCTCGGCGGCCATCGAGATCTGCCGGTCGCGGGGTCGCCCGATCGGCCGTCCGTCCCGTCGAACCGCTCCGGCGGTAAGCGCCGAATCCGAGACGGCCGTTACCGCAACGCGAGGCCACGACTACGGTTCGTGTTCACCTCGGCGAGGTCGTCGTGACCCTCACCGCCGGACGCCCGGCTCTGTCCGCCCGGCTGTCCGCCGCGCTCGCCGTCACACCGGTGCTCCGGCTCGCCGCCGTCCGGCACGCCGTACCCCCGGGTTCGGCCGCCCGGCAGGGCTGCGACGCCTGCGCCGCGCCGATCGGCCTGACCCGTCCGTGGCCGGCGCTCGGGCCGGCCGCGCGGTGCGGCGAGTGCGGGGTGCGGGTCGGTCCGCCGCCCGGCTCGGTGGAGGTCGCCGCCCTCGCCGCCGCCGTCCTGCTCCTTGTCGTCGGACCGCCGGTCACCGAACTGGCCGCGGTGGCCTGGTGGCTCGGCTGGGCGGTGCCACTCGCCTTCGTCGACGCGGCGGTGCACCGGCTGCCCGACCGGCTCACCGGTCCGGCGGCGCTCGGCACCTGGCTCCTGCTCGGGCTGGCCGCCGCCCTCGACGCGGCGTACGCGCCATGGCTGCGGGCGACCGCCGCCGGGCTCGGGCTGGGGCTCCTGTTCGCCACGACCACCCTCGTGCTCGGCCGGCGGGGGTTCGGTCTCGGCGACGCCAAGCTGGCCGTCGGCACGGGCCTGCTGCTCGGCTGGCACGGCTGG
Source organism: Actinomycetes bacterium (assembly GCA_023402505.1). GTDB lineage: Bacteria > Actinomycetota > Actinomycetes > Mycobacteriales > Micromonosporaceae > Micromonospora. The sequence continues at coordinate 5,788 of JAEYGD010000278.1, forward strand.
ACGTTCCCGGTGCTCGGGCTGCTGCTCGCGGTCACCCTGTCGGCGCTGGCCGCCCTGGCGCTGCTCGCGACCGGCCGCGCCCGCTGGTCCAGCCACCTGCCCTTCGGTCCCGCCCTGGTCCTGGCCACCGCCACAACCCTCCTGTTGGCGCCCTGACCCGGCGTGATCGTGCCCTCTCGACCTCCGCCGAAAGGATCAAAGCCGCGTATCGCACGCACAAAAGTGCACGATCATGGGCAGAGTGGAGGGGTTTGGTGAGGGGGCGGGGGTGGGAACGTTGACGGGCACGCAGACGGCGGCCGGGCTCCGACCGCCGTCTCGCCGACCCTAGGGCCGGTCCGCCCCGCGGCGCCGGCCGACGAAGCCCGGGAGGCCATGTGCAGTCCACCGCCGACCGACCGCCGACCGTGCCGACCAGCGGCGACGAGCGTTGGCGGATCCGGCGCACCGCCGACGACGCCGGCCGGCTCGCGGAGACCGAGTCGATCTTCGCGCTCTCCAACGGCTGGATCGGCTGGCGCGGCACGCTCGACGAGGGCGAGCCGTACGGCATGCCCGGCACCTACCTCAACGGCTTCCACGAACGGCGCGAACTGAGCTACCCCGAGGACGGGTACGCGTTCCCGCAGCTCAGCGACACCGTGATCAGCGCGCCGAACGCCACCCTGGTGCGGCTGTGGGTCGACGGCGAACCCCTGGACCTGCGCACCGGCACCATCCGCGTCCACGACCGGTGCCTCGACCTGCGCGCCGGCCTGGTCGAACGGCACACCGAGTGGGAGTCCCCGGGCGGGCACGCCGTCCGGATCCGCAGCGTCCGGTTGGTGTCGCTGCCCCGCCGGGCGGTGGCCGCCGTCCGGTGGACGGTCGAGGCGCTGGACGCGCCGGTCGGCGTACGCGTCTGCTCCGACGTGCTCGCCAACGAGCGGGTGCCGGAACGCTCCGACGACCCCCGGGCCGCCTCGGTGATCCACGACCCGCTGACCGCCGAGTACCGTCGCGTCGACGGCCACGACGGGGTCCTGGTGCACCGCACCGAGCGCAGCGGCCAGCGGGTCGCGGTGGCGGTCGCCCACGACGTGCGGACCCCCGACGGCTTCACCTCGACCGAGGACGAGAGCCCGGACCGGCTGCGTCTCGCCATCGACGGGACGCTGCACCCGGGCCAGCGGGTCGAGGTGACGAAGTTCGCCGCGTACGAGTGCGAACCGGTCGACGACACCGACCCCACGCCGCTCGCGGACCTGGTGGTCGCGGAGGCCGGCGCCGCCCGCGCGGAGGGCTTCGACGTGCTGCTCGCCGCTCAGCGCGCGGCCCTCGACGCGCTGTGGGAGACCGCCGAGGTCGACCTGGACGGCGACGACGAACTGCAACAGGCGATCCGCTTCTCGGTGTTCCACCTGCTCCAGGCCGGCCGGCCGGACGGGGACCGGACCATCCCCGCCAAGGGACTGACCGGCAACGGGTACGACGGCCACGTCCTCTGGGACACCGAGGGCTTCGTCCTGCCGGTGCTCACCTACCTGGCGCCCGAGGTGGCCCGGTCGGCGCTGCGGTGGCGGCACGCCCACCTGCCGGAGGCGCGGGAGCGGGCGGCGGAACTGCGGCTGACCGGTGCCACCTTCCCGTGGCGGACCCTCGGCGGGCGGGAGTGCTCCGGCTACTGGCCGGCCGGCACCGCCGGCCTGCACCTCAACGCCGACATCGCCGACGCCGTCCTGCGGTACGTCGCCGCCACCGGCGACGAGGCGTTCCTCGTCGAGACGGGGCTGGAGCTGCTGGTGGAGACCGCCCGGCTCTGGCAGGGCTTCGGGCACTTCTCCGACGACGGGACCTTCCACCTGCACGGCGTCACCGGCCCGGACGAGTACAGCGCTCTGGTCGACGACAACGTCTTCACGAACCTGATGGCGCGGCGGAACCTGCGGGGCGCCGCCGACGCTGCGCAACGGTATCCGGAGGCCGCCGCCCGGTTCGGTGTCGACCCGTCCGAGGTCGCCGGCTGGCGGGCCGCCGCGGACGCGGTGCACATCCCGTACGACCGGAAGCGGGGCGTGCACCAGCAGTCCGCCGGGTTCACCGAGCTGCCCGAGTGGGACTTCGCGAACACCTCCGACGACGACTACCCGCTGCTGCTGCACTTCCCGTACCTGGAGCTGTACCGCAAGCAGGTGGTGAAGCAGGCCGACCTGGTACTGGCCATGCAGCGCTGCCCGGGCGAGTTCACCGCCGACGAGAAGGCGCGCAACTTCGCGTACTACGAGGCCCGTACCGTCCGGGACTCGTCGCTGTCGGCCCCCGCGCAGGCGGTGCTCGCCGCCGAGGTCGGGCATCTCGACCTGGCGTACGACCTGTTCGCCGAGTCGGTGCTGCAGGACCTCGCCGACCTCGGCGACAAGACCGCCGACGGGCTGCACCTGGCCTCCCTGGCCGGGGCGTGGCTGGCGCTGGTGCAGGGCTTCGGCGGGCTGCGCGACGACCGGGGGGTGCTCTCCTTCGATCCCCGGCTGCCCGGGGCGATCCGGCGGCTCACGTTCCGCCTGCGCTGGCACGGCCAGCGGTTGAAGGTGACGCTGACCGGCGACGAGGCCCGCTACGAGCTGCCCGACGCGGGCCCCGACGCGACGGTGGAGCTGTGGCACCACGGCGAACAGCTCACGGTCACCGGGGCGGACCCGGTGATCCGCCCGATGCCCCCGGTCCCCGACCCCGGCCCCGAACCCCCCTCCCCACCCGCCCGCCGCCCTACCCCCCGCGCCTAACCCGCCCCCGCCTCACCCTCGCCCCGTTGACCAGGAAGTCAGCGGCTTCCCCGCCCGGCGTGCCGTCCCGCTAACTTCATGATCAACGCTGGGGGAGGGGGGTCTCGGTGGGTGGGCCGCCGGCCATTCGTTGGCGGACCTCCTCCAGGGCCTCGAAGGCGTACGCCCAGTTGTGGCACTTGAAACTGCGCAGCCCCTCGATCGGGGTGCGGCAGTCGGCGCAACGCACCCCGGCGATCGCGTCCGGGACCTCGGTGTTGACGAACTTGCGGTCGCCGAGGATCACGGTCGCGATCATCATGCGGTCGTGCACCCCGGACAGCGCGGAGTTCACGATGTCGTACCAGTTGACCCGCCGCGCGCACTTCGGACAGTCCGGCTCGTCGCCGCTGACCCACAGCGGCGCACCGATACTGCGCGGCGGCATGCCGAGCAGCTTCTCGATCCGGCGTACGTCGGACTCGCCGGTCGTCCAGCGGTGCCGGCCCGGCAGCGAGGCGGGCGAGTCGTAGACCGCACGGAACAGGTCGTGGTCGACCTCCACGGTCTCGCGCTGACTGGTCATCGGCGTCCTCCTCGACTGTCGGTGCCCCACCGTCCGCGCAGCTCGCGGGCACGGTCAACCGGATCAACGACACAGCCCGGAGCAACCGCGCGGGCATCGGCTACCGCGGCTCGCTGGACGTCCGGCTGGCCGCCAGCCGTGACCGGCAGGACCGTCAGCGGAGTGGGACGGGAAGTGGCACCTCCCCGCGGATTGCCTGTTCAGCCAGCTCGGTGCGCTCGGGGTGGAGGGTGTTGTCGCGCAGCGGATGGGCGGGCACGCTGATACAGCGCTGGCCCGCCAGGGACCTGCAGACCGGGCATTGGAGGAACAGGCCACTGGACGGCACCAGTTCGACGCCTTGGGCCAGGGCCGCTCGGCCGATCTTGACTATCGCCCGATAGAGATCGTAATCCTGGTGCCGCGTGGCGGCTGCCGCTGCCTCGCGCATCCCTTCCCAGAACTGCTCGGCGGCTCTCGGCTCGTCAATGTCGACACGCACGGCCGGGCGTTCCCGTCCACGGCACCAGCGAAACCTCGTGTGGTGCGGCTGCTCGTAACATGAGGAGATGCCACCCACCGGCCTGGTTCGTGTGGCCGGGACCGCGCTGGAGATCGCGGTCCCGGCGCCACCAGACCGCGTGGCGGGCGTCAGCATGGCCGGGTTCCGCGGCCGAGGTGAGACTCCGGCCTCGTTTCCGGTGGTCCCGTACCCGGCAGTCACGGTGTTCATCGACTTCGGCGACTCGGAACTCGTCGACGACGCCAGCGGTGAGCGGAAGCGGGGCAGCGTCGTCGTCGGCATGGCCCCGGGCAGCCTTCGAGGGCTGGGACGCGATATCGACCTCCTACAGGTACGGCTCTCGCCGGTGGTCGCGCACGCGGTGCTGGGGGTCTCCGCCGAGCCGAACATGACCGTGGTCGCCCTGGAGGAACTCTGGGGGCGGGAGGTCGAAAGGATTCGGGAACAACTCTGGACCGCCGGGTCGTGGGACGACCGGTTCGCGGTCATGACGACGGCGCTCGCCCGACGGCAGGAGGCCGGCCGCGCGGTGGATCCGGAGGTCGCCTTCGCCTGGGGGGAGATGCTGAGTAACCGGGGGCAGGTACGGGTGGAGCGGCTGGCGGCCGAGGTGGGGTGGAGTCGCCGGCGGCTGTGGTCCCGGTTCCGAGCCCAGGTCGGTCTCACGCCCAAGCGCGCCGCGATGCTGATCCGGTTCGACCATGTGGCGCACCGCCTCGCCGCGGGGCAGAGCACCGCCCGGGTGGCGGCCGAGAACGGTTTCGTCGACCAGTCCCACCTCTGTCGGGACGTCATGGCCTTCACCGGGCTGACACCCGGGGGCGTGGCGGCCGCGCCGTGGCTCATCGTCGACGACATCGCGTGGCCGGCGCAGGCACCGGCACTCCGCGTCTGACCTGAGCCGAGGCTCGCGGCGCCGGCCGGAGTGGAACATTTCTGCAAGACGGCCCGGCGGAGCGTCGGCGATGCTGGCGATCATGAGAGCCAGAGCTCCGCTGGGCACCCGGATTCTCAGGGACGACCGGGACTGGGAAGCCATGACCGACGATCAGGTGATCGCCGCCCGCGAGAAGGCCAACCGCGCCGCGTCGTCTCCGCTCGGCCGGATCGTCACCGGCCTGCCGGACCGCCGTGCCCGCATCGAGGAGACAACGGTCGACCTTCCCGGCCGTCGGCTGGTGCTGCGGATACACCGTCCGAGAACGGTGGATCGGAAACTGCCGTTGATCATCTCGCTCCACGGTGGAGGTTTCATCGGGGGCACCGCCGCGCAGAACGACTGGCTCAACAGTCACCTCGCGGCCCGCTGCCCGGCCGTCGTCGTCGCGGTGGAGTACCGCCTCGCACCGGAACACCCGCTGCCCCGACCGATCGAGGACGGCTACGACACGCTCCGCCGGATCGTCGACGACGCCGACGGGTGGGGCATCGATCCCGCCGCCGTCGCGGTCCTGGGCGAGAGCGCCGGCGGCATGATCGCCGCGCTCGTCGCACTGCGCGCCCGCGAGGACGGCCCGCCGCTCCGCGCCCAGGTACTGAACTACCCGAGTACGGACTGGACCGAGGCGATGTTCGACTACGCCTCGATCGAGGAGAACGCCGACAACCCCACGCTCTCGCTGTCGCGACTGCGCGCGGCCCGCAAACTCAGCCTGCCCTCGACGCTGGACCCGCGCACCGTCTCCCCGGTGAAGTTCGAGAACCTCGCCGGCCTGCCGCCGGCCCTGGTCGTCACCGCCGCGCTCGACCCGTTGGCGGACCACGGACGCCGGTACGCCGAACGGCTCCGCGAGGACGGCACAGATGCCCGTCTCGTCTGCTGTCCGAGGGCCACCCACACCTTTCTCAGCACTCCAAACCTGGTACCGGTCGCCCGGCCCGCGCGTCGGGAGATCCTCGCTTTCCTGCACGGCCACCTGCGCTCGGGCCGCCAGGTCAGCCGCGGGGCAGCGGGATGACCGCCAGCGGCCAGGACGTCGCGAGCGCGGTCCCCGCCCCACCCCCAGCTGTCGACTCCAGCGGGGCGTACGGCCCGGCACGGTTGCTGGGCCCACACGTCCGGGGTTTCGCAGCCGTGGCGCTGCTGCAGGTCATCGGCGCCGTCGCGGGGCTGGCGCCGCTGTTCGCGGTGATCGAGCTGGGTCGCGCCCTGCTGTCGCCCGGCCCGGTCGACCGAGGTCACGTCTGGACCGCTGTGATCGTGGGCGCCGTCGGCCTGCTCGTACGACTGGTGTTCACCGGCGCGTCGTCGGGGCTCGGCCATGTTCTCGACGGCAAAGTGCAGCTCTCGCTGCGTCGGGAACTGGCCCGCAGCCTCGGGCGGGCACCCCTCGGCTGGCTCTCCCGTCGCCGCAGCGGTGAACTGGCGAAGGTGGTCGGCGAGGACGTCGACGCCGTGCACCCGTTCATCGTCCACGCGCCCGGCGAACTGGTCTCCGCGTTCGTCGTACCGGTGGTGTCGCTGGTCTACCTGCTGACCGTCGACTGGTGGCTCACGCTGATCACCCTGGTCCCCGTGGTGCTGGCCGTCGCGCACGTCCCGCTGCTGATGACCCCGGCCCGGACCCGGGAGCAGAAGGACTTCGACGCGGCGATGGGCCGGATCGCCAGCTCGGTCGTCGAGTTCGTGCAGGGCATCGCCGTGGTCAAGGCGTTCGGCGGTGCCGAGCGCGCCCACCGCAGGTTCCGCACCGCCGCCGACGACTTCGTCGACGTCTTCAGCCGGTGGGTACGCGGCGTCTCCGCGGTCGCCGCCGGTATGCAGCTGGCGCTGTCGCCGCCCTTCGTGCTGCTGGTGGTGCTGCTCGGCGGCACAGTGCGGATCACCTCCGGCGGCATGGCCCCGGCCGACCTGCTGCCCTTCCTGCTGCTCGGGCTGGGTCTGACCGCCCCGGTCGCGGCCCTCGGCCACGGCTTCGACGACCTGCAGGCCGCCGGGCGGGCGGTCGGTCGTATCCGCGAAGTCCTCGGAGTGGAACCGCTGCCGGAGCCCGCGCGTCGGATCACGCCGCAGGACAACCGGGTGGAGCTGCGGGATGTCCGGTTCGGCTACGACGGCGGCCCGGAGGTGCTGCGCGGAATCGACCTGGTGCTCGAACCGGGCACGACCACCGCGCTCGTCGGGCCGTCCGGCAGCGGCAAGTCCACCCTGGTGCAACTGCTGCCGCGGTTCTTCGACCCCACCGGTGGTTCGGTGCGGCTCGGCGGTGTCGACCTGCGGGACATCGACGGTGGGGAGCTGCACCGCCGGGTCTCCTTCGTCTTCCAGGACGTTCGCCTGCTGCGGGCGTCCGTAGCGGACAACATCGCGCTGGCCGTTCCGCAGGCGACGCCCGACAAGGTGATCCGCGCAGCCCGACTAGCGCACATCCACGACCGCGTACTCGCCCTGCCCCGGGGCTACGAGACCGTGATCGGCGAGGACGTCAAGCTCTCCGGCGGGGAAGCGCAGCGCATCGCGATCGCGCGTGCCCTGGCAGCCGACACGCCCGTCCTGGTGCTCGACGAGGCGACCGCCTTCGCCGACCCGCAGACCGACCGGGCGGTACGGCAGACTCTCGCGGCGCTCCGCGACCGAACCGTCCTGGTCATCGCCCACCGCCTGGAGACCGTCGTCGACGCCGACTTCGTCGTGATGATCGAGGACGGGACGGTCGTCGAGCAGGGCACACCGAGCGTGCTTCTGGCCCGGGACGGGAAGCTCGCCGCCTTCTGGCGAACCCAGCGGTCGGCGGCGGCCGACGACAGCGAACCACGTGTGCCGCAAGGAGACCATCCCCGATGATCAGGACGCTGTTGCGCGTGCTCGGCGACGGGTACGCCAAACCGATGAGCCGCACGGTCGCCCTGATGACGACGACCGCTGTGCTGGAGGGCCTGCTCTACGGGCTGCTGGTACCGGTGCTGCGGGAACTGTTCGGGAACACACCGTCGGACGCCTGGCCGTGGCTGACCGCCTTCGCGGCGTCCGTCGCGGTCTACGCGGTGCTCCGTTACACCAGTGACCTGTCCGGTATGCGCGTCGGCACCACCATGCTGCGGGGGATGTACCACCGCCTCGGCGAGCACCTGGCCCGGTTACCCATCGGCTGGTACGACGCTGCCCGGGTCGGTGAGGTCTCCGTCATGGCCAGCCGCGGTCTGCTCGCGGCGATGGGTGTTTCGGCTCACCTGCTCGGGCCGTTCATCACCGCCTGCGTGACGCCACTGACGATCGTGGCTGTGCTGACGGTGTTCGAATGGCGGCTGGGGCTGGCCGCGCTGGTCGCGGTGCCCCTCGTGGCGGTCACCCAGATCTGGACCGCCCGCTCGATGGCCGCCAACGACGCCGAGAACGCGGCGCGCAGCAACGAGGCCAGCGCCCGGGTCATCGAGTACCTGCAGGCCCAGCCGGTGCTGCGGGCGGGCGGCCGGACCGGTGAGCGGTTCACCCTGCTCGACGACGCGCTGCGGGGTGTCGAGCGGGCCTCCCGCCGCCGGACGCTGTCGGTGCTGCCGAGCGTGGTGGGGCTGGCGCTCACCGTGCAGACCGCCTTCACCGTGCTTCTGGTCCTGGGGGCCTACCTCGCGCTCGGGGGCGAGATCGGGGTCGCGGAGGTCCTGACCGCCCTGGTGCTCGCCGCCCGCAGCGCCGACCCGCTGCTGTCGCTGTCCGACATCGGCGGCAAGCTGCGCAGCGCCCGCGCCGAACTGGACCGGCTCGACACGGTGCTGCGCACCGAGCCGCTTCCCGAGCCGGTCGAGCCCGTCCGGCCGCAGCGGTTCGATCTGGAACTCGACGCGGTGACCTTCCGGCACGGCGACCGCGTGGTGTTCGACGGTGTGTCGTTGTCGATACCGCAGGGGCAGCGAGTGGCCGTCGTCGGTCCGTCCGGCGCGGGTAAGAGCACCCTGCTGCAGTTGCTCGCCCGCTTCTACGACGTGGCGGGAGGCGCCGTGCGGGTGGGTGACGTCGACGTCCGACACATCGATCCCGGGGTGCTGACGGCGCAGATCGCCATCGTCTTCCAGGACGTCTACCTCTTCGACGGCACGATCGAGGAGAACGTCCGGCTCGGTCGTCCCGACGCCGGCGAGGCCGAGGTGCGGGCGGCGGCGACCGCCGCGCGGCTCGACGAGGTAGTCGAGCGGTTGCCCGGCGGGTGGTCCGCGAACGTCGGAGAGGCCGGCGCGTCGCTCTCCGGCGGTGAGCGACAGCGGGTCTCGATCGCCCGGGCACTGCTGAAGGACGCACCGATCGTGCTGCTCGACGAGGTGACCTCGGCGCTTGATCCGGTGAACGAGGCCGCCGTCCACGACGGCATCGAGCGGCTGATGGCGGGCCGGACGGTGGTGCTGGTCGCGCATCGAATGCGGACCGTCCGACGTGCCGACCGCGTCGTCTTCGTCGACGGGGGCAGGATCGTCGAGGAAGGCAGCCACGAGGAGCTGTTGCGGCACGGCGGCCGCTACGCCGAGTTCTGGGCCGCAGCACACGACGGGCCGGGCAAGCCCACCCCTTCCGTCCGGTCCTCGATCGAGGCGTCGAGAGCCGGCTAACGCCCGAGAGGACCGTGGGGTTGCTCGCGGGCGCGCACCCGCTGCCCATCGAGATGTATGGCAAGTAGAAGCAGGAGGGCCTGATGGAGCACCACGGCGATGACGACACGCAGCAGGTTGATCGGTCAGCGCAGCGCGTATCACCACTTCCGGCAGGCGACCGGTTCGGCTCCGAGTCGTCGAACTGGGTCCTTACCGAAACGCGTCGGCTGTTCGACATGCTGGGCGACCCACGGCCGGGTCACGGGCTGCTGGGGGTCAGTGACCCCGACGTACACCGCCGTGGTCAAGGCTGGTCGATGTTCGTCGGAGCGGTCACCACAAGGTTCGCCGTACGGATCTTCGAGGCCCACTTGCCGCCGTCGGCGGACATCACCGACGACTGTTGGCAGTTCGTCATCGATGGTCGCGGCCGCGCGGTTCCGCTCGGCCCGCCCCGGCGTGGCGACTGGGACGCTGCCGGCATGCATACGCCGAACTACGTCCAAGGTGAGGTGGATGGTAAGCCGGTCGAGCGGATCTACTACGCCGGGCAGCGCTCGCGGAGGATGAGCGGACCGCGCAGCCGGTATGCGATCGGCTGCCTTGAACGCGAGGACGGACAGTGGCGTCGACGTCCCGAGCCGGTGCTCTGCGGGGACGCGGAACGGCCGAGCGCCATGGAACCTTTCGTCCTGTGGACCGCCCGCCGGTGGCGTATGTGGTACCTGGCCTGCGTCGGCGAGGTCGGCCGAGGCGAGCAGCCGGACTACGAGCTGCGTTACACCGAAAGCGACGACGGACTGCGATGGCAGGCACCTGAACGGTTTGCCACCAGCGCCGAGGGCTTCTTTGACAACACCGTTGCCGATAGCCCGCGCGGTTGGCGAATGATCCTCGCTCGCGGCACCAACCTGCACGGGACCACTCCGTTCCCGTCCCAGGGCTTGTGGATAACCGAAAGCGAGGGCCCACCGGCGGGACGGATCGGCTGGTCCCGGCCACAACGACTTCTCGACACCGACACCCACGCTGAGCCGTGGTACGCGGCCGGCGTCTGCGGGCCGGCGTGTGTTCTCGACGGCGACGACGTCATGCACGTTTTCGCCACCGGAACCCATGCGCCGATCTCCTGGCCCCGCGCCGTGTTCAACCGATTGCGGGTCCGACAGCTCCCACCGGTGCCCGCGCCGTTCTACCTGGCGACTGGCCGGATCACCTTTCACCGGCAGCCGCGGGAGTTTACCGACGCCAGTCGTTGTTAAGGTGACGATCTCGGCGCTGACCATGGAACCGGACGTCTCAATTACAAGGCGCGCCCGACGATGGTCGCTGCGTCCACCACCGTCCGGTACGTCCGCGAACTCCCTCCGGTCCGTCCACTGATGTTCGGCGACGGCCGGCTCCGTTGATGTCACCTGCTGGTGTCAAGCACGCATCGGCCCCCACGTCGGCGAAGGAAGGTCAGCCTCGCCCGGCGCTGCTCAACGGTTTCGCTAGGTACGCGAGCGTCCGGTCGGGTGCATCGCCTTGGCTACCCAGTTCGTCGGCCCAGGTCTCGACCCCGTCGGGCCTCAAGCTCACCCCTACTCGGGCCCTGGCGCCGCGCCCTACGGACCCCTTGGTCCGGTCCACTCTCTGCCGCCCGCCCAAGCGCTGCGGACACCGTGCTGGCCGGTCTCGACCGGGGCACCGGATCGACCGGCACGTCTTTATGCTGCGGCAGTGCACGCGCATGCTCCGGTCATCGGTCCATCCCGGACGGCGCTGGTCGGGCTTGTGCTCGCCGCCCTGACACTTACTGCCTGTGGGTCGCCATCCTCGGCGCCGAGCACCGGGTCCACCGCCCCTGCCGGCTCAAAATGGCAGGATGTTTCAGGCACACCGAATCCGGCCGATACCTCCGGCCCCGCCATCCGCTGCAGGTGGTTCGGCCCCGCCGGTCAGTACGACCCCACCTACTGCCAGCGAGTGGTGGACGACGAACTGGGCCGCGGCGAGCTCAGCTCCAGGCAGCGAGCCGAGGCGGAGCCCGCAGCCGAGGCCGTCCGCGCGGCGTTGGACCGGATGAAGTTCGACTGTGCCCGGCCGGTCACCGAGGAGTGCGTGGCGGAGCAAGCCCGCCGGCGGATGTTTCCGGCTACGGACAGCCCGGAGCAGATGGCCGACCAGATCCGGCAGGTGCTCACCACCGCGGGCTTCACCGACATCGTCGTACGACCAGCCCGGCGAGCGGATCCGGCACCCCGGCACGCCATCGTCTACGCCGTACCGGCTGGCGCCGCCTGCGTGTTGGGCTACCTTGGCGCAGGCGGCCGGGGCGGCGGACAGCAGCGAGTGCTCGGTGCCTTGCCGGGCGGCCAGTGCCTCGCCTGAACAGCCGTTCTACGACGAGACGGCGTATCCATCGATCGGACCCGGCCCTCGGACCTTGGTGGGAACGGCGGGATATGAACCGACGACCCCTTGACCCCCAGGCAACCAGAGGCCTGAACTGGTGCTCCGCAGGAGCCAAGCTGCTGCGATCGTCCCCGGGCGTCCGTGCTCTCCGCTGTGCGTAGGGTGCGGAAGTGACAAGAAGCGAGCATCTCTCGGAGCAGTTGGACTGGTACTGGCGCAGGAACCTGCGGCCACGGCTGGAGGGTCTCACCGACGAGGAGTACTTCTGGGAGCCGGTGCGCGGCTGCTGGAGTATCCGCCCGCGGGGCACGTCGGCCGCACCGATGTCGGAAGGTGCGGGGGAATGGACGATGGACTACGTGTTCCCTGGCCCGGTGCCGGCGCCAGTGACCACGATTGCCTGGCGACTGGCGCACATTATCGTCTCGTGTCTGGGCTATCGGGTCGGATGGTACTTCGGCGGCCAGGACGTCGACTCCGAGACATTCGCCTACGCGGGGACCGCTGACGAGGCACTGAAACAGCTCGATGAGATGTATGGGAAATGGAACGCGGGGGTTCGCGGCCTCTCGGACGCTGACCTGGAGAATCTACCCTCGGCGGGTCCCGAGCGTTTTCCAATGGAGAACCGAATCCTGCACGTCAACAGGGAGCTGATCCATCACGGTGCCGAAATTTCTCTGCTGCGCGACCTCTACCGCTGGCAGGACGGAGCCGTACCGCGGCGAATATGACTTACCGGCTACCGGTGATCGAGCTTCGGGAAGCCACGTGGCCTGCGTGACGCGCCAGGGCTGCGAGCTTCGGTGAAGCTGAGCTGTCGAGCAACGTCCGATCCCGTCGCTGCCTCCGCCTGAATCACACACGAGGGTGCGGCCGGCCCGGCTGCGACGCGGCCGGCATTCGGGGATCACCATCAGGGATGCCCGGCGCACCTGCGCCTCGCTCCTGGCCGACCTGGACGTGCACCCCCGGGTGGCGATGCAGATCCTCCGACACGCCCAGTTCGCCATCACGATGGAGATCTACACGGTGGTGTCGTCGGCGGCTACCGCGACGCGCTCAAGCGGCTCGGCAGCGCACTCGACCGGTGAAGGGCCTACTGCTGTACTTCGCTGCTGTACCGGTCCGGATCATGGCAAGAGCGACCCCAAAAAGGGCCGCTGAGCGGGTACGGAGTGGGCCGCCAGGGACTCGAACCCTGAACCTATGGATTAAAAGTCCACAGCTCTGCCATTGAGCTAGCGGCCCGTTGGGCCATCAGGCTACCCGACCAACCGCCCGCCGGCTGATGTCCGCCGGGCCGCGGGGGTGGGGCGGCCGTTGTTGATGTCCCCTGCGACGCAGGTTCCCGCCCGATCGTCCGGCCGGAGCCAAGCCCGCCGGCCCGGTCCGGCATTGACCGCCACCCGCTCCGGCACCCGTTACTCCGCGCCGGCCGCCGTCCGGATCAGGGGTTCCAGTCCGGCGGCCCGGTCCGTGTTGCCCAACCGGGTGAAGATCGCCTGCGCCTGCTCGAACGCCGCCCGCGCACCGCCCGGGTCGGAGTCCAGCCGGGCGCGGCCCAGGCTGACCAGTGTCGCGGCCTGGAAGGAGTGCCAGCCTCGGGTACGCCACAACGAGACGGATTCCTCCAGGTGCGGGATCGCCCGGTCCGGCCGGCCGCCGGCCAGTTCGATCTCGCCGAGGAGTTGGAGCGCCTCGGCCCGGTGATGGGTCAGGTGGTGTTCGCGGCTCAGCGCCAGCGACATCTCGGCCGCCTCGCGTGCGCCCGGATCACCCCGTTTGACGTGCAGCCGGGCCAGGGCCAGCAGGGTCAGCGTCGCGACGTAGTCGTCCCGGTAGGCGCGGGAGATCGCGAGGGACTCGGTGAGCAGCCGGTGGCTCTCGTCGAGGTTGCCGAGCTCTCGGTGGGCGATGCCGGCGAACTGCAGCGCGGTGGCCTCCCAGCGTGGATTGCCGAGTTCCCGGGCCCGGTCGAGCGCGGTGGCGGTGTGGGTCGCGGCCGTGTCGTACTGCCCCTGTTCGAAGGTGGCCACCGCCAGGGCGAGGTGGGCGCGGGCCTCGCCGCCGAGGTGGTCCGACCGCGCGGCGAGCCGCAGTGCCCGTTCGCCCATCGTCACCGCCTGCGGGTACGAGCCGGCAGCGGTCAGCGCCCAGGAGCACATGACTGCCGCGTCCGAGCTGCCCTGGTCGTGCCCGAGAGCGGTGAACATCTCCAGCAGCCGGAGCGAGTCGTCGTGCAGCCGGGTCATCGCGGCACCGTCGCCCGCCCCGACGCTCCAGGTGGTGACGTCGATCAGGCCGCGGAGCATGACGGCCTCGCCGAGCCGGTTGCCGGCCCGCTGGCAGACCGCCAGCACCTCGGTGTTGAGACTGACCCAGTCGGAGTACATGCCGCGTAGGTCGAAGTACTTCTCGAGCCGGCCGGCTAGGTCGAAGGCGAGGTCGTCCAGGCCGAGCCGGCAGGACTGGCGGGCCGCGGCGACCAGCGCGGCTCGTTCGGCGTCGAACCAGTCCAGGGGGTCGACGTCCCGCAGGTGGTCCTCGGCCCAGCCGATCGACGGGCGGGGCGCGGGACTGGCGACGAGGGCGAAACACGGGCCCGGGATGGCCGGGACCATCCGCTCCGCGAGCACGACCCAGCCGCCGAACCCACGGACGAGTGCCCGGGCGATGCCTTCCTCCGGTTCGTCCGCCGCGGCGGTCTCGACCGCGAAGAGCCGTACCAGGTCGTGGAAGCGGTACCGGACCTGACCCGCCACGTCGGTGCCGGCGACGGCGAGCAGTTGGGCGTCGACCAGCGTCTCGAGGTGCTCGGTGGCCTGCTCGAACGGGCAGTCGAGCGTGGTGGCGGCGAGCCAGGCGGGAAAATCGGGGAGGTCGAAGTGGGCCAGGAGACGAAAGAGGCGTCGCGGCTCCTCGTCCAGCTCGCGGTAGCTCAGGGCCAGTGACGCCCGTACGGCGAGGTCACCGGTCGCGAGTCGGTCCAGCCGCCGCCGCTCGTCGCCCAGCAGCGCCGCCAGGTGCGCGAGTCGCCAGGCCGGGCGGGCCGCCAGCCGGGCGCCCGCTATCCGTACGGCGAGCGGCAGGCCGCCGCAGTACTCCGCGATCTCGGTGGCCTTCTCGGGATGCCCGGCGACGCGCTCGTCGTCGGTGATCCGGGCGAGCAACTGGATCGCCTCGTCCGGCGTGAACAGGTCCAGCTCGACGTGCCGGGCGCCCTCGATGCCGGTCAACCGGAGCCGGCTGGTGATCATCACGGCGCAGCTCGGCGAGCCGGGCAGGAGCGGGCGGACCTGCTGGTCCGAGGTGGCGTTGTCCAGCACGACGAGTACCCGGCGGCGGGCCAGCAGCGTACGGAAGATCTCGGCCCGTTCGCTCTGGCTGTCGGGGATGCCGCGGGGGTCGACGCCGAGCGCCCGGAGGAACCGGGCCAGCACGTCACCGGGACCCAGCGGAGAACCCTCCGCGTCGCGCAGGTCGACCCAGAGCTGACCGTCCGGGTACGCCCCGGCCAGCAGGTGCGCCACGTGCAGGGCGAGGGTCGTCTTGCCGAGGCCGCCCATGCCGGAGATGGCGACGATCACCTGTGCGCCGGGGCGGTCCGCGTCGAGAGGCCCGGTCAGCAGGGTCCGCAGGGCCTGCACCTGCGCGTCGCGACCGGTGAAGTCCGCGATGTCGGGCGGCAGCATGATGGGGGCCGTACCGCTGGGCCGGGCGGCCGGTGTGGGGGCCCGGTGCGGCCGCTGGCTTTCCGGTTGCTCGGAGTGGGCCAGCAGGGCATCGCGGGCGGCCACCCAGTCGGCGACCACCTCGTCGTCGAGCTGGCAGGCGCGGACGAAGCCGGCGACGACCTCGCGTCTCGGCAGCGTGGACCGGCTCAGCGCGGAGGCGATCGTGCTGATCGCCAGATGGTCGCCGGAGGCTCTCGCCTTGGCCGAGAGCTGCCGGAAGGTCAGGCCGGACCAGAGTTTCAGCGCGCGCAGCGCCGCGACGAACTCGGCCGGCGTGCTCGCCTGCTCCGGTCGTGGGGGATCGTGACTGAGCTGGGTCATGGCCGCCCTCCCGGCACAGGCATCGGTCGACGCCTATGGTAGTGCCGGTGCGGAGCCGGGCCGTCACGTAGGGGAGCCGGGCGGCGCGGGTCCCCGCCCGGAGCGGACCGGACGGGGACCCGTGGTGGTCAGTACTGGTGGCGGTACTTCATGCTCCTGCCGCCGGTCAGGCGGACCGCCGTGTAGTAGGTGTAGGCGAGCGTCCGGCATCTGCCGCGTACCAGGAAGTTGTAGGCGGGACAGGTGTGGTCGCGCAGCAGGCTGTAGAAGACCGCGTCCACGGACGCCTTCTTGGACTTGTCCCACTCCCGCGTCTTGAGATAGATGATCCCGTAGCCGTAGTCGTGCGCGTCACAGGCGCTGCGGAAGTCGAAGCCGGAGGGCCGGTCGGGGGAGTACGTGCAGTGGTCGTGGGTGACCCCAACGACTGCCTTGCGGGTCGGCGTCCGCTTCCACGACGGCTGGATCTTGCGGCCGCCGTACTCCATCGGCACCGGCCCGGCCCAGCAGCCGTTCTGGCCGAGCAGGTACTGGTAGGCGTACCGGCAGTGCGAGGGCAGCGCGAGGGTGCCGGCGTCGCGGGTCGCTCCGGAGAGCTTCCCCGGCGCGGAGTACGTGAGGGTCCACGCCCCCTCCTCCGGGTTGTTCAGCCGGGTGATGTTGCCCCGGCTGTCGTAGGTGTAGGCGGACACCAGCACCGGCTCGCCGTCGACCTGACGGACGTCACGCACCTCCCGGAGCCGCTTGAGCTGGTCGTACGCGTAGCGCACCACGGTCACCGGGGTGCTGCTCCCGGCGGCGGTACGGTCGATCCGCGTGAGCTGCCCGGCCACGTCGCCGAGCTGCGCGCTGGTGGCGGTGGTGGTGGTCGCGTAGACGAAGGTCGCCGAGGCGCAGCCGGCGGCGTTCGGCACCGTGCAGTCGGTCGGCTCCTCGGCCGGTGCGCTGATCCGGTTGACCCGCCCCTGGGTGTCGTACCCGATCAGGACCGTGCCGGACGCGGCGTCGCCGATGCTGGTGACCAGCAGGTCCGTGCCGACCTGGCGCCAGACCTGGCTGAGACCGTCGGACGCCCCGCTCTGGGTGAAGCTGCCGTCCGCGTTCCGGACCACCGTGGAGCCGTCCTCGGCGACGAACGTGCCGGGCCGCGCCGGATCGGCCTCGAAGCGGATCGACTGGGTGCCGATGGAGAGCTTCACCTCCACGTAGCCGTTCGCGCTGTGGTCCTTCAGCCGGTCGCCCAGCATGCCGCCGAGGGGCTCGAAACGCCAGTTGGGGCCGAGCACGCTCTCGTTGGGCTGCGTGACGTCGATCCGCTGCCCGGCGCTGTGGCTGCGTACGGTGAGCAGCCCGTCCTCGGTGACGTCCGTGCCGCGCGTGAGCCACGACCCGGTCTCGGGCTCGACAACGCCCGGCCACTGATCGGCCGGTGCCGGGCCGGGATCGGCCGGGTCGTCCCCTTCTCCGGGCGTGGTCGGGATCTCCGAGGTGACCGTGAGGGTCGGCGGCGGGCCAAGTTCCTCGGTGTTCTCCGCGGACGTGAAGACCCGGTAGTTGACCGTCCTCGTCTCGTCGGGCGACTGGAGGACCAGGCCGTGGTTCTTCGCGGTTCCGGCGGCCCACTGGGCCACTATGCCGGTGACGTCCCAGGTCATCCGGCCGGTGCCGCAGCTGCCGAGCTGCGAGCCCTCCCGGCTCAGCACCGCGTCGGTGGTGCTGCTGGTCGGTTGCGGCGTCCAGGTCTGCGTGGCCGGGTTCCAGAAGTCGGTGACCCGCCGGACCTGGATGCCGGCGCCGACCGAGGCGCCGCACCCCGGTGCGTCCACGTTGGTCAGGGTCAGCTCCGCCTTCGTCGGCACCTGGAGTCCCCGGGTGTCGAACGCGAGGTAGACGCGGGCCTTCTCCCCGTCGGCCTCGGTGCCGGCCTTGAGGTACGGACCGCTGTCGTTGTTTCCGTCGAAGACGCTGTTGACGTCGGTGTCGCCGAGCAACGGCAGCGCCACCGCCGGGTCGCCGGTGGAACGGCCGGTCTCGACGCCGCCCCTCGTGGCCCGCTCCGACGGCCGGATCGGTGCCCAGAACCCGTCTGCCCCCCGTGCGCGGACGGGTCCGCTGGTGATCTCGGTGACCAACCTGCCGTCCGGGGTGGCCCTGGTGATCGAGGTCGCGGTGGTCGCGGTCGTGACGACCACCGGTCGGCCGGTGCGCCGGGCGTCGGCGGCCGCCGAGAGCACGGCCGCGGCCCGGACATCGGGTACGACGCCGGCCGGCGCGGCCGGTTCCGTGCCGTCGGGCGCGGTCGCTGCGGCACCGGCGGGTGCGGTGACCGTCCACTGTGTCAGCAGGAGCGCCCCGAGGGCGATCAGCGCTCCGGTGGTCGTCCGTGACCGGTGCGGGGGTGTTGCTCTGTTCCTCATGGCCATCCTTCCCGGGGGAACGGGGATCTGCGTGCGGCGACGCCGAGATCGAAACACGTCTAAGCCGCAGATCGGGCCGTTCGAGGGCTTCGGGCTTGTTCGGAACGGAACCGATCGCCGGGCCGCAACCGGGCAGGAGTGACCACGGTGGAGTGTGGTGCGGCTGTCGACGGCGTGGGCGTCCGGAACGGGAGCGCCGGCCGCTCAGGTAAACGGGGCAGCTCGACCGGACGCGGATGACCTAGCCTGGGTCGCCGGGGAAATCGGAGGTGCCACCATGTCCATCCGTCTCGCCGTGCTGGCGGGCGCGACGTTCACCAGCGGGCTGACGGCCGGGCTGTTCTTCGCGTACGCCTGCTCGGTCATGCCCGGTCTCGGCGCGACGGACGCGCGGACCCTGGTCGGGGCGATGCAGTCGATCAACCGGAAGATCCTCAACGGCTGGTTCCTGGTCGCGTTCCTCGGTGCCCCCGCGCTGACCGCGCTGACCGCGCTGGCCGTCGCGCTGCACCTCGACGACGGCCCGGTGCTCGCCTGGAGCGTCGCCGCGCTGGTGGCCCACCTGGTGCTGCTCGGGGTCACCATGCGCGTCAACGTCCCGCTCAACAACCAGCTCGACGCGGCCGGCCCGGTGGACCGGATCGGCGACCTCCCGGCGGTACGGGAGCGGTTCGAGGGGCCCTGGGTGCGCTGGAACCTGGTCCGCACGGTCGCCTCGGTCGCCGCCTTCGCCGCACTGGTCGGCGCCCTGCTCGCCGCCTGAGCCGGCGAGGTCAGCGCCGGGGCGGTTGGCCGGCGGAAGACCGGGTACGGGGTCGGACATGCGGATCGTGGTGGTGGGAGCGAGCGGCAACGCCGGCACCGCGCTGTTGCGCCGGCTGGGCCGGGAACGCGGAGTGGACCTGGTCGGGGTGGCCCGGCGGCTGCCCGGCCCGGAAGCCGGTGAACCGTACGACCAGGTGGAGTGGCACCCCTGCGACATCGGAGCGCCGGGGGCGGCCGACCGGCTCGCCGAGGTCTTCGCGGGCGCCGGGGCGGTGGTGCACCTGGCCTGGCAGATCCAGCCCAGCCACGACCAGCGGATGCTGCACCGCACCAACGTCGGCGGCAGCCGCGCGGTGATCGACGCGGTGGTCCGGGCGGGCGTACCGGCCCTGGTGTACGCGTCGTCGGTCGGCACGTACGCGCCCGGCCCCAAGGACCGTCCGGTCAGCGAGCGCTGGCCGGCGACCGGCGTGTCCGGCTCCTCGTACAGCCGGCACAAGGCGGAGGTCGAGGCGCTGCTGGACGACGTGGAACGGGAGCGCCCCGAGTTGCGGGTGGTGCGGCTGCGACCCGGGCTGATCTTCCAGCGGGCGGCGGCCACCGAGATCGCCCGGTACTTCGTGGGCCCGTTCGTGCCGCTGCGCCTGCTGAAGTACGGCCGGCTGCCGCTGGTGCCGACGAACCGGCGGCTCCGGATGCAGGCGGTACACGCCGACGACGTTGCCGACGCGTACGCCCGGGCGGTCCTGGGCGACGCCCGCGGCCCCTACAACGTCGCGGCCGACCCGGTGCTCACCCCGGAGCTGGTGGCCCGGCACTTCCGCGGCTGGACCGTGCCGGTGGCCGGACCCGTGCTGCGCGCCGCCGCGGCGGTGACCTGGTACGCCCGGCTGCAACCCGTCGACGCCGGCTGGGTGGAGCTGGCCCTGAACGCGCCGCTGATGTCCAGTGAGCGCGCCGAGACCGAGCTGGGCTGGACCCCGCGCCACGACGCCCTGAGCGCCCTGAAGGAACTCTTCACCGGCATGGCCGAGCACGCCCACACGCTCACCCCGCCCATGGCCAGGTCGCTGAACGTCCCCCGCAACCCGGTCCCCGGGCACGGCAACCCCTACTGACCAGCGGTCAGGCCGGACGGGCGCCGACGACCGTCGGAGGGCGGGCGCCCAGGAAGAAGATGCCGGGAAAGCCGCGGGTCTCGAAGCCCCGGCTCGGGTTGCGGCGGAGCGTCGAGTTCTCGATCCGCAGGGTGCCGGTGCGGTTGTTGCTGACGAAGAAGATCGCACCCCCGCCCTCGTTGGCGTCGTTGCCCTCGATGACCGTGCCGGCGATCCGGACGGTGAACTCGTTGCCGTCGCAGTAGATCGCCCCACCGCTGCCGCCGCCCGCCGTGCCGGCCCGGGCCGGGTTGGCGCCCCGACCGATCGCCTCGTTGTCGCGCAGCACACTGTTGAGCACCACCCACGAGACGCCGATGCTGCTCAACGCCCCGCCGTTCGCGCAGGAGCCGCCGGTGAAGGTGCTGTTCACCACGTACACCGGCTGGTTCTCGTACTGGCTCAGCACCCGTACGGCCGCGCCGCCCAGGTCCGGCCCGGCGCGGTCACACCGGTTGCGTACGAACCGCGAGTTGACGATCTTGAACCGGCCGCCGCGTACGAAGACGGCACCGCCACCACCGCCCTCGGCCCCGTCCCCGGTGGAGTTGCCGTCGGCGAAGGTCAGGTTCTGCACGGTGAGCCGCGGATGGTCCTGGTTCTGGCAGTGCGACGTGGTCCAGCCCTGGGCCTCGTCGCAGGTGTTCATGTAGAGGATCCGGCGCTTCCCCTGGCCGCTCAGCGTGACCTTGCCGCCGCCGTCCAGGACCACCGTCGGCCCGTTGGCGTTGCGGACCTTGGCCGTGGCGGCCATCCGGATGGTCACCGGGTCCGGCCCGCAGTCGAAGGTGATGATCCCGCCGGCCGCGACCGCCTTCACGACCGCGGCGGACGTGCAGCTCGCCGGAGAGCCGGTGCCGATCGTGCGGGTGGGCCTCGACGTGTCCACCGCCCGCGCCTCGGCCGGCACGGCGGCGCGGCCGTCCGGGTTCCCGGCCGGCGCCGGACGCGCCGAGGGGCGCGGGGCGGGCGACCGGCCGCCCAGTCCGGTCC
>JAEYGD010000288.1 GCA_023402505.1 Actinomycetes bacterium
CGGCTGGTCGACGCCGCCGAGTCGTACGCGGAGGCGCTGCACGCCGCCCGGGTCGGCGCGCGCCTGCCGGCGCTGGGCCCGGTGGTGTCCTGGTCCGGGCTGGGCGTCTACCGGGCGCTGGCCCGGCTCGGCGAGCACGACCTCGACGTGGCCGACGTGCACCCCGGTCTGGCCCGGCTGTTGGACAACCCGGCCAACCGGACGCTGCTGACGACCCTGGAGCGCTACCTGGACCTGGCCGGCAACGCCCACGCCACCGCCGCCGAGCTGCGGCTGCACCGCACGACGCTCTACTACCGGCTGCAACGCATCGAGGAGCTCGCCGCCACCGACCTGAAGGACGGGGGCGAGCGGCTCTGCCTGCACCTGGCGTTGAAGCTGGCCCGGCTGACCGGGCACTACCGGACCGAGGAGTGAGCGTGCGACAGGCGTAGCAAGGCGGGACCGGGATCTTCGACAGGTGCCCGATGACCCGGCGGCACAGTGGTTCGTAGGTTCGGCGGGACCCGTGCGGCGGGTCGGCGGCGAGGGGGTGGTGCGGTGGCCGGGCGATGGCTCGGACGCTACGTCGTACCGGCCCTGGTCGCGGTCCTGTTCGTGGCCCCGCTCTGGTTCATGGTCGTCGGTTCCCTGCGGCCCGCCGGCACCCCGCCGCCCCGCACGCTGGAGCTGTGGCCGGCCGAACCGACGACGGCCGCGTACACCCGCCTGCCGGAACTCGTGCCACTGTTCCGCTACCTGGCGAACTCCGCCCTGGTGGTCGCGCTGGCCGTCCCGCTGACCGTGCTGGTCGCGTCGCTGACCGGCTTCGGTCTGCGGCTGCTTTCCCGCCCGGCCCGGCGGCGGGCGCTGCTCGGCCTGCTCGCGCTGCTGCTGGTGCCGGTCACCGCGGTGTGGGCCACCCGGTTCGAACTGTTCCGGCTGGCCGGGGTCGTCGACACGTACCTGCCGCTGCTGGCCCCGGCGGCGCTCGCCGTCAGCCCGTTCCTGGTCCTGTTGTACGCGTGGAGTTTCGGCGGGGTCCCGGACAGCCAGTTGCAGGCGGCCCGCCTGGAGGGCGCCGGGTGGCTCACCGTCTGGCGGCGGCTGGCGATGCCGCAGGTGAAGCCGGCGACCCTGGCGGTGTCGGTCCTCGCCTTCACCTTCCACTGGTCCAACTTCATCGACCCCCTGCTCTACCTGACCAGCGGCGACCGCTACACGTGGCCGCTCGGCCTGCGGTTCCTGCTGCTGCTCAACCCGACCGACTGGCCGCTGCTGATGGCCGGCTGCGTGGTGGCCACCGCACCGTGTGTGGTGGTGTTCCTGCTGGCACAGCGGATCCTGCTGTCCGACGACCCCCTGGCGGCACTGCGACCGGAAGGACGCCGATGACATCCTGGCGACGGGCCTGTGCGGCCCTGCTCACCCTCCTGCTCGTCGGCACGGGCTGCGCCTCCGGCGACGACGCCGGCCGGGAGGGCATCACCGTCGTACTGTTCGGCGACGCCGAGGAGGTCGCCGGCTACCGGGCGATGGTGGCCGGCTTCACCGAGGCCAACCCGGACGTCGACGTCACCCTCTCCCCGGTGGCCACGCAGGACGAGCTGATGGCGCGGCTGACCACGTCGTTCGCCGGGGGCCGGCCGCCGGACGTGTTCCTGCTGAACTACCGCCGGTACGGGCAGTTCGCCGGGCAGGGCGCGATCGAACCGGCACAGTCCTACCTGGACCGCAGCGAGGTGCTCCGGGAGAGCGACTTCAGCCCGCGCGCCCTGGACGCGTTCCGGTTCGACGGCACGACCCTGACCTGCCTGCCGCAGAACCTGTCGTCGCTGGTCGTCTACTGGAACACCGACCTGTTCCGGGCCGCCGGTGTCGCCGCCCCGACGGCCGGCTGGACCTGGGACGACTTCCTCGCCGCCGGCCGGGCGCTCACCCGCGACGGCCGCTACGGGGTGGGCGTCGAGCCGTCCATCGCGCGGCTCGCGCCGTTCGTCTGGTCCAACCGGGGTGAACTGGTCGACGACCCGGCCCGCCCGACGACCCTGACGCTGCGCGGCGACCCGGCGGCCCGCGAGGCCGTCGACTGGTTCCTGGACCTGCAGCTGCGGCACCGGGTGGTGCCGCCGGACGCCGAGGAGCAGAGCGAGTCCAGCGAGGCCCGCTTCCTGCGCGGCACCCTCGGCATGTACCTCAGCAGCCGCGTCGCCGTACCGACCCTGCGCACGATCAGCGGCTTCGACTGGGACGCGGCACCGCTGCCGGTGGCGCCGGGCGGCGTGCCGGCGTCGATCCTGCACAGCGACGCGTACTGCATGAGCGCCGGGCTGCCGGACCACCGCCGGGCGTGGCGGTTCATCGAGTACGCGATGGGCGCCGACGGGCAGCGCACGCTCGCCGAGTCCGGCCGGACCGTGCCGTCCCGTCTCGACGTGGCCGGCTCCCCCGCGTTCCTCGACCCGGCGAAGCCGCCACGCTCCTCGCGGGTCTTCCTCGACGCCGAGCCGCACCTGCGGGCCACCCCGCGCACCGCCACCTGGGCGCGCGTGGAGAAGGAGGCGGACACCCTGCTGGAGGAGGTGTTCTACGGCCGGGTCCAGCGCGAGGACGGGCTGCGCCGGCTGGAGGAGACGGTCCGTCCGCTGTTCACCCTGCCGGTGGGCAAGTGACCGAGCGCGGATTCATCCAGCTCGAAGGACTGACCCGCGCGTACGGGCGGACCACCGCCGTCGACGGCGTCGACCTGGAGGTACGCGCCGGGGAACTGGTCACCCTGGTCGGGCCGTCCGGGTCGGGCAAGTCGACGATCCTGCGGCTCATCGCCGGGCTCGACCGGCCCGACGGTGGCCGGATCCTGGTCGACGGCGTCGACGTGGCCGGCGTACCACCGCACCGGCGGGCCGTGGCGATGGTCTTCCAGGACTACGCGCTCTTCCCGCACCTCACCGTCCACGGCAACCTCACGTTCGGCCCGCGCGTACGCCGGGTGGGCCGCGCCGAGGCGGACCGGCGGGCCCGCGCCGCCGCCGAACGCCTCGGCATCGGCGACCTGCTGGACCGCTACCCGGACCAGATGTCCGGCGGGCAGCGCCAGCGGGTCGCGCTGGCCCGCGCGCTGCTGCGCGACCCCAGCGTCTACCTCCTCGACGAGCCGCTGGCGAGCCTGGACGCCCCGCTGCGCTTCGCCACCCGCGCCGACCTGCTCGCCCTGCACCGCGAGCTGCGCACCACCACCGTCCACGTCACCCACGACCAGCACGAGGCGATGACCCTCGGCGACCGGGTGGTGGTCCTCGCCGACGGGCGGGTGCGGCAGGTCGGCCCGCCCCAGCAGGTGTACGACGAGCCGGCCGACACGTTCGTCGCCGGGTTCCTCGGCAGCCCGCCGATGAACCTGGTCGGCGGCGGCGGGGTGCTCGGCGGCGACCCGGGCACGACGTACGGCGTACGCCCGGAGGACCTGACGCTCGACGGCGCGGGACCGGTGACCGCCACCGTCGAGGCGGTGGAGGCCCTGGGCAGCGAGGCGATCCTGCTCACCCGCGCACCGGACGGCACCCGGCTGACCGTACGCACCGGCCCCCGCCCCGGCGTGGGCACCGGCGACGAGGTGCGGCTGCGCGCCGACCGGCTGCACCGGTTCGACGCGGTGACCGGGCGGCGCCGGTGACCGGCCGCCGGACTCCGCTGACCGGCTGGGCGTTCCTCGCCCCGTACGCCGTCGCGGTGGCCCTGCTGGTCGTGGTGCCGGCGGCGCTGAACGTGGCGTACGCGTTCACCGACCACACCGGGCTGACCCGCGACCCGCGGTTCGTCGGGCTGGCCAACGTCCGGCGGCTGCTCCACGACGGGTTCCTGCTCGACAGCCTGGAGGCGTCCCTGTTCCACGTGGCGCTCGCCGTGCCGGTGCGGTTCGTCGCCGCCGTCGGGCTCGGCCTGCTGCTCGCCGCCCCGCGCCCCGGCGGGCGGTGGTTCCGCACCGCCGTGTACCTGCCGACGGTGATCCCCGACGTGGCGCTCGCCGTGCTGTTCCTGTGGGTGCTCAACCCGCTGTACGGACCGCTGAACCAGCTGCTCGGGCTGTTCGGGCATCCGGGGTTCACCTGGCTCGCCGACCCGGCCACGGCCCGGATCGGCGTGGTGCTGATGCTGGCGTTCCCGATCGGCGAGGGGTTCGTCGTGGTGCTGGCCGCCCGCCGGTTGCTCGACGGCCGGCTGTACGAGGCGGCGGCGCTGGAGGGCTGCGGGCCGTTCGGGCAACTGCGCCGGCTGACGCTGCCGCTGCTCGCGCCCGTGCTGGTGCTGCTGGCCGTGCGGGACACCGTCCTCACGCTGCAGGTGAACTTCGTGCCGGCGTACGTGCTCACCGACGGCCGGCCCGCCAACGCCACCCTCTACCTGCCGGTCTACATCTTCGACCAGGCTTTCGAGTTCGCCGGCTTCGCGTACGGGTCGCTGGTCACGATCCTGCTGATGCTGGTCACCGCGGTGATCATCACCGGGCTGCTGCTCGCCGTCCGGCGCTGGCGGGTGCTGCGGTGAGCGTGGCATCGTGCTTGCCCATGAGACTCCGGGTCCTCGCCGCCGTCGCCGTAGTCGCCCTCCTGGCCGGCTGCGGCGGCTCGGAGCCCCCGACCGGCGGCAACCGTGACCTGCTGGCCAACCTGCCCAGCTGCGACCGGGTGCCGCTGGACCGGGAGCCGCAGGTCGACGCCGCCGTGCCCGGCCTGGTGCTGCCCGACGGCGCCCGGGTCACCAGCGTCGTCGAGCAGGGTGCGCTGACCAGCGTGGAGGCCACCGTGCGGATGTCCCCGCTGGACGTGCGCGCCCACTACGAGCAGCGCACCGACATCGAGCTGCTGCGCATCGAGGACGAGATCTTCGAGACCGAGGTGCTGGCCCGTACGCGGGACCGGCGGATGTACCTGCGGGCCGGCGCGCTGTGCGCCGACGGGACCACCCTGACCGTCATGGTGGGGCCGGACTCCGACGACGCGGGGCTGCCGGAGTTCCGCAGCGGCTGAGCGGTCTCGACACCTGTCCTAACCGGACCGCGGGTTTCCCGACAGTTGATCGGTGACGTCCGCCGATGCGCTGTCTAGCGTGCGCAGTCAGGACCGTCCGCGTACGGACAGGAGACGCCGCATGACCCTCGCACTCGCCCGACGCCGCCGCGGCCGGACGGTGACGGCGCTGCTGGCGCTGACCGCCACGGTCGCGCTGACGGCGTCGTCCAGCCCGCCACCCGCCGCGGTGCCCGCACTCGCCACCAGCTCACCGACCGGGCCGATGGAACTGCCCGACGAGTGGATGACCGCCCAGCGGATGAGCGACGGCAGCACCGACCTGTCCGCCACCAAGTACGCCCACGCGCGGGGCGAGGCCAACCGGCTCGCCGCCCGGACCCGCAGCGTCTACCGGCCGCTCGCCGAACGGCCGTGGTCGTTCTTCGGGCCCGCCGACATCGGCGGCCGGGTCGTCGACATCGCGGTCGACCCGCAGGTGCCCGACCAGGTGTTCATCGCCGCCGCGTCCGGCGGCGTGTGGCGCACCGGCGACGCCGGCGCCACGTTCACCCCCGCCTGGCCGGACGGCTGGGCCCAGGCCATGGGCGCGGTCGCCATGACCAGCGACGGTGTCCTCTTCGCCGGCACCGGCGAGGCCCAGCCCGGCGGCGGCTCCATCACCTTCGGCGGCGACGGTGTCTACCGGTCGACCGACCGGGGCGCGACCTGGAAGCACGTCGGCCTGGCCGACAGCCACGCCATCGCCCGCTTCGCGATCGACCCGAGCGACGAGGACCGGATCTTCGCGGCGGCCAGCGGCAACCTGTTCGTCCCCGGCGGCGAGCGCGGCGTCTACCTCAGCGAGGACGGCGGCGACACCTGGCGGCAGGTGCTCGCCCCGCCGAACGACACCACCGGCGCCACCGAGGTCCTCATCGACCCGACCGACCCGAACCGGATGTACGCGGCGATGTGGGACCACCTGCGCGAGCCCGACCAGCGCACCTACGGTGGCCCCGGCTCCAGCCTGTGGCGCTCCGACGACGCCGGGCGGACCTGGTCGCGCCTGACCGCCGGCCTGCCCACCGACGCCGACCAGGGCCGTTGGGGTCTGGCGCTGGCACCGAGCAACCCGCAGCGCCTGTACGCCTACGTCGGCACCGCCCTCGGCCCGTTCCGGGCCTTCTACCGCTCCGACGACGGCGGCGACACCTGGACGCAGACCCCGGTCACCGCCGGGCAGGCGTCCCAGTCGACGTTCAGCTGGTGGTTCGGCAAGCTCTTCGTCAACCCGGCCGACCAGGACAACGTCTTCCTGATGGGCGTCAACCTGATGCGCTCCACCAACGGCGCGCAGAGCTTCGCCCCGGTCGGTGGCGTCCACGCCGACCAGCACGCCATGCGCTGGGACCCGAAGGTGCCCGGCCGGGTCTACCTGGGCAACGACGGGGGCTTCTACCGGTCGGAGACCAACGGGGCCGGCGGCTGGGTGAAGTCCACCGACGAGCGGTACACGCA
Source organism: Actinomycetes bacterium (assembly GCA_023402505.1). Classification (GTDB taxonomy): domain Bacteria; phylum Actinomycetota; class Actinomycetes; order Mycobacteriales; family Micromonosporaceae; genus Micromonospora. The sequence goes on from JAEYGD010000288.1 coordinate 6,507, forward strand.
GTTCTACACCGTCGACGTGGCGCAGACCGACCCGCGACTGAAGGTCGGCGGCACCCAGGACAACGGCTGCAACCGCGGTTACAACGGCCCCGGCGGCCCCTGGGACCCGATCGGCTGCGGTGACGGCCTCCAGACGATCATCCACCCGGAGAATCCGAACATCGTCTTCGGGTGCAGCCAGTACGGCTCCTGCTACCGCTCGGAGAACGCCGGCGCGAGCCCGCGCGCGCCGATCGGTCCCGCCCAGACCACCTCGCAGCGGCGCAACTGGCTCACCCCGCTGCAGTTCGACCCGAGCGACCCGGACGTCATGTACTACGCCGGGAACATCGTGAACCGGTCGACGGACAACGGCCGTACCTGGACGGCGATCAGCCCCGACCTCACCGGCGGCGGACCGAACGACCCGGCCGGCTACCCGTGGGGCACCGTCACCACGATCGCGGCGGCGCCCACCGACGGCGACACGCTGTACGTCGGCACCGACGACGGCCGGCTCTGGTGGACCCACGACCTCGGGGCGACCTGGAACCGGGTCGACCCGGCGCAGCTGCCCGGCACGTGGGTCACCCGCGTGGCGGTCAACCCGAAGGACGCCAACATCGCGTACGCGACGTTCTCCGGCTTCCGCTCGGGCAGTGACCGGCCGCACGTGATGATGACCCGCGACGGCGGCCGGACCTGGACCGACATCGGCCGGGGCCTGCCGGACGCGCCGGTCAACTCGGTGGTGCCGACCGGTGACGGCCTGCTGCTGGTCGGCACCGACGTCGGGGTCTACGTGTCGGCGTGGAACGGCGGCGAGTGGGCCGCGCTCGGCGCGGACCTGCCCAGGGCCGCCGTCATGTACCTGCGCTGGCACGAGCCGTCGCGCCAGCTGACGGCGGCCACGTTCGGGCGGGGCATCTACGACCTGACCGTGCCGCGCTGCCCGGCGGCGTCCACGAAGCTGCCGCTGAAGAACCCGGGTGTCGGCGTGGTGGGCGTCCTGTCGTCCTGCCGGGCCGGCTGATCACGCCGGAGGCCGCCTCCCCGGGTGCCGGGGAGGCGGCCTCCGTGCTGTTCAGCGGGCGCGCTGGTCGGCGCCTCAGCGCAGCCGGCGCGCGGCGAACCGGGCCGGCGGGTCCGCGATCGCCTCCTGGGCGGCCACCAACTGGATCTCCCGGGTGCCGGCCGCGAGGGTCGCCTCCAGCACCGTGAAGATGGACGCGGTGGTGCGCTCCAGGGCCGTCGCGGGCGAGCCGGTGCTGGTGAGATGCGCCAGGTACAGCGCCGCGGTGACGTCGCCACCGCCGTTCGGGGTGATCGGCAGCAGCGGGGTGGTGACCGCCCACGCGCCCTCGTCGGACACCGCCACCACCTCCAGCGACCCCTCCGGCAGGTCGGCGTGCAGCACGCTGGTGACCAGCACGTGGCGCGGGCCGGTCGCCCGGACCACGTCGACGGCGTCCAGCACCTCGGCGAGGGAGCTGGTCGTACGGCCGGACAGGAAGTCCAGCTCGAACTGGTTCGGGGTGATGATGTCCGCGCGCGGCACGACGACGTCCCGCAGGTACTCCGGGATCCCCGGCCGGACGAACATGCCCCGCCCGACGTCGCCCATCACCGGGTCGCAGCAGTAGACCGCGTCCGGGTTGGCGGCCTTGACCAGGGCCACCGCGTCGAGGATGACCGCGCCCATCGCCGGGTCCCCCTGGTAGCCGGAGAGCACGGCGTCGGCGTCGCCGATGACCCCCCGGTCCACGATGCCCGCGATCACCTCGGCGACGTCGTCGGGGGCCAGCAGCGGCCCGCGCCACGCGCCGTACCCGGTGTGGTTGGAGAAATGCACCGTCAGCACCGGCCAGACCTCGTGACCGAGGCGCTGGAGCGGGAAGACGGCGGCCGAATTGCCGACGTGGCCGTACGCGACCGACGACTGGATGGACAGGATCCGCACCTGCACATCATGACGGTTCGTCATCCGCCGATGCGCGGGCGGTCGCCGGCAGCCCTCCGCCCATCGACCCCGATCGTGATCCATTGTGTAACGATCACGGTCGATCCGGCGCCTGATCGACGGGAGCGACGATCTCGTCGCCCCGCCCCGGCCGGTCCGTGGGACCGGTCGAGGCGCCACGGGGATGATCGAAGGGATACCGCGCATGCGGTTTCGCACAGTGACCGGATCAGTGCTGGCATCGATGATGGCGGTGGCGGGCGCGCTCGCCGGAGCGGGACCCGTCTCGGCCGCCGGGATCGGCGGGGACACCGCCACCCCGTTGCCGCTGCCGTCGTACGCGGACATGCAGGTGAACGGGGTACGCAGCGAGGTGTACCTGGCCGGCGGTGACCGGATCGTCGTGACCGACCGGGACGGCGGCATCCGGCGGACCATCGACGGGCAGACCGGCGTGTCGGGGCTCGCCCTGAGCGCGGACGGCAACCTCCTCTACGCCGCGCTCAACGGCGCCAGGGCGATCGCCGTCCACGACCTGAAGAAACGGAAGGAGATCAAGCGGTACCCGACGGACAGCTGCCCCGGCGATGTCGCGCTCGCCGTCGGCAAGCTGTGGTTCAGCGCCGGCTGCTCGCAGGACTACGGCGGCAGCGTCAACTCCCTGGATCCGGCCACCGGGGCGACCACCACGCACGCGACCAGCCTGCCGACCGTGCAGGGCGTGCCGCTGCTCGCCGTGTCCGAGCGCGAGGGCTGGGGCACGCGGCTCGTCGTCGCCGCGCGCGACCTGAGCAGGACCCGGCTGGAGGCGTACGACATCACCACCGGGGCGCCCGACCCGATGTGCTGGGGGCCGGGCCCGTGCGCGATCGACGTGCCCAACATCGTGCAGGACCTGGCCGTCACCGCCGACGGCGCGAACCTGGTGACGGCCGACGGCGCGCAGTACCACACCCTCTGGTCGGTGGTCGGGTTCTCGGTCCTGCGGACCTACCCGAGCGGCGCCGTGCCCACGGCGGTCGCCGTGGCCGCCACCGGCCACCTCGCTCTCGGTTCGCAGAGCCCGAACGGCGGTGACACCGACCTGTTCGGGTACGAAGTGACCGGTGACCAGCCGACCTGGACGTACGAGTTGGGGGTCCGGGAGACCGCGATGAACGACGTCGCGCCGCGCGGTCTCGCCTGGGCTGCCGCCGACGCGCGGCTGTACACGGTCGTGACCCATCACGACGGCACGTCGCCGGTGCTCCGCACGCTGGTCCCCACCGGCTGACCGGTCGACCGGACGGCTCCGGAGGACTCCGGCCCGGGCCGGAGTCCTCCGGGACTCCACGCGGTCAGCGTCGCAGCGGGATCGCCACCGCCTTGCGGTAGTTGCGGCCCTTGCCGTCGGGGCGGTAGTTGTTCTCGACGTTGCCCGCCGAGTCCACCGAGAACCAGTGAATGACGGTGCCGACCGGCACGGTGAGGGTTTCGCCGCCCTCCCGGATCCCGGCCGAGCCGTAGAGCGTGGACGCGTACGTCGGCCGGCCCCGGTCGAGGGTGTAGAACACCGCCGCCGGCTCGCTGACGTCGAACGTCACGTCGACCATGCCCGGCGCCGTGCTGCGTGACATCTGCACCGTGCTGGTCGGCCGCTTCTTGTCCCGGGCGAAGTCACGGGCGACCCGCATCATCTCGACCAGGCCGTTGGCGAACTCCAAGGTCTCGTCGTGCGCTTCGGCCCACTCCGGCTGGAAGGAGGTGCCGACCTCGAAGTTCCACGCGTAGATGCCGTACTTGTACCAGAGCATGTCCCCGGAGTTGCCGGCCGCCGAGTACAGCACGTCCGAGATCGGGCCGGTCCGGGCCGGGGTCACCGCGAGGTTGCGGTGCCGCTTGATCGCGGTGAGGATCCGCGAGGACGCGCCCCAGAACGCGGACTCCTCGGCGAGCGTCGGCCGCGGCGCGGAGATCCGGCCGGGGAGGGCGTACGCGCCGGGCGACCACATGAAGTAGTTGCCCGAGGAGTGCAGGTTCATCGAGAACTTGACGTTCGGCCGGCTGGCCAGCCAGTCGACGTTGCGGTTCTCCGGCTCGGACAACTCGGCCGGGCCGGCGTACGTGCCGCTGGTGCAGCTCGTCGAGGCGCCGGAGTAGCCGTCGAACAGGCTGTACTCGGTGTAGTTGCGGTTGTTGTCCACGCCCCACGAGTCGCGGCCGAGGAAGTCCGCGGCACCGGTCGTCGGGCAGTGGTTGGTCATGTTCTTGCGCTGCGAGTTGAAGTCGTAGAACGAGTAGTGCCCGCCGTCCGGGTTCACCGACGGGGCGATCCAGATGTCCAGGTCGTCGAGCAGCTGCCTGGTCCGCCCGTCGTGCGCGTAGTTGCGCAGCAGTCGCTCGGCGGTCTCGATGGTGACCAGCGGCGGCACCCACTCCCGGGCGTGTTCCTGCGCGTACGCCAGCACACCGGTCCGGGAACCGTCGCGGTGCTTGCCGATCCGGATCGCGTAGACCGGGTGCGGGTCCCGGGACACCGAGGCGGGTGCGCTCAGGTCGTCGGTGAGCCGGGTCGGCGCCGCCGGCGCGACCACGCCGGTGCCCGGGCTGCCCCGGTAGGTGTACGCCCGCAGCAGCGTCCCGGCCTGCGCGTTGAGCGCCGCGACGACGTCGGAGGCGGTGCTGGTGACCGCGCCGGCGGCGTCGGTGGCGAGGCCGACCCGCACGTCGGTGCCGGTCACCGTGACGGCGAGGGCGGCGTCCGGCGCGCCGGGGTCGGCCAGTTCGACGGAGATGTCGTTGCCGCCCTGGTGCCCCCAGGCGAGGGAGTCGACGGCGACGCGACTGTCCGCGGCGGCGCCGAGGACGGCCTGCGCCTTGCGCCGGTAGCCGTTGGTCTTGTACGGCAGCTCGACGATCTCCGCCAGCCGCGGGTACTCCGCGGCCAGGAGCTTGATCCGGTCGTACAGCTCGGTGGGGGTCAGGTAGCTGGTGACGAAGTCCTTCTGGTAGCCGGGGCCTTCCGGGTCGGTGCCCGGGATCGGCAGCCACTCCTTCACCTTGGCGACGGCGACGTCCCCGGTGGGGCTGGTGACGCGCACGTACGCCGGCTTGGCGGTGACCGGGGCGGCGCCCCGGTGGTAGAGGTAGACACCGGCGTCGACGAATCGCGAGATGGTCTGCGTACCGCCGGAGCCGATCGCGGTGCCGGGGCCGCTGTCCCGTTCGACGGTGAGGGCGGTGGCGTCGGTCTGGCCCTGGGCCCACTTGGCCTCGACCGACAGGATCTGGCTGGTCCCGGAGGTGTAGTAGTCGGCTCGAATGATCTTGACGTCGGACGCGGTGGCGGTGGCCCGGGCCCCCGCGTTCTCCGCGCGGTGCGCGGCGATGGTCGCCTCCCGCTCGGCGATGCGGGCCTGCGCGTCGCTCGGCCGGTGCAGCACGCGGCCGAGCCGGTAGCCGGCGGCGGTCAGCGCGGCGGCCTCGGTGGGGGTGACCACGGCGTGCACGACCACGCCGTCCTCGGTGCGGGAGACGTGGTGGTCGAGGTCGACGCCGGTGGCGACGAGGGCGTCGAGGTGCGCGGTGCCGTCGAGGAGCACCTCGACCACGCTGGCCGCCTCGCCGGCGACCGGCCCGGCGTCGGCGGCGGGTGCGGTCGTGTCGGGCACGACGGCCGCGGCGGGACTGACCAGGAGTACGGCGGCCGCGGAGGCCGTCACGAGCGCGGGCAGGCGGTGTCGCCAGCGCCGACCGGAGGAACCGAACATCGATGTCCGCCCTTCTCACATCCCGGCGTGCGGCGGCAGTGGGAGGCCGCTGCGGACGCTGGGCCGGGCGTCCGCCGCCTCGGCTCCCGAAGACGGCAGCGGAGGTGCGGGCGCCGTGGCGTCCGGCGGCGTCGGGGGTCGACGCTGCCCGCATCGCCGGCTGTGCAGCGCCGCCCCGAAACGGGACGGGTGACGATCGGTTGACGGTCGGTGAACTGCGCCCATCGTTGGCCGCGGCAGAGTGATCTGTCAATGCCTGACCGGCCGAACGGCCCTTACCACCGGGCCGACCTGCCCGTTTACCGACGCCGGTAAGAGGTGAAGATAAGGTCGGTAGCAAGCTCATGAGGGGGGCCGCACCATGTCCGACACCAGCCACGACCGGTCCGACCACCGCGCGAACCGTCCCGAGGAGGTGACCGACCCGCTGCTGTGGGGCCTGGCTCTCGACGTGGCCGACGCCCACCAGCCCGACGCCGGTGGCACCGACTGCGTCAACCTGCTGTGCGCCGGCCACGGCTGGCCGTGCGCCGCCTGGCAGACCGCCCAGCGGGCCCTGGAGGTCGCGCGGACCGCGCCCGAGCGGCAGCCGACGCACGTCCCGGACGGGCGGTCCGCCGACCCGCTGACCGGGTGGTCGACCGCTCCGGCACGCCGGCTCCGCCCGGCCGCGCCGGAGCAGTCGCGCCGCTCCGCGTCCGCCGCCTGACGCAGCGCGCAACGCCGGGACCTGCGACGACGTACGCCCCGGTGCCGCCGACCGGATTCGATCGGCGGCACCGGGTGGAACTTCCACCACGGACCGCCCCGTCGGTGTCCTTTCCGACAGATCCGGCGGCTTGTCGAGCCGGCGGATAGCGGGGGGGCCGGCCCGACCGTTAGGCTCAAAGGCCGAGTGGAGTCGTTCACCGCCGATCAATCATCTTCGCTCTGGGCCGACGTGACGGATATTCGCTGGTCAGCAGCACCGGAAGGCAGGCTGGAGTGGTCCGAGAAGGGGAGCCGGGGACCGAATTCGCCTATCGCGCGGACAACAAGCGACTGGCGTACGAGGTCACGGGCGCGCCCGACGGACACCCCGTCTTCCTGATGCACGGCACGCCGGGCAGCCGCAAAGGGCCGAAACCGCGGGGCATCGTCCTCTACCGGCTCGGTGTAAAACTGATCACCTACGACCGCCCCGGCTACGGCGACTCGGACCGGTTCGAGGGCCGCGACGTGGCCGACGCGGCCCGTGACGTCGAGGTGATCGCCGACCACCTGGAGCTGGCCCGGTTCGCCGTCGCCGGCCGGTCGGGCGGCGGCCCCCACGCCCTCGCCTGCGCCGCCGACCCGGCCCTGCGCCACCGGGTGACCCGGGTGGCGGCGCTGGTCGGGTTCGCCCCGTCGGACGCCACCGAGCTGGACTGGTTCGCCGGGATGAACGCCGACAACGTCGACGGTTTCGGCGCCGGCCGCTCCGACACCGCCTCCGTCGTCGAGGAGATCCGCCGCCGGGCGCAGCGGGCCAGCGAGGACCCGCGGCGGCTGCTGGAGGACCTCATGGCGCAGATGACCATGGCCGACCGGCGGGTCATCCGCGACCCGGCCCTGCGGCGCATGCTCGCCGACACCTTCGAGGACGCGCTGCGCACCGGGCCGTACGGGTGGATCGACGACGTGCTGGCGCTGCGCCGCGACTGGAAGTTCGACCTCGGCCTGATCGACACGTCGGTGACCAGGGTGCGGCTCTGGCACGGCGCCGAGGACACCTTCGCCCCGGTCAGCCACACCCGGTGGCTGGCCTCCCGCATTCCCGGCGCGGAGCTGGAGGTGCAGGCCGGCGCGGCGCACTTCGACGCCGTCGAGGAGCTGCCGCGCATCCTCGGCTGGCTCACCGCCGACGACGACCCGGTGGTGAGCCGCAGCCGCGACATGCTGATCGGCGCCCGCCCCGGTCAGTAGGGGTGCGGGTCGAGGACCCGCCGCACGTACCGCCCCTCCCGCAGGTTCACCACGCTCGGATGGTGCTGCCCGATCCGGTTGGCCAGCCGGTCGGCCAGCCGCATCCGCTCGATGCTTCCCGCGCCGCCGGTCACCGTCTGCTCGGCGAGCGCCAGGTTGCCCCGCCCCCGCAACGTGTCCGGGTGGTCCTCGCCGAGGGTCTCCCGCAGCCGCCCGACGACGATCCGCAGCTGCTCCCGCCCGGCCTCCAGCTCGCCGTGCAGGATCGTGAAGACCGCGAGGTTGTTGGCGACCGCCATGGTCAGCGGGTGGGTGCCGCCCAGCGCGGCCGTCACCGCCGCCGCCGTGGTCGTCGACAGCTCCCGGGCCGCCGCCACCTCACCGGCGTCCCACATCGCCACCGTCAGGTTGTTGCGGCACACCAGCACGTACGGGTGGCCCTCGCCGAAGACCCGCACGAACTGCCTCTCGGTCTCGGTCAGCTCGGCCCGGGCCCGCTCCCCCTCCGCCTGCAGCATCAGGTTCGCCGCCCGGGACAGCCGGCTGAACAGGGTGTCCGGGTTGAGCGGCCCGAACCCGGCCAGCAGGTGCTCGTACACGTCGTCGAGCAGCCGGGCGGCCTCGGTGATCTCGCCGGTGCTGCGCAGCGACGCGGCGAGGTTGTTCTGCGCGGTGAGCACGTTGCGGGACTGGTCCCCGAAGAGGTTGCGGTACCCGGCGACGACGGTCTGCAGCAGCGCCACCGAACCCTCGTAGTCGCCGGCCTCCCGCAGGTCCCGGGCGAGGTTGTTGGCGGTGAGCAGGGTACGCGGGTGGTCCGCGCCGAGCACCACCCGCAACCGGCGGTAGGTGGCCTCGTCGCCGTCGAGCGCCCGCCGGAAGTCACCCATCAGCCGGTACGACGCGGCGAGGTTGTTCGCGGCGGTGAGCGTACGGCGGTGGTCCTCGCCGAACACCTCGACCGAGGCGGCGTACGTGCGCAGGTCCCGCTCCAGCGCCTCGGAGTACCGGCCGATCGCCCGCAGGTCGCCGCCGTACCCGCCGGCGGTCATCAGCGTGTACGGGTGGCTGACCCCGATCAGCTTCTCCTGCGCGCCCAGCGTCTCCTCGTCGAGCCGGAGGGCGTCGTCGAACCGGCCGAGGCCGCGCAGCAGGTTGGCCCGGTTGAACCGCAGGTGCAGCAACTGGACCTGCAGCGCCCGGTGCTCCGGCGTGTCCGGGGCGAGCTGCGCCAGCAGCCGCGACCAGGCGGCGTCGGCCTGCTCGGCGTACCGGTGGCCCTGCGCGTAGCCGCCGTTGAGGTAGATGTAGCGAACCCGGTCGATGACGAGCTGCCGCACGTCGTCGTCGGGTGAGGACAGGGCGTCGGCGCCGTCGAGATGCGGCCAGAGCAGCCGCAGGCGGGCCTGGGCGGCCGGGTCCTCGACCTCACCGGACGGGCGGGAACCGGCCAGGATGCGGTGCACGTCGTGCTTGACCCCGGTCAGCTCCTCCGGCGTCATCCGGGCCCGCAGCGCCGCCTGCAGCAGCCGGTGGACCTGCACCTGCTGGGCGTGCAGGTCGACCTTGGCCAGCGCGAGCCGGTTGATGCGCTGGACCAGCGCGGCGGCGATGTCCCGCTCCGACACCCGGTCGGCCACCCGCGCGGCCACCATCGGGTCGTGGGCCGCGATGACCTTCGCGACCTGGTCGCTGTAGAGCAGTTCCAGGGAGATCTCCGGGGCGAGTACCGACGCGAGCTGCAGCAGCCGGTACGCACCCGCCGAACCCTCCCGCAGCCGCTGCAGCGAGAAGTCCCAGATGTCCTCGGCCGGACCGGTGCGCTCCAGGCCCGCCAGATAGTCGGTCACCGGCGTGCCGGTGTCGGCCAGCCAGGCGCCGGCCATCGCCACGAAGATCGGCACGTTCTCCACCGCGTCGGCGACCTGCTCGGCCTCGCGGACCGTGATCGACCGCTCGCCGACGCGGGACCGCAGGTGGGCCACGCTCTCCGCCCGCTGGAACGCCTCCACGTCCAGCGCCCGGGCCAGGTCGCCCCAGTCCGGGTTGCGGGTGGTGACCAGCACGTGGCCGACCCCCTGCGGCAGGTAGTCGCGGACGTGCTCGTACTGGTCGACGTTGTCGAACACCAGCAGCCACTGCTCCGGCCCACCGTCCGGGCGGCGCTCCGGGCGGGCGAGCCGCTGCCGCACCGCGCGGGTCATCTCCGGGATGGTGGGCTGCCGGGGCAGGCCCAGCTCGGCGCCCAGGTCGGCCACCCGCACGTCGACGAACTGCGGCGGGTCCGCCTGGATCCACCAGACGACGTCGTAGGCGCCCCGGAAGCGGTGCGCGTACTCGATGGCCAACTGCGTCTTGCCGATGCCCGGGCCGCCGCGCAGCGCCACCGGCAGGCCGGCGCTCCCGGCGGCCTTCAGCTCCTCCCGCAGCCGGCGCAGCAGGTCCTCCCGGCCGGTGAAGCGGAGGTTGCGGCTGGGCGGATTGAACACCGCCGCCCGGGTGCCCGGGTAGCGGGCGGTACGCACGTCCGGGCGTGCCTGCCCGGGCGGCTGGGCCACCCCGAGCAGCTGCAACAGGCGGTCGACGGCCTCGTCGGCGGCCAGTTCGTGCAGCGACACCCAGCTGCCGATCGGCGCGTCCGGCGACGGCGTGCTGGCGTCCACGTACACGGTCAGCGCCGTCCCAGCCCGCCGCGGGTCCACCGTCTCGCCGTGCGCCACCCGGTAGGCACGCGAGACCAGGGTGACCTCGCGGGTCACGACGCCCGGCCGCACCGGCGCCGGCTCGTCCTCCGTCGTCACGGCGACCCGCAGGTCGACGGCGGTCAGGACGGTCTGCGCCCACTCCGCCCAGGCCGCGTCCTCCGGGACGTGCCGCAGCACCACCAACTCGTCGGCGACGGCCGGCTTGCGCTCGAAACGGGCGACCGTACGGCGCCGCAGCGCCTCGTCCATGCGAGGCAGCGAACCGATCCGGCCGCCGGTGATGTGGCTGGTCAACGTCTCGTACGCGGACAGCAGGGTGGTCCGGCCGCCGGGGATGTCACCGAAGGTGGCCAGCGTCTCCTCGTACGCGTAGTAGGCGCGGTAGGGCACCTCGACGGTGAGCCAGTACTCCCGCCGCTCGGCGTCGGTCATCCCGCCCGGCAGGCCGGCGAAGCGCTGCATCGCCACCGCCCGGCCGGCGTCCGCCTTGCCCTTCTCCCCCTCGTCCACCCGCATCGGCACCGGCAGCACCCGCCGCGCCCGGCGCCCCTCGTAGCCGCGGACCCGGCCGGCGACCGTCGCGGCCCCGTCGATGCCCTGGTCGCTGAGCGTGAAACAGTCGACCAGCACGTCCGGCAGGTGGATCGTGCAGATCTCGGCGACGTCGCTGATGCCGGTGCGGCTGTCGATCAGCGTCCAGTCGTAGTGGCGCTTCATGTCCTCGCGCAACGCGTCGAAGAAGAGCGCCCCACCCAGCCGGTTGTAGAAGTTGTCCCAGTTGAGGCCGGTGACGCTGGTGGCGTAGTCCGGGTTGTGCCGGCCCGCCAGCAGCAGGTCGAGGCTGCCGCCGCCGGGGAACTCCCAGCTGACCGAGAAGGCGTACTTCTGCACCTTGGCCAGGTGGCGGTGCCAGTCGCTGGGCCGCGACTCGACCGGCTCGCTCCGCCCGGCGGCCTCGGCCTCCCGGCGGCGCTTCAGGTTCGCCCACTCGTACTCCAGGATCAGGTCCATCACGCCGCCGGTGGAGGCGACCTGCTCCGGGTCGAGGAACGGGGCGTAGAACCGGTGCAGGCCCGGCGACTCCAGGTCCCAGTCGGCGACGAGGACCCGCTGGCCGTTCGCGGCGAGGATCCAGGCGGTATTCGCCAGGGCCATCGTCCGCCCGGTACCCCCCTTGTACGAGTAGAAGGTGACGACCTGACCGTCGTGCTGCTTCGTCATCGGTCTTCCCCTCGTCGCCGCTGGTCGGATGGATCGGTCGGGCGCAGGCTCGGTCGCGGCGTGCCGGGGCCGTCCTGCGGGTAGAGCGGGCCGTGCCGGAGGAACTGCTTACGGGCCTCGATCACCGCCAGCGGCGCGCAGCGCTCGAACTCGTCCACGTCGTGCACCGGCCGCACGTCCGGGAACCGGCCCTCCCGCAGCACGCCGTCGATGTCGTCGGCGGCGGTGTCCGCGCCCCCGACGACCAGCGGCACCACCCAGCGGGGCAGGCCGGCCACCGCGGCCCGCACCGCCGCCACGCCCAGGGCCGCGTCGATGAGCAGGACGGTGGGGCTGTCCGGGGCGTGGTCCCGGGCGCCGGCGAACTCGACGACCCGGGTCGGCAGCCCGAGCCGCTGCGCGGTGGCGGCCACGTAGTCGGCGACGGTCAACACGTGCCGGCCGGCGAAGGGCCGCCACTGCCGCCCGTCCGCGGTGGCCAGGGCGGTGACGACGAGCGCCGGGTCCCCCGGGTCGTCGACCGCGGCGGCGACGACCGGCGCGGCCCGGGACGGCCGCAGCGGCGCGTTCTCGGCCACCGCCACGATCCGCTCGGCGAGGGCGCTGAGCACCACGTCGTACGGCCGGCGGTAGGCGCTGAGCTTGCACAGCGCCCGCAGCCCGTTCTCCGCGTACTCGGCCGGGCCGCCGACCAGGTCCAGCGCCTCGGCCATCTCCGGCCGGTCGTCCCACGGCGGGAAGGGGATCCACAGCACCGGCAGGACGTGCCGGTGGGCCTCACCCGGCCGCAGCCGCCCGAGCCGGGACTGGAACGCCGCCCGCTCCCCGACCGCCCAGGCGTTGCTGAAGTAGTTCGGCGAGTACAGCGGGACGAACACGTGGGCGACGCTGAGCGCCTCGTGCAACGTCTGCTTCAGGTCCGCGCCGGGCGCGACGAGCCCGTCGAAGAACCCGATCTCCAGGTCGCCGTGCCGCGCGCCGCGCTGCACCGCGGCGTGCAGGTCCTGGAAGAACCGGGTGACCCAGTAGTCGGTGTCCGGCCGGGCCGCCGCCGACAGCGGCACCGAGTGGGCGTAGCTGAGGAAGAAGTACGTCTCCCGGCCGGCGCGTGAGGTGTCAGTCCAGCTCATCGCCGCCCTCCTCGAACCCGTCGCCGAGCTCCTCGACCTGCGCCACGTACGGCTCGACCCAGTGCGTGTCCACCGCCCGCACCACCCGCTGCGCGAGCCGCCACACCACCGCGTCGTACGCGTCCTTGCCGTTGCGACCGAGGCTGAGCAGCCCGTAGATGCCCTCCTGCTGGTACTGCGGGGCAATCTCCGGCGGCAGGCCGGTCGGGGAGAACATCTGCCGCCGGCGGATCGCCTCCGGCAGCTCGCGGCGGCGGCCCATCACCGACCAGTTGACCGGGATGATCGGCCGCTCCCCCGGGGTCCCCCGCGCGTCCGGGCGCCGCACCTGCCGGCGGCGGACGAACGCGTTCCACTCCCGGGCGCACCAGACACTGCGCAGGTACTGCGGGGAGATCAGCGGGATGAAGACCTGGCAGTGCCCGGCGGCGAAGGCCAGGTCGTCGGCCCACAGCTGGCCCCCGTCGAGCACCCGGTCGAGGAAGCCGGCCGTGCTGCCGGCCGGCAGGCCCAGCAGCTCCGACACGTGGTCGGAGAGGTCGACGTAGAGCTGGAAGACCTTCTGGTTGGTGTCCCGGGGCGGCTCGGCGGGCCGCTGCTTGGCACGGGCGTAGCTGAGGAAGAACACGGGGGCGCGCGGGTCCACCCGGAAGTCTTCCTCGATCACCCGCCGCTCCCGTCCGAAGGAGACACTGCCGCCAGATCACAGTATCGGCAACGGCAAACATGGAAGGACCCTCGCGATCGGTCGCGGTGGACGAGCATCCAGCCGGCGGCGAAATCGACGGCCTCCCGGACCGGCAGCAGCCGTCCCGTTCCGGTACCGACCCGCCCCCGCCGCGCCCACGGCTCGCCGTCGGCCGCCGCCCCGATGCGGGGGAAGTCCGAGTCGTCGAGGTGCAGGGCGAGGAAGTCGCGCCGGGTCCGCCGGCCCGCGTCGTCCCTGACGTAGCACCGGTGCGGGCGGCGGGCCGCCGGCCGGGCCAGCCGGTACTCGGCGAGGTGGAACCCGGTGCAGCTGCGGTAGCCGACACCGAGCAGCAGCTCCAGCCCGCCGGCGGCGTACAGGGCCCCCAGCGGCGACCGCTCGCCCAGGTGGCACTCCAGGTCGTGGACGGCGGTCAGGTCGACCGCGGCCGGGCCGAGCGCGGCGAACGACGTGTGCGGGTGCCGGCTGCGCACCGCGCCGGGCTCCCGTCGCACGTGCTCCGCGAACGCGCCCATGCCCTGCGACGGGCTGGTGTCCGGGTCGAACGGCGGGATGGCGGCCTCCGCCTCCGCCGCCTCCCGGGCGGTCAGCCCGGCGGTGGCGGCGCGGAAGGCCGGCGAGGTGATCGAGTTGCCGGCCGTGTGGGTCGGCACCACCACCGTGCCGGTCGGACCGAGCACGGCACGCAGGGCCGCCAGCACCGTCGCCGGACCGCCGGCCACCGGCCCGATCCGCCGCAGCGAGGCGTGCACCAGCACGACCGCGCCGGCCGGCAGGCCCAACGCCCGCAGGTCGGCGGCCAGGTCGGCGCGCCGCGCGCTCATCTCCAGCTGTCCACCGTGGCTCGCATCCGGCTCGCGAACCGCTCCCCCGACGGGGTGAGCGCCCCCAGCCCCAGCAGCGCGTCGAGCGCGCCGACGGTCCAGTCGCGGTACCGGCGGTGGTGCGCCGCGGCCTCCGCACCGGGGCGGCGCCGCCACACGTCCGCGACCGCCAGGTGGGCGTACGTGCCGTGCAGCACACCCTCGACCGGGCGCGGGTCCTCCCGCCACGGCACGGTGAGCAGGCGGGCGTCGCGCCGGTCGACCAGTTCGCAGACGTCGAGCACCCCGTCGAGCTTCAGGTGCGCCACCTCGTGGACGAGCAGCACGGCGAGCGCGGCGTCGTCGGGCAGCGGCGTCACGGCGACCGCACCGAAGGCCGAGGCGGCGGTGGCGCTGCGCTGCCGGCCCCGCCGGTCCGGGCGCAGCGGCACGAC
>JAEYGD010000477.1 GCA_023402505.1 Actinomycetes bacterium
CGTCCTTGCCGGGCAGCATCAGCACCACCCGCCCGTCCCGCGCCGCCGCCAACCCGCCGCGCGTCGAGGCGTACGTGGTGGCCCACGACAGCACCCGCTGCCGAGCCGAACCGGTCGCGGCGATCGCGTCGTCGCCGACGCAGACCAGCACGTGCGGGGCGTCCAGGTCCACGCCGAGCCGACGGGCCCGGTCGCGCAGCGCGTCGGTGTCGCGCAGCGGCCGCGCGATCAGGTCGTCGAGCAGCTCACCCCGGACCCGCCCCTCGGCCTCCGCGACGGTCCGCCGGAACAGCAGCAGCAGCGCGGTCACCAGGGCCGCCCGCTCCAGGATCCGCTGGTCGGCGTCGACCAGCTCGCCGTCCGGGCGCAGCACCAGCGCGCCCAGGTTCTCCGCCCCGGCGACCACCGCCGCGTACCAGAGCGGTCCCCGCCGGACGCTGCGCCCCTCGGTCCGGGACGCGGCCACCGCCTCCACGATGTCCACCCGCTCCGGCTCGGCTATCTCACCCACCCGGGCCAGCAGCCGGCCCTCGGCGTCCAGCGCCAGCAGGGCACCGCCGAGCACCTCCGTCACGGCGGCGGCGACGTCCTCGACCCCGCCGCCGCGTAGCACCAGCGCGGTCATCCGGTCGTGGGCCGCCGCGGCCCGCTCCACCGACGTGCTGTGCGCCCGGATGGTGGTGTTCGCCGCCGACAGCTCCTCCAGCGCGGCCCGGGTCTCGGCGAGCAGCCGGGCGGTGTCGATCGCCACCGCGGCGTGCGCGGCGAGCGACACCAGCAGCGCCACCTCCTCCCGGACGAACGGGCGGGCCGAGCGGTTGGCCGCGTAGAGCACGCCGATCGAGGTGGAGCCGAGCCGCAGCGGCACGCCGAGGATCGCGACCAGGCCCTCCTCGCCCACCCCGGCGTCGATCTCGCCGGTGTGGTGGAAGCGGTCGTCCTCCGGGTAGTTCGCGGTCACGTACGGGGCGCCGGACTGGGCGACCAGACCGCCCAGGCCCGCCCCCATCGGCAGCCGCAGCCGCTGGAACCGGGCGGACACCGACCCGTCGGTGACCCGCATGTACGTGTCGCCGCGCTCCTCGTCGTTGAGCGTCATGTACGCCACGTCGGCGCCGAGCAGGTTGCGCGCCCGGTGCACGATCGCCCGCAGCACGTCGTCCAGGTCGCGCAGCCCGGCCAGGTCGCTGACCGTGTCGTACAGGCCGGACAGTTCGGTCTCCCGGCGGCGCCGGCGCTCCAGCAGCGCCCGGACCCGCAACGCGACCGTCTTGGCCTGCTCCAGCTCGGCGAGGCGGTCGGCGGGCAGGCCGGCGGCGCGCGCGGCGACCAGCGGGCCCTCGAACTCCACCGCGGCCGCCTCGCGCGCGAGCAGCTCCAGGAACTCCACCGGCGAGGACATGACCGACATTGTGCGGGTTGCCACTAGTTCGCCGTCCAGCCCCCGTCGAGGGCGATGGACGCGCCGGTGATGAACGCGGCCGGCGGGGAGCACAGGTACGCCACCAGTTCGGCCACCTCCTCCGGCTCGATCAGCCGCTTGATGGCCGCCCGGGCCAGCATGATCTTCTCGACCACCTCGGACTCCGGGATGCCGTGCGTGGCGGCCTGGTCGGCGATCTGGCTCTCCACCAGGGCGGTGCGCACGTACGCCGGGTTGACGCAGTTGGCGGTGACGCCGTGCGGCGCGCCCTCCAGCGCGACCGTCTTCGACAGCCCCTCCAGCGCGTGTTTCGCCGAGACGTACGCCGCCTTGTACGGCGAGGCACGCAGCCCGTGCACCGAGGAGATGTTGACGATGCGGCCCCAGCCCCGGGCGTACATGTGCGGCAGCGCCCGGCGGATGATCAGGAACGGGACCTCCACCATCACCCGGTGCAGGTACTCGAAGCGTTCGACGGAGAACTCCTGGACCGGCGCGACGTGCTGGAGGCCGGCGTTGTTCACCACGATGTCGATGTCGGCGTCCAGGCGGTCGACCGCTCCCGGCTCGGCCAGGTCGACGCCCTCGGCCCGCCCGCCGGCCTCCGCCGCGACCGCCTTGGCCGCCTCGACGTTGCGGTCCACCACGAGGACCTTGGCTCCGGCCGCGCCCAGCCGCAGGGCGCACGCCCGCCCGATGCCGCCGCCGCCCCCGGTGACCAGGGCGGTACGACCTGCGAGGTCGACGTGTACGACGTGGGGGACCGCCACGGGTTCTGCCGTCATGGCGCAAGAAACTACGAGCTGTGTGGCCGGGCGCACATGGGGCGGTGACACATACTCGCCCCGGATGCTGTGTGGCCGGACCCGACATCGGTCGCGGGCGCCCGACCGCGGCGTGTCCCGGGACGCGGTGTGGCCGGCGCCTCGGTAGGGTGTCGAACGCATGTACTGCTGGCGGCTCGGGGAGGAGGCGGCGTGCGCGTGCTCGGCGTCGACCCGGGGCTGACCCGGTGCGGGGTCGGCGTGGTCGAGGGCGTGCCGGGGCGGCCCTGCACGCTGGTCGCGTACTACGTCGTCTACACCGATCCCGCCGACGAGTTGCCGGTGCGCCTGCTGCACCTGGACCGCTCGCTCACCGACCTGGTCGCCGAGCACCGGCCGGACAGCGTCGCCGTCGAGCGGGTGTTCAGCCAGCACAACGTCCGCACGGTGATGGGCACCGCGCAGGCCAGCGGGATCGCCGTGCTCGCCGGTGCGCGGGCCGGGCTGCCGGTGCAGACGTACACGCCGAGCGAGGTGAAGGCCGCGGTGACCGGCTCGGGCCAGGCCGACAAGGCGCAGATGACCGCGATGGTGACCCGGTTGCTGCGGCTGCCCGAGCCGCCCCGTCCGGCCGACGCCGCCGACGCGCTGGCGCTGGCCATCTGTCACGTGTGGCGCGGCGGCACCCGCTCCAAGCTGGCCGCCGCGGCCGACCGGGCACGACGAGGAGGAACGCGATGATCGCCAGCGTCCGGGGCGTGGTGACCGCGACCGGTCCCGACCACGCCGTGATCGAGGTCGGCGGGGTGGGCCTGGCGGTGCAGTGCGCGCCCGGCACGATCGCCGACCTGCGGGTCGGCCAGCCGGCCCGGCTCGCCACCAGCCTGGTGGTCCGGGAGGATTCGCTGACCCTGTACGGGTTCGCCGACGACGACGCCAAGGCCCTCTTCGAGCTGCTGCAGACCGCCAGCGGGGTCGGCCCGCGACTGGCGCAGGCGGTGCTGGCCGTGCACACGCCGGACGCGGTGCGCAAGGCCATCGCCAACGCCGACACGGCCGCGCTGACCCGGGTGCCGGGCATCGGCAAGAAGGGCGCCGAGCGGCTGGTGCTGGAGCTGCGGGACCGGATCGGCCCGGTGCCGGTCGGGGCGGACGGCGCCGCCGGCGTCACCACCGGCGCCTGGCCGGAGCAGGTGCGCCAGGCTCTGGTCGGGCTCGGCTGGACGGCGGCGCAGGCCGACCAGGCGGTCGCCGCGGTCGCGGAGACCCTCGACGGGGAGGTGCCGCCCGTGCCGGTCCTGCTCCGCCAGGCGATCCGGCTGCTGGGCCGTACGCGATGACGAGCGCGAGGAGTGAGCCGGGTTTGCGAGCCCCGCAGTCGCGAGTGAGAGGCCGGCGATGACGGGCGACAACCTGGTCTCGGCGTACGTCAGCGACGCGGAACGGGACGCGGAGGCGAGTGTCCGGCCGAAGCGCCTCGAGGAGTTCATCGCCCAGCACCGGGTCCGCGACCAGCTGGACCTGCTGCTCAAGGGTGCGATGCGGCGCGGCAGCCCGCCCGACCACATCCTCCTGTCGGGCCCGCCCGGTCTGGGTAAGACGACCCTGGCCAACATCGTCGCCGCGGAGCTGGGCACCGGCATCCGGGTGACCAGCGGCCCGGCGATCGAGCGTTCCGGCGATCTGGCGGCGATCCTGACCAGTCTCGCCGAGGGCGACGTGCTCTTCATCGACGAGATCCACCGGATCGCCCGGCCGGCGGAGGAGCTGCTCTACAGCGCGATGGAGGACTTCCGGGTCGACGTGGTGGTCGGCAAGGGCCCGGGTGCGACCGCCATCCCGCTGGACGTGGAGCCGTTCACGCTGGTCGGCGCGACGACCCGCTCCGGGCTGCTCACCGGTCCGATGCGGGACCGGTTCGGCTTCGTCGCCCACCTCGACTTCTACGCGCCGGCCGACCTGGAGGTGCTGCTGCACCGTTCGGCGCGCATCCTGGGGGTGCCGATCACGGAGGACGGCGCGGCGGAGATCGCCGGCCGGTCGCGGGGCACCCCCCGGATCGCCAACCGGCTGCTGCGCCGGGTGCGTGACTTCGCCGAGGTCCGGGCCGACGGCGTGGTCAACCGGGAGACGGCGCGGGCGGCGCTGACGGTGTACGACGTCGACGCGCTCGGGCTGGACCGGCTGGACCGGGCGGTGCTCACCGCGCTGGTCGACTCGTTCCGGGGCGGTCCGGTGGGCCTGTCGACGCTGGCGGTGGCGGTGGGGGAGCAGCCGGACACGGTGGAGGAGGTCTGCGAGCCGTTCCTGGTGCGGGGCGGGCTGCTCGCCCGTACGCCCCGCGGACGTGTCGCGACCGAGGCTGCCTGGCGGCACCTGGGGCGTACGCCCCCGAATGGTACATTTGGTTCAGATGCCCCTCCCGTGCCCGATCTGTTCTCCGTGGAGCCCGATCAGCCGTGATGCGAACGTGATCTGTGCCGCATTCGGCGTTCCCAGGTGCAGGGATTAGACTCGCCGCGGTCTGTACAGGACGTGAGAATCCGCCTCCGCTCCGGCGCCCCTCGTGCCGGTCGGAGGCCAATGGGAAGGTCTACCACCGTGCTTTACGCACAATCGGCCGGCGGCGCCGGCGGCTTCACGCCCATCCTCATGATCGTGCTGCTGTTCGGCGTCATGTACTTCATGATGATCCGCCCGCAGCAGAAGCGGCGTCGTGAGGCGGAGGCGATGCAGTCCTCCCTGGGTCAGGGCGACGAGGTCGTCACCATCGGCGGTCTCTACGGCACCGTCACCGGCGTGGACGACGACACCGTCCTGCTGGAGGTCGCCCCCGGCGTGCAGACCCGCTACGCCCGTCCCGCGATCGCGCGGGTCGTCACGAAGGCCGAGCGCCCCACCGAGCCGGCCGTCGACGACGCGGACGTCGTCAAGGAGTGACCCCGCCGCCCGCCCCGGCCACCGGCCGGGGCGGCGCGCGCGACCAGAAAAGTGAATAGTGGGTCCGACGCGCCGCGTCGGTACGCGCGCGGGCGGTGTCGTCTGCCGGTGCCCGCGTGCCCGCCGCGCCGGGTCCCAACAGACCGTCGACCGGGGAGCCCGGCCGACAGCAGCCGCTGGCAGCGGCGGCGTGACCGTACAGGGAGACAGGACAGCCGTGGCACCACCTCAGGGACAGATGCGCCCCGGGCGGCAGTTGGCCGTGCTCGGGTTCATCTTCGTGGTCCTCTACCTTCTGGTGTTCTTCGGAGGCGGCGCCAGCGGAGGCTGGAAGGACCGGCTCGAGCCCAAGCTCGGTCTCGACCTCGTCGGCGGCACACGGCTGACGCTGGAGGCCGCCAACTCCGTCGACGGCCGGGCCCCGACCGCGGACAACCTGGAGGAGGCCCGGCGCATCATCGAGAGCCGGGTCAACGCCTTCGGTGTCGCCGAGGCCGAGGTGGTCACCGAGGGTGACCGGAACATCGTGGTCTCCCTGCCCGGTGAGAACCGGGACCTGACCGAGGTCGGGGAAGCCGCCGAGCTACGGTTCCGCAAGGTGCTCAAGGTGGCCGACGGCAGTGGCGCGGCGGCGAACCCGGCGCCGAGCCCGACCGCCACCCCGTCCGGCAGCGCCTCTCCCGCGCCGTCGGGCAGCGCCGCGCCGTCCCCGTCGGCCAGTGTGAAGGCGACCGCGTCGCCGAGCGGCGGCCAGGGCGGTGG
>JAEYGD010000355.1 GCA_023402505.1 Actinomycetes bacterium
GCCCGGTGGCAACTGGCCACCGGGCCGTCGCCCTTCTGCGTGAACCGCGTCGGGCATTGCGCCCTTGGCCCCCCGACCGTTGGGGACGGCGACTGCCTGAGCCCGCCCGCCGGAAGGTCGACAGCATGCGCCTCGCATCGGAAATGGCGACAGATTCGGGGAAAGTGTCCCCACTGTCGGCGGCCAGTGAAAGATCCCCATAGGCGGCCATTTACCGCCCCGCTGGTGGCCGGGGTTCTCCCCGTGGATGGCCAGATATCTCCCCGCTGATCATGACGAGACGCTGGTCGGCGAGGGTCGGCGGCGTGAAGCGCGGCAGGGAGATCGTGGAAATTTTGGAGGCGTACGACCTCACGGGTAGTTACCGTGCGGCGGCCGAGCTGGTCGGGTGTGATCACCACACTGTGGCCCGGTATGTGAAGTTGCGGGCCGAGGGGCGCAGCCCGCAGGAGCGGACGCAGCGGGCTCGGCCGATCGATGAGTTCATGGACAAGGTCGAGGAGCTGGTGGCCCGTTCGGGTGGCCGGGTCCGTGCCGATGTGGTGCACCGGCGGATCACCGCGATGGGCTTCGCCGGCGGGGAACGCACCACCCGCCGGGCGGTCGCCGCGGTGAAGAAGTCCTGGCAGGCAGGGCAGCGGCGGGTGTTCCGCCCGTGGATCCCGGAGCCGGGGCTGTGGCTGCAGTTCGACTGGGGCGAAGGACCACGCATCGGCGGCCGGCGGACCACGTTGTGGTGCGCGTGGCTGCCCTGGTCGAGGTTCCGGGTGGTGATCCCGGTGCTGGGACAAGACCCTGCCGACGGTCGTGGCCTGCCTGGACGCCACCCTGCGGCGCCTCGGCGGGGTGCCGGCCTATGTGCTGACCGACAACGAGAAGACGATCACGGTGGAGCACGTCGCGGACATCGCGGTGCGCAATCCGGAGATCGTGCAGGTGGCCCGGCATTACGGGATGACGATCCGCACCTGCGTGCCGGCGGACCCGCAGTCCAAAGGCGGCGCCGAGAACACCGTGAAGATCGCCAAGGCGGACCTGGTCCCCACCACGGCGAACCTGCTGGGCCAGTACCGCACGTTCGCGGAGCTGGAGGCGGCCTGCCGTGACTTCACCGACGAGGTCAACGCCCGGATCCACCGCGACACCCGCCGCCGACCGGCCGAAGCCCTGCTGGAGGAACGGAATCGGCTGCATCCGCTGCCGGCGCAGCCGTTCACCGTCGCGTTCGGCACCACCCGTCGGGTGAACTGGGACTGCACCATCTCCGTTGACGGGGTCCGCTACTCGGTCCCGCACCATCTGGTCGACACTCGGGTCTGGGCCCGGTTCCACGGTGACGAACTCATCGTCACCGCCGTCGGCGACACCGGCCCAGCCGAGGTCGCCCGCCACCAGCGGGCTCAGCCCGGCCGCCCGTCGATCATCGACGAGCACTACCCGCCCCGATCACGCCAGTCCGACACGGCCGAGCGGGTGCCCCGTGCCCGCACCGCCGACGAGGCCGCGTTCCTCGCCCTCGGTCCCGGCGCCGCCGCGTGGCTGGTCGAAGCCGCAGCCGCCGGCGTCCGCGGCGTGCGCCGCAAGATGGCCGAAGCCGTCGCTCTGGCGAAGCTGCACGGCGTCGACCAGGTTGACCGAGCCCTCGGGACGGCCGCTTTGGCGGGCCGGTTCGCCGACAACGACGTGATCCGCATCCTGGCCCACCAGCGCGACGACGACCCGGCACCGACCCGGGCCAGTGAAACCCACAGCCTGCAGCCAGGCACCTCCGCCTGGTCGACCTTCGGCACGACGAATGGAGAACAGTGACCATCACCCCCGCGCGGGTCACCGGCCCGGCCGGTGACCCGCTGACCGAAGCGATCGAGCTCACCCGGCGGCTGAAACTGCCGCACCTGCGCCGGGCCATGGCCGACCTGATCCCCACCGCGAAAGCGCAACGCTGGGACCCGGCCGAGGTGGTGCGAGTGCTCCTTGCGGAGGAAGCCGCCGGCCGAGACCAGGCCAACCTGCGCACCCGCCGCAAACGCGCCGCGTTCCCGGCCGGCAAGACCTTCGGCGACTGGGACGAACAAGCATCCTCGATCCCACGGCCGACCCAGGACGCGCTACGCAGCCTGGAATGGGTGCACCGCAAGGAGAACCTGTCCATCTGCGGCCCGTCCGGCACCGGCAAGAGCCACTTCTGCGAAGCCCTCGGCCAGGCCGCCGTCGAAGCCGGCATGACCGTCGCCTGGTTTACCATCGAAGACCTCGGCGTCATGGTCCGCCGGCACCGCCCCGACGACTCCGTCGCCCGAGCGATGACCCGGCTGATCCGCACCGACCTGATCATCATCGACGACATCGGCCTGCTACCGGTCTCCCCGGACGCCGCCGAAGGCTTCTACCGCCTCGTCGACGCCGCCTACGAACGCCGAAGCCTCGCGGTCAGCTCAAACCTGCACCCCTCCGGCTTCGACGAGATCATGCCCAAGACCCTGGCCACCGCCACCGTCGACCGGCTCCTGCACCACGCCCACGTCGTCGTGACCCAGGGTGACAGCTACCGGTTCAACCAAGCCACCACCGGACAAGGCGTCAAAGCCTTGCACTGACACAGCACCACCCCACGGCGGGGAACTATCTGGCCGCCGCTGGGGAGAAACCATGGCCGCCAGCGGGGAGATCTACTGGCCGCCTACAGGGAAATCTGATTGGCCGTTGACACCCCACCCAGGTGGGCTGAGGCAGCATCTTCCCCGATGTTGCTGCCTGCCTTTGCCAGGGAGGACCCGGCGTTGAGGGTCCCGGCTCAGGCGGAAGACCACCAGCACGCCCCGCCCAGGGCGGCGACAAGTCAGGGCGCCGCCCAGGGCGGCGACAAGTCAGGGCGCGGAGCGGCTCCGGCGCCGGTGGCCCGGCACGGGTTCCGCGGATAGCGCATCAGCGTGGACGGGCAATCCGGCGTGCCCCGGTATCGGCCCTGTCGGTCTGTGTCGCCTACGGGGAGCCGTGGGTGGTGATGGGGCGTGCTCCGGGTTCGGTTTGCGCGTGTGTTCGGGTCGGGTTTGGCGGCGCTGGCGTGGTGTCCGGTTTGTGGGTGGGTGCCGGGTGGCCGGCGCCACTCTGAGGCTGGAATGGGTGGGTGGATCGGGTCGTTGTACATGCTCGTGACCGCAGGGCTCGGCTCCCAGCCACCTTCTCGGGTGGCGCGCCGGCCGGTCGGCCTCCGGGAATGACCCAGGGCCGACGACGGTTACCTTTCCCCGGGACCCCCGAGCATCCCCCGCCGGGGCTGGTTCCCCTTTTGTGATCCACCTTTCCTACGCGCGTCCGGTTGGCGTTCCCCCTCCTCTGCCGCCCGTGACGTGCTTCCCCGGAAGTGAAAGGGTTTCGATCATCATGCGTACCGATCTGCTGCGTAAGACCGTCCTGGCCACCGCTGGCGTGCTGGTCGGCGGCGGCGCCGTGGCCGCTCCCGCGACCGCCGTGTTCGCCGCCCCGGCCGACAAGCCCACCGTGCAGACCGCTGACCGCAAGGGCGAGCGGGAACTGCGAGTGGACTACGAGGCGCAGGACACGTTCTTCTACTGCGGTCCCGCCGCGACCCGTAACGCCCTGTCCGTGCAGGGCAAGGACATCGACCAGCACGAGATGGCCAAGCGGATGGGCACCACCGAAGCCGGCACCAACTCGATCAACGACATCACCCCGGTCCTGAACAAGGAAACCGGCCACGACGTCTACCGCAGCGTCACCATCAGCTCCCCCCGCGCCGATGACGGCCAGACCGACAAGCTGCGCGCCGACATCATCAAGACCATCGACGACGGACGCGCCGTGGTAGCCAACATCGCCGGCACCGCCACCGACATCACCGGCACCACCCACTCCTTCGAAGGCGGGCACTACATCTCCGTCACCGGCTACCGCGACAACGGCAACCACGTCAAGATCGCCGACTCGGCCAACCCCAACACCGCCGAGTACTGGATGACCACCGACACCCTCGCCGACTGGATCGCCACCCGCGGCTACGCCACCAACTAACCCACCCCGCACCACCGAACGGGCCGGCCCCCACACCAGGGAGCCGGCCCACTCACATCCCCACCCCCACCCCCACCAGGAAGCGGCGAACACTTTCAGAGAAAGTGCCCCCACCAACACGACCGAGGCAGCACTTTCCCCGAAACTGCTGCCAGCCCAGCCCAGCCC
>JAEYGD010000444.1 GCA_023402505.1 Actinomycetes bacterium
GGGCGGCCGGTGCGGTCGGGACCGTCGTCGGGGCGGCCGGTGCGGTCGGGACCGTCGTCGGGGCGGCCGGTGCGGCCGGGACCGTCGTCGGGGTGGCCGGCGCGGGCACTACGATGGGCGGTCACGACGGGAGGAGCGGCATGACGCGGGTGCGGCGCGACGACGGCAGGCCCGTCGCGATCGCCGGCGTTCCGGGCCGGAAGGCGCTCCGGTGACTCCGCGCGCCTGGGCGGTGCTGACGCTGGTGGGGCTGGTGGTGGCGCTGGGCGTCGCCGCCGCCGTGCTGATTCCGTGGCAGCGCCCGCCGGCTCCCCGCGCCGACCAGTTGGCCGCCCTGCGGGACCTGCCCGCCGAGCAGGTGGCCCGGGGCCGCGAGTTCCGGTCGGCCCTGCGGCCCGGAGGCTGGGCGGCCATCGGCGTCGGCCTGCTGGTGGCGCTCGCCCTCGGTCTCACCCCGCTGGGCAGCCGCCTGGTCGAGCTGGCCGGGCGCCCCCTCGGTGGACACTGGGCCGCCGAGGCCGTGTTCGGCGGGCTCGCCGTGGTGCTCGTCGCCGACCTGGTCACCCTGCCGTTCGCCGCGTGGCGGCACACCGTCCTGACCCGGTACGGGCTGGCCACCAACGGCTGGGGTGGCTGGACCGTCGACCTGCTCAAGTCGTACGCCGTCAGCGCCGTCATCGGCGCGGTGGCGCTGCTCGGCTTCTACGCCGTGATCCGGTTGGCGCCACGCTGGTGGTGGGCGCTGGGGGCGGCCGGCGCCGCCGGCCTCGTGGTGCTGCTGTCGTTCGTGCTCCCGGTGCTGGTGGAGCCCGTGTTCAACCGGTTCACCCCGATGCCGCCGAGCCCGTTGCGCACCGAACTGATGGACCTGGCCGCCCGGGACGGGGTGCCGGTGCGCGACGTGCTGGTGGCCGACGCGTCCCGGCGTACCAGCGCGGTCAACGCCTACGTCTCCGGGCTCGGGCCGACCCGGCGCATCGTCGTCTACGACACCCTGCTGCGCGAGGCCAGCCCGGCCGAGGTGACCGCCGTGGTGGCGCACGAGCTCGGCCACGCGAAGGACCGGGACGTGGCGGTCGGCACCCTGACCGGCGCGTTGGGCGCGGCCGCCGCCGTCGTGGCGCTCTACCTGCTCGGTTCCTCCGGTCCGCTGCTGCGCCTGGCCGGCGTCGACTCGGTCGCCCAGCCGCGCGCGTTCCCGCTGCTGGTGGCACTGGTCACGGTGGCCGGGCTGGTGTCCGCCCCGGCCCAGGCGTTGATGTCGCGTCGGGTCGAGGCCCGGGCCGACGCGCACGCGCTGGCGCTCACCGGCGATCCGGCCGCGTTCGAGGCGATGCAGCGCCGGCTGGCGGGCATCAACCTCGCCGATCCCGATCCACCCCGCTGGGAATACCTCTACTCCGCGAGCCACCCGTCCACCGTGGAGCGGATCGCCGCCGCCCGCGCCCACGCCCGGGAGACCGGCCGATGAGCCGTACGCTGCTGGTCACCAACGACTTCCCGCCCCGTCCCGGCGGCATCCAGTCCTTCGTGCACGGTCTCGCCGTACGCCAGCCACCGGGTTCGGTGGTGGTCTACGCCTCCAGCTGGCGGGGCGCCGAGAAGTTCGACGCCGACCAGCCCTTCGAGGTGGTCCGGGAACGCACCCGCGTGCTCCTGCCCACCCCGTTGGTGGCCCGGCGGGCGGCGCGGCTGGCGCGGGCGTACGACTGCGACACGGTGTGGTTCGGCGCGGCGGCACCGCTCGGGCTGCTCGCCGCGGGCCTGCGGCGGCGGGCCGGGGTCCGCCGCGTGGTGGCGCAGACCCACGGGCACGAGGTCGGCTGGGCGGCGCTGCCCGGCGCCCGAGCCGCGCTGCGGCGCATCGGCCGCGGCGTCGACGTGACGACCTACCTGGGGGAGTACACGCGGGTCCGGCTGGACCGCGCGCTGCACGGCCTCACCGAGCTGCGTCGCCTCGCGCCCGGTGTCGACGTGGACACCTACCACCCGTCCGTCGACGGCGAGCCGGTGCGGGTGCGGCTCGGGCTGACCGACCGTCCCGTCGTGGTCTGCGTGTCCCGGCTGGTGCCCCGCAAGGGCCAGGACATGCTGATCCGGGCGCTGCCGGAGATCCGCCGCCGGGTCCCGGACGCGGCGCTGCTCATCGTCGGGGGTGGGCCGTACCGGGCCACGCTGGAGAAGCTGGCCCGGCACGCCGGGGTCGAGCGGGACGTGGTGTTCACCGGCACGGTGCCGACGGCCGAGTTGCCCGCCCACTACGCGGCCGGCGACGTCTACGCCATGCCCTGCCGCACCCGCAACCGGGGGCTGGACGTGGAGGGGCTGGGCATCGTCTACCTGGAGGCCTCCGCGACCGGGCTGCCCGTGGTGGCCGGTGACTCCGGCGGCGCGCCGGACGCCGTACGCGACGGGGAGACCGGTTACGTGGTGCGCGGTCGGGACGTGGCCCAGCTCGCCGACCGGGTGGCGACGCTGCTCGCCGACCGCGACCTGGCCCGCCAGTTCGGCGCCGCCGGCCGCGCCTGGGTGGAGCGCGAGTGGCGCTGGGAAACCCAAGCCGCCCGCATGACCACCCTCCTAACCCCCTAAACCCACCCCACCCGCACTTCCCCCTCCCCGCGCCCCACCCCTCACCGT
>JAEYGD010000276.1 GCA_023402505.1 Actinomycetes bacterium
ACCAGCCGCGCGGCCCGCGGGGCGACGCTGGGGTCGCGGCGGCGCTGCGCCTCGGCGAGGGGGGTGCCGCTCGGTACCGGGAGCACCGGACGGGCCAGCCGCGACAGGTCGATCAGCGGGAAACGCCGGCTGACCCGGGCCACCCGGATGGACTGCCCGGCGCCGCGCCAGAGGGTGAACGCCACCAGCAGCATCAGCGGCAGCGCCAGCGGCGCCAGGTAGCGGGTGAGGGTCAGCACGGTGACCAGCCCGGCGGTGCCGACGGCGACGGCGCGGCCGATCCAGCCGGCCACCTCGGTGGCCCGGTGCCGGTCGCCGGTGACCGCCCAGACGGCGGCCCGCAGGGCCCGGCCGCCGTCCAGCGGGAGCCCGGGCAGCAGGTTGAAGACCGCGACGATCACATTGCTCACCGCGAGCTGGAACGCGAGCTGGTTGAGCAGGGTACGGTCGGGCAGCGCGAGGGTGGCGGCGACGGCGGCCGCGCCGAGCACGGCGGACACGGCCGGCCCGGCGAGGGAGACCAGCAGGTCGACGCGGGGCGACGGCGCGTCGCGTTCCATCTCCGTGTAGCCGCCGAGCAGCTCCAGGGTGATGCCGCGGACGCCGATGCCGTACCGGCGGGCGGTCAGGGCGTGACCGAGTTCGTGCAGCAGGACCGACCCGAGCAGCGACACGACGAAGCCCAGACCGATGAGGTAGCCGCCCACCTGGGACAGTTCCAGCTGGCGGCGGGCGAACTCGGCGTACATCACGGTGACGATCAGGGCGAGCAGCACCATCGACCCGTTGAGGTGCAGCGGCACCCCGAACACCCGCCCGACGGTCAGGCCGGTGCGCCGGTCGGGCCGGCGCGGGGCTCGCCTCGTCTGCTCCATCGCCACGATGCTACGCGGCGCCGATCATGCGCCGGAGCGGCGACCGTTGGGCTGTCACACCGGTGCCCTACCCTTTCCGGACATGACGGCGGAACCGGTGACGACCCAGCAGCCCCCGCTCGCGGCCGAGGTGCCGGCCACCGTTCGGGCCTCGCTGTCCCCGTCGCGGGCCGCGGATTTCAAGACCTGCCCGCTGCTCTACCGGTTCCGCAGCATCGACCGGCTGCCCGAGCGGCCCACCGTGGAGCAGGCGCGGGGCACCCTGGTCCACGCGGTGCTGGAGCGCCTGTTCGACCTGCCGGCGGCGGGGCGCACCCCGCCCGCCGCCGGTGACCTGGTGGCCCCGCAGTGGGAGCGGCTGGTCACCGAGCAGCCGGAGCTGGCCGGGCTGTTCGCCGACGGCGACGAGGCCGCCCGGTCGGCGTTCCTGCGTTCGGCCGCCGGGCTGCTGGAGGGCTACTTCGCGGTCGAGGACCCGCGCCGGCTGGAGCCGGCCGAGCGGGAGGCGCTGATCTCCGCCGTGGTCGACGACGAGCTGCTCATCCGGGGCTACCTGGACCGGCTCGACGTGGCGCCCGACGGCGCGCTGCGCGTGGTCGACTACAAGACCGGCGGGGCACCGCGGGAGGCGTTCGAGGCGCGCGCGCTGTTCCAGCTGAAGTTCTACGCGCTGGTGCTGTGGCGCACCCGGGGCGTGGTGCCCCGCGTGCTGCGGCTGCTCTACCTGAAGGACGCGGAGGTCTGCGACTACGCGCCCGACGCCGACGAGCTGGTGCGCTTCGAGCGCACCGTGGTGGCGCTGTGGCGGGCGATCGAGGCGGCCACCGCCGCGCAGGACTTCCGCCCGCGTCCCAGCCGGCTCTGCGACTGGTGCAGCCACCAGGCGCTGTGCCCCACGTTCGGCGGCACTCCCCCGCCGTTCCCGGTCCAGCCGGCCGCCGCCGACCCGCTGCGTGACGCGCGGTCCCGCCCGGCGCCGCCGGGCGCCGACGAGTGACCGGACGAGACGCGGGGCCCGGTGACACCGACCCGCGTCGGCAGGCGCCGGTGGCGGCGACGCGACGCCCGGTGCGGATCCTGGTCGTCGACGACCAGCCGCTGTTGCGCACCGGCTTCCGCATGGTGCTCGGCGCCGAGGCGGACCTCGACGTCGTCGCCGAGGCCGGTGACGGTGTCGAGGCGGTGGAGCTGTCCCGCCGCCTGCTGCCCGACGTGGTGCTGATGGACGTACGCATGCCCCGGCTGGACGGGGTGGCCGCGACCCGCGCCATCGTCGCGTCCGGGCTGCCGGTGCGGGTGCTGATCCTCACCACGTTCGACCTCGACGAGTACGTGGTGGGCGCGCTGCGGGCCGGGGCGCGCGGCTTCCTGGCCAAGGACGTGCCGGCGGAGGACCTGGTGGCGGCGATCCGCACCGTCGCGGCCGGCGACGCGGTGGTCGGGCCGCGGATCCTCAACCGGCTGCTCGACCGCTTCGCCGAGCTGCTGCCCGATCCGGCGGCCGCCCCGCCGAGGGTGCTCGACACCCTGACCGACCGGGAGCGGGAGGTGCTGGTGCACGTGGCCCGTGGCCTGTCCAACGGGGAGATCGCGCGGGCGTTGTCAGTCAGCGAGACCACCGTGAAGACCCACGTCGGTCACGTGCTGACCAAGCTCGGTCTGCGCGACCGGGTGCAGGCGGTGGTGCTGGCGTACGAGTCGGGGCTGGTCCGGCCCCGCGGCTGACGCCGGTGCCGGCCGGGTCACGCTGTTGCACCGCTCACCTACCGTGACCAACGACGGCGCGGCGGGGTTGACCCTCACGCGGCGTTACTGTTCAGGATCGGTCCCGTCGGCCGGGAAACCGGCTCGACCGGCGCTGGATCAGGGGCAACCCTGAGGGGCGGTCGGGGGCACCCGCAGCAGGAAATCCGCCACGGCTCCACCCGGAGTCGGACGGATGTCCGGCGCGTGGCGCCGAAGATGGGAACACCGCGCCGGACCATCGGGGGGCGGCGTGATCGGACGACGATAGGGAGATGACGTGACCGCGACGGTAGGCCGTCAGGCGCAGGCCGCGGCCCGCGCGAGCGACGTGTGGAAGGTGTACGGCAGCGGGGAGGCGCAGGTGATCGCGCTGCGCGGCGTCACCTGCGAGTTCGAACGGGGTCGCTTCACGGCGATCATGGGCCCGTCGGGCTCGGGCAAGTCCACCCTGATGCACTGCCTCGCCGGGCTCGACTCGGTGACCCGGGGCACGGTGTCGATCGGCGACACCACGGTCACCGGTCTCGGTGACGCCGGGCTGACGAAGCTGCGCCGCGACAAGGTCGGGTTCATCTTCCAGCAGTTCAACCTGCTGCCGACGCTGACCGCGCAGGAGAACATCCTGCTGCCCCTGTCGATCGCCGGCCGCAAGCCCGATCCGGCCTGGTACGACACCGTCATCGACACGGTCGGCCTCCGGGACCGGCTGGGTCACCGGCCGGCGCAGCTGTCCGGCGGCCAGCAGCAGCGGGTGGCGTGTGCCCGGGCGCTGGTCAGCCGTCCCGAGGTGATCTTCGCCGACGAGCCGACCGGCAACCTCGACTCGCGCTCCGGCGCGGAGGTGCTCAACTTCCTGCGCGACTCGGTGCGGGAGCACGGGCAGACCATCGTCATGGTCACCCACGACCCGACCGCCGCCGCGTACGCCGACCGGGTGGTCTTCCTGGCCGACGGGCAGATCGTCTCGGAGCTGATCGAGCCGACCGCCGAGACGGTGCTGGACACGATGAAGAAGCTCGACACCCCGGCCGAGGTGGGCAACTGATGTTCCGGGCGACCCTCAAGAGTTTGCTGGCGCGCAAGCTCCGGCTGATCCTGTCCGGGTTGGCGGTGGTGCTCGGCGTCATGTTCGTCTCGGGCGCGTTCGTGCTCACCGACACCCTCGGCCGCTCCTTCGACGCGGTCTTCGCCGACGCGTACGAGGGCGTCGACGTCAACGTCGCCGCCAAGCCCAGGATGGCGGTCGGCGAGTTCGAGGGCGAGCAGGTGGCCGCGCCGCTGCCGGCGTCGACGGTCGAGCGGGTCCGGGCGGTCCCCGGGGTGGCCGAGGCCACCGGTGTGGTGGCCGCCGACGGCGCCCGGCTGATCGGCAGCAACGGCAAGGTCGTCACCTCGTTCGGGCCGCCGCAGCTCGGCGAGAACTGGGTGGGCGAGAGCGACCTCGTGCAGCTGCGGGAGGGCCGGGAGCCCCGCGCGGACGACGAGATCGTCATCAACGTCAGCCTGGCCGAGGCCGGCCGGGTCGCCGTCGGTGACCGGGTGGGTGTGCTGACGATGGAGCCGAAGAAGGAGTTCACCCTCGTCGGGATCTTCGGTTACAGCGGCGGCCGCGACTCCATCGGCGGCGCCAACGAGATCTTCTTCACCACGCCGGTGGCCCAGCAGCTGATGCTCGGGGAACGTGACGTGTTCACCAACGTCACGGTCACCGCCGCCGACGGCGTGTCGGACGATCGGCTACGCGACGACCTCGCCGCCGCGCTCGGTGACGGCTTCGAGGTGAAGACCGGTGCGCAGTTGTCCGCCGACGCGTCGGCCGGCCTGAAGGAGGGCCTGTCCTTCTTCAACCGGATCCTGCTCGGCTTCGCCGCGGTCGCGCTGCTGGTCGGCACGTTCCTGATCCTCAACACGTTCTCGATCATCGTGGCCCAGCGCACCCGTGAGCTGGCGCTGATGCGGGCCATCGGGGCCGGCCGCCGGCAGATCATCGGTTCGGTGGTGCTGGAGGCGGTGGCCGTGGGCCTGCTCGCCTCGGTGCTCGGCCTGGCCGCCGGCATCGGCATCGGCGCGCTGCTGGCGTACCTGTTCGGCAACCTCGCCGGTGGCCTCACCCTGGCCGGCGTCGGGGTGCCGGCGGCGGCCGTGATCGGCTCGTTCGCCGTCGGCCTGGTCATCACGGTGGTCGCGGCGCTGCTGCCGGCGCTGCGGGCGTCGCGGATCCCGCCGATCGCCGCGATGCAGGACGTGGCGACGCCGGACCGGCCACTGACGAAGATCACCGTGGCCGGCGCGGCGGTCACCGCGATCGGCGCCACGCTGCTGTTCCTCGGTCTCGGCGGGCACGCCGGCGACAACACCCTGTCCACCATTCTCGGTGGCGTGCTGTTCGCGTTCATCGGTGTGGCGCTGCTGACCCCGCTGATCAGCCGGCCGGTGGTGAGCCTGCTCGGCGCGATCTTCTCGTGGTCGGTGCCGGGCAAGCTGGGTCGGCTGAACTCCGGGCGCAACCCGCGCCGCACCGCGATCACGGCGGCGGCGCTGATGGTCGGTATCGCCCTGGTCACCGGTGTCACGGTCATCCTGGACTCGGCCAAGAGCAGCATCGGTGGCCTCGCCCGGGACACCATCAAGGCGGAGCTGGTGATCGCCGGTTCGCAGGGCGGCCCGCGGCCGCCGAGCTTCGACCCGGCGGTGCTGGAGAAGGTCGCCGCCCTGCCGGGTGTGCGCGTCGTCGACGGCGCCTACGGCGACATGGCACAGGTGGGCGACAAGCGCAGCTGGGTGGGGGCGAACAGCGACGTGGCCGCGCTGGGGTCGATCTTCGGTGCGAAGGCGACCGCGGGTGACATCAGCCGGCTCGGCCCGGACCAGATGCTCGTCAGCTCCGACGTCGCCGAGTCGCGCAACCTCGCCGTCGGGTCCACCGTGCCGGTGCAGCTCGCCCGCGGCGAGCCGAGGACGTACACGGTGAGCGGCATCTACGAGAGCGCCGAGTTCCTCGACCCGATCACGCTGCCGGTCGAGGCGACCCGGGAGTTCACCGTCCCACAGCCGATCATGGGCTTCATCCAGCTCGCCGAGGGCACCCGGGCCGCCGACGTGCAGCCGCAGGTGGAGGCGCTGCTGGCGGACAGCCCGGAGGTGTCGGTCGCCGACCAGGAGTCGTTCATCGACCAGCAGACCGGGCAGCTCGACGGCCTGCTCACGATGATCCAGATCCTGCTGGCGC
This sequence comes from Actinomycetes bacterium, assembly GCA_023402505.1. Taxonomy (GTDB): domain Bacteria; phylum Actinomycetota; class Actinomycetes; order Mycobacteriales; family Micromonosporaceae; genus Micromonospora. Next base: position 5,851 of record JAEYGD010000276.1, read on the forward strand.
TGGCCATCGTGATCGCCGTACTGGGCATCGTCAACACGCTCGCCCTGTCGGTGCTCGAACGGACCCGGGAACTGGGTCTGCTGCGGGCGATCGGCCTGCGCCGGGCCCAGACCATGCGGATGATCGTCGTGGAGGCGGTGGTCATCTCGGTGTTCGGTGCGCTGCTCGGCATCGCCGTCGGCAGCGGGCTCGGCGCCGCTGTGGTCGAGGCGCTCCGCGACGAGGGCATCACCGACCTGGTGCTGCCCTGGGCCGACATGGGCGTGATGGTCGCCCTCGGGGCCGTCGTGGGTGTGGTCGCGGCCATCCTGCCGGCGATCCGCGCCGCCCGCATCAACGTCCTGGGCGCCATCGCCCACGACTGAGGTGTCGTAGGAGGGGCCCCGGTGCGACTGGCACCGGGGCCCCTCCCCCTGCACGCCAGGGCGTGCGGCGTCAGGCCGGCGGTTCCCCGAGCAGCGCCGCGAGTAGCTCCAGGTCCGCCGCCGTCAGGCTCTCCACCTGGTGTACGCCGTCGCGCGGCTCCAGCGGCACCTCCGCCGGCACGGCGAGCACCGCCGCTCCCGCGGCGAGGGCACTGGCCACCCCGGTCGGGGAATCCTCGATCGCCACGCAGCGGGCGACCGGCACCCCCAGCAGCCGGGCGGCCGTCAGGTACGGCTCCGGGTGCGGCTTGGCCGAATCCACCTCGTCGCCGCACACCACCACGTCGAAACTGTCCCGGCCCAGGGTGTCGAGAGCCACCTCGACCAGCGCCCGTCCACTCGACGTGACCAGGGCGGTCGGGATGCCCGCGGCGCGTACCGCCCCCAACAGGGCCAGCGCTCCGGGCCGCCACCGAAGCCCGGAGCGGAACAGCTCGAGGATCCGCGCGTTGATCCAGGCGGTACTCGCCGCCGGGTCACGTTCCGGCTGGCCCAGGTCGTCGTGCAGGATCCGCATCGAGGCCGCCATGCTGGTGCCGACCATCGCGCGGCGGGCGGCCGTCGACAGCACGCCGCCGTACTCGTGCGCCAGCTCGTGCAGCGCGACGTCCCACAGCTTCTCGCTGTCGACCAGCGTGCCGTCCATGTCGAAGAGCACGGCGGCGGGGTGTTGGCTGCTCAGCGGGGGCCTCCTCGCGGTCGGGACATCCGTCGATCCTGCCAGTCGCCGCGCCTGCCGCCGTACCGCTCCCGGCCGTCAGTGACCTGCGCCGCCCGCCGGGGCCGCCCGTGCCGTTGATCGACTCGGGTTGCGGGATGTTGGGGTGTTCGGGTGCGCGGGTTACCGCGACGTGCGGGATCTGGAGTTGATCTCGGAGTCCGGGGTGGGTCCTGGTGGGGACGCCGCTGGCCGGCACCCGTTGGGCCCCACCGACGGGCCGACGGATGACCCGGACGGCACAGCCGCCCCCGACGGCTATCCCAGGTCGCAGGCGTTCAGGGACCGCTCGTAGCCCCGGAAGAACGCCTCGGCGCGCTGTTCCGGGCTGCCGTGGGAGCCTTCGGCGAACCAGGGCTGATCGGGGTCGTCGCCGACGGCGAGCAGCCCTTCGCGGAACTCGTCCAGGTCGCCGTCGTCGATCCGGAGCACCTCGGAGCGGACCGAGTCGCCCAGGTACGCGCCGGCCATGCAGTCGGCCTGCAACTCCTGCTGGATGGTGTAGGAGTAGCGGATGCCGAGCCGGACCTGGACGCCGTGGGCGTACTCGTGGCCGAGCAGGTAGAACACGAACGCGTCCCCGATCTGCCGGAACGCCCCGAACGACCAGCGGATGTCGTACGCGATGAAGTCACCGGCGGAGCAGTAGACCGCGTTGTTCCGGGGGATCGGCTGTCCGCCGCAGGTCACCTCGCCGTCCCGCTGGTACGGGATGACCCGCCGGATCGGCTGGAAGCGCTGCCCGGAGGCACGGAACTGCTCGGCCCAGTACCGCTCGGCGATGGTGCGGGCGTCGGCGATGTCCTGCTGGAACTCCTCGATGGTGTCGGTGCCGTCGGCGCGGGTGGTCGCCGTGCCCGGCGGGGCGGACCGCGGCTGGTCGGGTTCCGGCGCTCCGGCCGGGCCGGACGTCCCTCCGACCACGCAGCCGGCCGCCACGAGCAGGGCGACCGCCAGGCCGACCAGTGTGCCGCTCGGCCGTCGTCCCACCCGCCTCGTCACTGTGCCCTCCCCGGCCGTCGGCGATGCGGCGTGCAGTACCCCGGTGGTACGCGCGTCATGCCGACCCGGGCTGTCTACGCCATCCGCCCGCCGGCGGTTCAGCGGCCGGCCGCCGTCGACCGCCCGGCTCCGACTCACCGACCCACCCACCCGACATCACCATCCACGACGGACATCGACCGGTCCGACCACCACCGGCCCCGGCCCGGCAGCGACCGCCGGCGCGGGGCGCCGACCGTCGGCGGCGACCGGCGACACGTGATTTTGCCGTACGTTCGCCGGCCGGCACCGGGGAGGATGTCCGGAGCGCGGCGGCGGCTCCGACGTCTCGGGTGAGCGGCGCCGGACGGCGGCGCCGGCACGAGGAGGTGGACATGAAGTACATGATCATGCTGTACGGGTCGCAGCAGGACTTCGACGTGATGGCCGGCCGCCCGACCGGCAAGCCGCCGATGTCGGCGGAGCAGCTCGCGGCGATGCACGCCCACATGTCGTCCGTCTACGAGAAGCTGGTCGCCTCCGGCGAACTGGTCGACGCGCAGGGCCTGGTCGCTCCCGCGCACACCCGCCGGGTGCGGCTGGACGGAGGCGTGCCGGTGGTCACCGACGGGCCGTACCCGGAGACGCAGGAGGTGCTCGCCGGCTACACCATCGTCGACTGCGCGAGCCTGGACCGGGCGATCGAGATCGCTGCCCAGTACGTCAACCCGGACTCCCCCGGCGAGTACGTGGACGTCCGTCCGATCGCCGAGGGCGTCGAGGACCTCGACGGCTGAGGTGACCGGGACGAGCGGCGTGACCACCGAGGACCTGCTGCGTACGCTGGCGCCGCAGGTCCTCGGCGCGCTGGTACGCCGATACGGCCACTTCGGCCTCGCCGAGGACGCCACCCAGGAGGCGTTGATCAGCGCGGCGCGGCGGTGGCCGCGCGACGGCCTACCGGACGACCCGAAGGCGTGGCTGGTCACCGTGGCCGCGCGGCGCCTGACCGACCTGCTGCGCAGCGAGCAGGCCCGCCGGCGGCGGGAGGACGCCGTCGCCCGGTGGACGCTGCCCACCGACCGGGTCGCCCCGGCCGCCGACCGGGACGCGGCCGACGCGGACGACACCCTGGTCCTGCTGGTGCTGTGCTGCCACCCGGCGCTGTCGCCCGCGTCGCAGATCGCGCTCACCCTGCGCGCGGTCGGCGGCCTGAGCACCGCCGAGGTGGCGCGGGCGTTCCTGGTGCCGGAGGCCACGATGACCCGGCGGATCACCCGGGGCAAGCAGCGCATCCGCGACAGCGGGGTGCCGTTCCGGATGCCCGCCGGGGCCGAGCGGGAGGCGCGGCTCGCGGCCGTCCGCCACGTGCTCTACCTGATCTTCAACGAGGGGTACGCGGCGACGACCGGCCCGGCGCTGCTGCGTACCGACCTGACCGCCGAGGCGATCCGGCTGACCCGCCTGCTGCACCGGTTGCTGCCCGACGACCCGGAGGTGACCGGGCTGCTGGCGTTGATGCTGCTGACCGACGCTCGGGCGCCCGCCCGGGTCGGCCCGGCCGGTGAGCTGGTGCCGATGGCCGAGCAGGACCGTGGCCGGTGGAGGGCCGACCAGATCGCCGAAGGGCTCGCGCTGGTCGAGGTGGCGCTGCCCAGCGGGCGGGTCGGCCCGTACCAGGTGCAGGCCGCGATCGCCGCCCTGCACGACGAGGCGGCCAGTGCCGCCGACACCGACTGGCCGCAGATCGCCGCCCTGTACGAGGTGCTGCTCGGCATGTCCGACAGCCCGGTGGTGGCGCTGAACCACGCCGTGGCGGTCGCGATGAGTCGGGGCGTACCGCAGGGTCTGTCCCTGGTCGACGGCCTGGCGGCGCGGGGGCTGCTCGCCGGGGACCCACGGCTGCCGGCCGTCCGGGGCCACCTGCTGGAGCGGCTCGGCGACCGCGAGAGCGCGCGGGCGGCGTACCTGTCGGCGACGGACCGGTCGACGAACCTGGCGCAGCAGCGCTACCTGCATGCCCGCGCCGCGCGTCTCACGCCCTGACCGGCGGCGTGGCCGGCTCGCGGCTCAGGGGCTGGCGGCGAGGAAGACGAACGCCGCGAGCAGCACCAGGTGCACGCCGCCCTGCAGGACGGTGGCGCGGCCCGGTACGACGGTCAGCACGCCGGTCACGACGGTGAGCGCGAGCAGGGTCATCTGGGTGCCGCCCAGCCCGAGCAGCAGCGGCCCGTCCAGCCAGATCGAGGCGATCGCGATGGCCGGGATGGTCAGGCCGATGCTCGCCATCGCCGAGCCGAGGGCCAGGTTGAGGCTGATCTGCACCCGGTCGCGGCGGGCCGCGCGGGCGGCGGCCAGCGTCTCGGGCAGCAGCACCAGCAGGGCGATGATGACACCGACGAACGACGGCGGCAGGTTGACGCGGGCGACGACGGCCTCGATGGTCGGTGAGACGGTCTTGGCGTCACCGACCACCGCCACCAGGGCGACCAGCAGCAACCCGAGGCTGATCAGGGCGGTACGCGTGGACGGTGGCTCGGCGTGCTCCTCGCTGTCGACCGGGCTGCCCTCGGCGGTGACCGGCAGGAAGTAGTCCCGGTGCCGGCCGGTCTGCACCATCACGAACAGCGCGTACAGCGACAGCGACGCCACGGCCGCGAAGGCGAGCTGGGCCGAGCTGAACTGCGGGCCGGGCCGGGCGGTGAAGTTCGGGACCACCAGGCTCAGGACGGCGAGCGTCGCCACCGTGGCCAGCGCACCGCCGGTGCCTTCGGGGTTGAACACGGCCACCCGGCGGCGCAGCGCGCCGACGAGCAGCGACAGGCCGAGGATGCCGTTGCAGGTGATCATGACCGCGGCGAAGACGGTGTCGCGGGCCAGGGTCTGCGTCTTCTCACCACCGTTGATCATCAGCGTGACGATGAGGGCGACCTCGATGACCGTCACGGCGACGGCGAGGACCAGCGACCCGAACGGCTCCCCCACCTTGTGGGCCACCACCTCGGCGTGGTGGACGGCCGCGAGGACCGCGCCAGCCAGCAGCACGCTCAACAGCAGCACCAGCGGGCCGGACAGGACCTGGTTCCAGGTCATGCCCAGCACCAGGATCGCCAGCAGCGGTACGACGACGGTCCAGTCGGTGAGGCGGGAGCGCAACGCGGTCATACCCTCAGCCTGCCAGATTGATCATGGGCAGGATGCGACTGTCCGCCCACCCGCCACCCGCGACACCGTGGCGGGGCCGAACCGGCGTCAGCAGGAGCCGACGAGGTCCGCTACCTGCCCGTCAGGCGGGCGTTGATCGCGGCGAGCGCGTCGTCGCGCGCCGAGGTGTCCGTCGACCACACCGACGTCGACCGGTCCGGAAGGACCATGAACACCACCGGCTTGCCGCCGCGCGGGGCGATGCGCAGCCGCGGCGGCTTGGTGGCGTACGCGGTGACGCTCTCGATGTCCGCCAGCGCGAACCGCCGGACCCGTCCCAGACCGCCCAGTGGCCTGAACGTCACCTCCCCCGCGGTCAGCGTGAGCGTCCCACCCACCAGGCAGAGCCGCCCGGCGAGCGAGGTGCCGGTCGAGAAGGGCAGTCCCGCCGCCCACGTGCCGCCGCCCGTCATGGTCACACCCTCCGCTACCGATCGGTGATCACTATTGTGTGGGCGTATGCGTCGACCGATCAACGTCTCGGTGTGGGAGGGGCCCGCGCGCCGGGCTCCGGCGATCCTCGTGCACGGCACCTTCACGTGGGCGACACTGGCGTTCGAGCAGCAGCGTCCGCTGGCCCGGCACCGCCGCGTCCTGCTTCCGGATCGCCGCGGCTTCGGTGCCAGCCCCGACCTCGACGGCACCGACGTGACCAGCGACTACACGATCGACGCCGACGACATCGTGGACCTCATGGCCGGCGGCGCCCACCTGGTCGGGCACTCCTACGGCGGCACCGTCGCGATGCTCGCCGCCGCCGCCCGCCCCGAACGGGTCCGCTCGCTGGCCCTCATCGAACCGTGCGCCCACACCGTCGCCTCCGACGACCCCACCGTGGCCCGGGCGATCGAGGACGGTCGCCGGTTCATGGCCGGGGCACGTCGCGGCACCCCCGAGGAGTACGTCGACCTGGCGTACGGCGGGCAGCGGAGGCCCGAACCGTCGGAGCGGCTCCTGCGCGCGGCGCGGACCGCCCTGCACGAACGCCCCTGCTGGCTCGCCGAGCTCGCGACCGAGCCGCTGGCGCGCGCGAACTTCCCCAAGCTCGTGATCGTCGGCGGCTGGGAGACCGCCCCGGCCGGCTACCGACCCGGCATGGCGGACGTGATGCGGGCGGTCTGCGCCAGGGTCGCCGATCGCGTCGGCGCCCGGCTGGTGCGGGTGCCGGGCGCCGCCCACGAGCCGCACCGCGAGCAGCCCGACACGGTCAACGCGTTGCTGGCCGAACTCTGGTCTACAGCTCCGGAGGTGCCGATCGCTGGTTCTCGACCACGAAGTCGCCGGTGATGTTGTCCCGGGCCCATTCCTTGGCGTACTCCAGTTCCGCCTCGCGTGGCGCGGTGAGGATCACGCGGTTCCCGTCCGGATCGTCGATGGTGAGATCCGAGGTGAACCAGGGGGTGTCCATCGGGCCGTCGACGTGGCGCTCGTCCGGGGATCGGTGCGCAGCACCCTCGCCAGCTCCCGCAGGTCCTGCCCGCCGGAGGCGAAGCTCACGGTGGTGCTGCCCGGCTCGGGTTCGCCGGGAACGAGCAGGAGATCCTGGTATCTCATCCGGCGCAGGTGCACCACCAGCGGCGACCCGTCGGGACGCGGGATGGCGGCCAGGGACACGAAACCGACAGCCTGGTAGAAGGACTCGGTCGCCGCGATGTCCGCGACACGGAAGGTGGCGAACATCGGCATGGGGTAGATGGTCCGGTCGATCGCCGGCAGGTTCGGCTGCGTGTTCGGCTCACTCATGCCGGCGACGCTAGAGCCTCACGGTACGGAAGGGTCAAGGCGCCGCGTACCTGCCCGCGCCGGCGGTGTCGAGGACGAGGTCGGCGCGGTCACGGGTCGCATCGGCGGTGAAGAAGCGGTCCTCCTCGACCATCCAGCGTTCCCACAGCTCCTCGGCGCCGGCGAACGAGCGATCCCGTGCCAGGCCGCGCGCCAGGCGCAACGGTGCCGGCGCCTCGACCCAGACGGCGTAGGCGATCCGGCCGATCGTGTCGCGGCGCGTGCAGGTGACACCCTCGAAGATCACGGTGGACGACCAGGGCTGGGTCTTCCACCCACCCAGGGACGAGCCGTACCAGTCGCTCCAGTCCCTGGCCTGGTAGACCGCGTCCTCGCCGGCCAACAGCGGTGTCAGAACCTGCGCGTCGAAGCGGGGCCACCAGCTGGCGAAACAGTCCCACGAGACGAAGTCGTCGACGGCGACGACGGGGGCGGACAGGCGCGCGGCGAGCCGGGCGGCCAGGTGCGACTTGCCCGCTCCGCTGGGGCCGTCGATGCCGACGATCCGGATGCCGTTGACGGGCTCGCGCGACGCGACGGCACCCGCGATCTCCTCGATGACGTCAGCAGCCACGCGACGGACGTTAGCGGCATCCCCCCGCCCGACGCCACGCGGTTGGTACGCGCCTCGGCGATCACTTGGCGTTGAAGTAGCTCGCTTCCGGGTGGTGGACGACGATCGCGTCGGTGGCCTGCTCCGGGATCAGCTGGAACTCCTCGGACAGCTGCACACCGATCCGCTCCGCACCGAGCAACTCCACGATCTTCGCCCGGTCCTCCAGATCCGGACAGGCCGGGTAGCCGAAGGCGTACCGGCAGCCCCGGTAGTCGGTGCGCAGCAGCCCCGCCAGGTCCCCAGGGTCGTCGTCGGCCACCGTGCGGCCGCCGGGCAGGGTCAGCTCGGCGCGGATCCGCCGGTGCCAGTACTCGGCGAGGGCCTCGGTGAGCTGCACGGACAGGCCGTGGACCTCCAGGTAGTCGCGGTACTCGTTGCGGGCGAACAGTTTCGCCGTGTACTCGCTGATCGGCTGGCCGACCGTGACCAGTTGCAGGGCCACCACGTCCGGTTCGCCGCCGCGCGGGCGGAAGAAGTCGGCCAGGCAGAGCCGCCGCTCCTGGCGCTGCCGAGGGAACGAGAAGCGGGCCCGCTCGGCGTGGCCATTCTCGTCCAGCACGACCAGGTCGTTGCCCTCGGAGTACGCCGGGAAGTACCCGTAGACGACGGCCGCCTCCAGCACCTGGTCGGCGATGAGCCGGTCCAGCCAGTAGCGCAGCCGCGGCCGGCCCTCGGTCTCCACCAACTCCTCGTATGTCGGGCCCTTGCCGCCCCGGGCGCCGCGCAGCCCCCACTGCCCGAGGAACGTGGCCCGCTCGTCGAGCAGCGCCGCGTAGTCGGCCAGCGGAACGCCCTTGACCACGCGGGTACCGAAGAACGGCGGCGCGGGCACGTCCACGTCGGTGGCCACGTCGGAGCGCACCGACGCGTCGTGCAGCTCCGGCAGGGACTCGGTGACGACGGCCCGCTGCCGTTCCCGGCGTGCCCGCCGGGCGGCCAGGGCGGCCTCGCGTTCCGCGTCGACCACCGGCGCGCCACCGCGTTTGGCGGTCATCACCCGGTCCATCAGGGACAGCCCCTCGAACGCGTCCCGCGCGTAGTGCACCTGGCCGGGGAAGATCGACCGCAGGTCGTCCTCGACGTACGCCCTGGTCAGCGCCGCGCCGCCGAGCAGGACCGGCCACCGCTCCGCGACCCCGCGCGAGGCCATCTCCGCGAGGTTCTCCTTCATGATGACGGTGCTCTTGACCAGCAGCCCGGACATGCCGATCGCGTCGGCGCGGTGCTGCTCGGCGGCGTCGAGGATGGCGTTGATCGGCTGCTTGATGCCGATGTTGACCACCTCGTAGCCGTTGTTGGACAGGATGATGTCGACGAGGTTCTTGCCGATGTCGTGCACGTCGCCCTTCACGGTGGCGAGCACGATGCGGCCCTTCCCACCGTCGTCGGCCTTCTCCATGTGCGGTTCCAGGTACGCCACCGCCGTCTTCATCACCTCGGCGGACTGGAGCACGAACGGCAGCTGCATCTGGCCGGAGCCGAACAGCTCGCCGACGACCTTCATCCCGTCCAGCAGGATGTCGTTGATGATCGCCAGCGGGGCCGTCCCGGCGGCCATCGCCGCCTCCAGGTCGGCCTCCAGGCCGTTGCGCTCCCCGTCGATGATGCGTCGCTTGAGCCGCTCGTCCAGCGGCAGCGCCGCCAGCTCCTCGGCCCGGCCGGCCCGCGCCGACGCCGCGTCGACGCCCTCGAACAGCTCGATGAACCGCTGCACCGGGTCGTAGCCCTCGCGGCGCCGGTCGTAGACCAGGTCGAGCGCCACCTCCCGCTGCTCCGCCGCGATCTTCGACATCGGCAGGATCTTGCTGGCGTGCACGATCGCCGAGGTCAGGCCGGCCTGCACGCACTCGTGCAGGAACACCGAGTTGAGCACCTGCCGGGCCGCCGGGTTGAGGCCGAACGAGACGTTCGAGATGCCCAGGGTGAAGTTCACCCCCGGGTACCGGGCGGCGATCTCCCGGATCGCCTCGATCGTCTCGACACCGTCGCGGCGGGTCTCCTCCTGGCCGGTGGCGATCGGGAAGGTCAGCGCGTCGATGAGGATGTCCGACCGGGACATGCCCCAGCGGCCGGTCAGATCGTCGATGAGGCGGCTCGCGACGCGTACCTTCCAGTCCCTGGTGCGGGCCTGGCCCTCCTCGTCGATGAGCAGCGCGACCACCGCGGCGCCGTGCTCGGCGACCACCGGCATCACGCGCGCGTAGCGGGACTCGGGGCCGTCGCCGTCCTCGAAGTTGACCGAGTTGACCACGCACCGGCCACCCAGCATCTCCAGGCCGGCCTCGATCACGGCCGGCTCGGTCGAGTCGAGCACGATCGGCAGCGTGGAGGCGGTGGCGAACCGGCCGGCCAGCTCGCGCATGTCCCGCGTGCCGTCGCGGCCCACGTAGTCCACGCAGAGGTCCAGCAGGTGTGAGCCGTCCCGCGCCTGGCTGCGGGCGATCTCCACGCACGCCTGCCAGTCGCCGGCCAGCATGGCCTCGCGGAACGCCTTGGAGCCGTTGGCGTTGGTCCGCTCCCCTACCATCAGGACGCTCGCGTCCTGCACGAACGGCACGTGGTGGTAGATCGACGAGACCCCCGGCTCCGGCCGCGGCTCCCGCGTGACCGGCCGGCGGTCGCGCAGCCGCTCCACCAGCACCCGGATGTGCTCCGGGGTGCTGCCGCAGCAGCCACCGACCAGCGCGACGCCGTAGTCGGTGACGAACTGCTCCAGGGCGTCGGCCATCTCGGTCGGGGTCAGCGGGAAGTACGCCCCCTCGGAGGTCAGGACGGGCAGCCCCGCGTTCGGCATGACCGACAGCGGGACCCGCGAGTGCCGGGCCAGGTAGCGCAGGTGCTCGCCCATCTCGGCCGGGCCGGTCGAGCAGTTCAGCCCGATCAGGTCGACGCCGAGCGGCTCGATCGCGGTCAGCGCGGCACCGATCTCGCTGCCGAGCAGCATCGTGCCGGTGGTCTCCACGGCCACGTGGCAGATGATCGGCACCCGCCGGCCCAACTCGGCCATCGCCCGCTTCGAGCCGATCACCGCCGCCTTGACCTGCAGCAGGTCCTGGCAGGTCTCGACGATCAACGCGTCCGACCCGCCGGCGATCAGGCCGGCGGCGTTGTCCCGGTACGCGTCCCGCAGCGTCGCGTACGAGGCGTGCCCGAGGGTGGGCAGCTTCGTGCCCGGCCCGATCGAGCCGAGGACGAAGCGCGGCTGCTCGGGCGTCGCGTACGCGTCGGCGGCCTCGCGGGCCAGCCGCGCGCCCGCCTCGGACAGCTCACGGATGCGGCCCTCGATGCCGTACTCGGCGAGGTTGGGCAGGTTCGCGCCGAACGTGTTGGTCTCCACGCAGTCCGCGCCGGCCGCCAGGTACGCCTCGTGCACCCCGCGGACGACGTCCGGCCGGGTCACGTTGAGGATCTCGTTGCACCCCTCGAGGCCGTCGAAGTCGTCGAGGGTCAGGTCGGCTGCCTGGAGCATCGTCCCCATCGCCCCGTCGGCGATGAGGATCCGGTCCGCCAGCGCGTCGAGCACGGAGATCTCCACGGCTTCAGGTTAGTGCGGTCACTCGCGACGCGGTCGACACCGGCTGGCGGGTCCCACATTCTGTCACCTGGATCACCCTGTCCGGTTCACCGTGGTATGCCCGGCCCGTCGGTGGCGCGACCGGCGCGGCCGACGGGCCGCGTCCCGCCCCGGCACGTAGGCTGGCGGACGTGAGGGACTACAGCGACACCGCGGTGCACGGCGGGCGGCCGATCGGGGACCACCCCGGCGGTGTCCCCGACGAGCGGAGCGAGGTGACGGCGTGAGCGAGTTCGACGGACTGCCGGTGCTCCGGTCGCCCGTGGCCATCGCCGCCTTCGAGGGCTGGAACGACGCCGCCGACGCGTCGACAGCCGCCGTCGAGCACCTGGAGCAGGTGTGGCAGGCCCGGCCGGTCACCGAGCTGGACCCGGAGGACTTCTACGACTTCCAGGTCAGTCGTCCCACGATCACCATGTCCGACGGGGAGACCCGCCGGGTGGAGTGGCCCACCACCCGCTTCATGGTCGCCAGCCCGGCCGGCACCGAGCGCGACGTGGTGCTGATCCGCGGCATCGAACCCAGCATGCGCTGGCGGACCTTCTGCGAGCAGGTGCTGGAGATCTGCCACAGCCTCGAGGTCGAGCGGGTGGTGCTGCTCGGGGCGCTGCTGGCGGACGTGCCGTACACCCGGCCGCTGCCGATCAGCGGCAGCGCGTCCGACAAGGACGCCGCGCAGCGCTACCAGCTCACCCCCACCCGCTACGACGGCCCCACCGGCATCGTCGGCGTGCTGCACGACGCGTGCACGCGGGCGGAGGTGGACGCGGTGTCGTTCTGGGTGCACGTGCCGCACTACGCCAACAACCCGCCCTGCCCCAAGGCGACCCTGGCTCTGCTGCACCGCGTCGAGGAGGTGCTCGACCTGCCGGTGCCGATGGCCGACCTCGCCGAGGAGGCCGCCGAGTGGGAGCAGCGGGTACGCGGCGCCGCCGAGCAGGACGCCGAGCTGGGCGAGTACGTCCGGGAGCTCGAGGAGCGGGTCGGCGACGCCGGGATCACCCCGCTGACCGGTGACGAGATCGCCCAGGAGTTCGAGAAGTACCTGCGCCGCCGCGGCGGCTCCGCCGGCCCCACCGCCGGTTCCTGGTAGCAGCCCCGTCCCCGTCGACCGGGTCCGGAGCCGTTCCGGGCCCGGTCGCTTTGTGTCCTCCCCCGTGTGTCGTGTGGCGCGGCACACCTCGCGTAGGGCATCCTAGGAACCTAGTTGTGATCGAGGAGGCGGGTATGCAGATCAATCCCGGCGCTGCCGAGTTCCCGCACCGGCAGATCGCCGCGCAGCTCAAGGCCCAGGTGCGCCGCGGCGACTGGGGGCCGGGCGAACGGCTGCCGTCCATCCCGGCCATCGCCGAGATGTTCGGCGTCGCCAAGCAGACCGTGCAGCGCGCCGTCGACCAGCTGCGGGTCGAGGGCATCCTGATCACCAAACCCGGCTCCGGTACGTACGTGCGCGGCACCCGGCGCCGCCTCAACCGCCTCTCCCGGGGCCGGTACGGCGGCTTCCGCGGCTACCACGCCGACCTCGCCGCCCGCTACCGCCAGCAACTCGTCTCGGTCGGCCGCGCCCCCGCCCCGCCCGAGGTAGCCGACGCGTTCGGCGTACCCGACGGCACCGAGCTGCTCTGCCGCCGGCACCTCGTCCGCACCGAGGACTCCCCGGTCGAGGTGGGCGCCTCCTGGTTCCTGCCCACCGACACCGCCGGCACGTCACTGGAACGCGCCGAGGCGTTCGGCCGCCCGCTCTACCAGGAGGCCGAGGAGGCAACCGGCCGGCGGTACGTCACCGCGACCGACACCATCAGCGCTCGGCAGCCCAGCCGGGAGGAGGCGGAGACCCTCCAGATCCGCCCCGACACACCGGTGCTGCACCTGCTGCACGTCGCCTACGACGGGCGGCACAAGCCGATCGAGGTGGCCCAGGCCACCTGGCCCGGCCCGGTGACGACCCTGACCGAGGAGTACAAGGTCCCCGCCCCCACCGAACCCCCCACCCC
>JAEYGD010000472.1 GCA_023402505.1 Actinomycetes bacterium
AATTGCCATACGTCCCTCATGACGGCTCTGGGCTCGCACCGGCCGGGGGCAGTGTGTTCAGCCGGGGGCTTCGTCGATGCGAGGAGGGGGCTGTGGACACTGGAGATCGCCTGCTGACACCGGGTGAGGTCGCCGCGCTGTTTCGGGTTGATCCCAAGACTGTGACGAGGTGGGCGGCGGCCGGCCGGATAGGCAGCATCCGTACTCCAGGCGGGCATCGCCGGTTCCGGGAATCCGAGGTGCGAGCTCTGCTCGAAGGGGAGGGCATGCTGGACGAGGCGGAGGACATGGGTAAGCCGCGCAACTCCGGCCCCACCGCCTCGACCGGGCCCGGTCCGGCGAACGCCGGCATGTACTGAGGTGGTGTGACGGCGCGCGAGGGCCGCCGGCGTCAGGCCGGAGGACGGCCGGTTCAGTCGCGCGCCGCACCCAGCTCGCCCGCCCAGCGGCGGAAGAGCGAGTGCGGTACGCCCAGGGCGTCCAGCGCCTTGCCGGCGACGAAGTCGACCAGTTGGGCGGCGGACGCCGCCGCTCCCGCTCCGTAGAAGCCGGGGCTCGCCGGTAGCACCACCGCTCCGGCGTCGTGCAGCGCGATCAGGTGCTCCAGGTGGCTGCGGGTCACCGGAGTCTCGCGGGGCACGATGACCACCGGCCGGCGCTCCTTCAGGTTGACCTCGGCCGCCCGTTGCAGCAGATCCTTGGAGAGTCCGATGGCGATTCCGGCGCAGGCCGCCGTGCTCGCCGGGACCACCACCATGCCGCGTACCCGGTAGGAGCCGCTGCTCGGGCCGGCGGCGAGGTCGCCCGCGGCCCAGTGGCGGACGTCGGCCCCGGCGAGGTCCCGCCCCAGCCAGGCGGCGAGATCCTCGGCCCAGTGCCCGTCCCGGAACGGCCGGCCCGTCTCGTCGAGAATCGTCAACCGGGCAGCCCGGGACACGATCAGGTCGACCGGTTCCCCGGCGTCGAGCAGCGCCCGCAGGACGGCCGCCGCGTACGGCGTGCCGGAAGCACCGGAGACGCCGACCACCCACGGTTCGCGCATGCCTCCAGCCTGCCTGGTCGCCCATACCCACCGACGACCACCCCCGATTTGTCCCGGCCAGGGATGCTTTGTCGACTCCTCGGCCTCCTTGTCCGCCCGGGAGCACGGGCTTCCCGGCGACCTGACATGCTCTTCGCGCAAGTCGCGGCACGAGCGGATGGTGGGCAGGAGGAATCGGTGACGACCGGCGAGGTCCTCTGGTCGCTGCGGGCGGAGTGCCCGATCCCGTCCCGCCTCTCGCCGTACGCCGACGCGGTGCAACGCTGGCTCGTCGACGACCTGCTGCCCGGCCTCGACCTCCCGCTCGACACCGCGGCCCGCCGACGGCTGGCCGCGGCCGGCGTCGCCCGCTACGCCGGCCGGCTCTACCCCGGCGCCACCGAGGCCGACCTCCGGGTGCTCACCGCGCTCTTCACCTGGTTCTTCCTGGTCGACGACGCCTGCGACGGCCCGGCCCGGCTCGCCCCGGACCAGATCCGGGCGCTGCGCACCGGCGCGCTGACGGTGCTGCACGGCGGGGCCCGCTTCCGGTCACCGGGACTCGACGGCGCGCTGCGCCGGCTGCTGGTGCGGGCGTGGCGGGAGCCGCGCCGCCGGATGCCGGCGCGGTGGCGGGCACGGATCGCCGAGGAGGTCGCCCACCATCTCGACGGCACCTGGCGCGAGGCGGTCGGGAAAGCCGCCGGCCACCGCCCGGGCGTGGCCGAGTACGTCGAGCTGCGCCGGGCCACCTCCGCGGCGTACGTCTCGTATCCGCTGGTCGAGTTCGTGACCGGACGCCCGCTGCCGGACCCGGTCTACCACCATCCGCTGCTGCGCCGTCTCGCCGACACCGGAAACGACCTGCTGTCCTGGTTCAACGACCTGGCCTCCCTGGAGCGGGAGGAGCCCACCGCCGTCGGGCACAACCTGGTGCTGGCCATCGCAGCCGAGCAGCGCGTTCCGGTGACCGAGGCGGTACGGCTGGCGGCCGACCGCTGGCGGGAGTCGATGCATCGCTTCGTCGAGCTGCGCGCGTCGGTACCGTCGTTCGGGCCGGCGCTGGACGCGGCCGTCACCGACCATCTCGACGTGGTGGCCAACGCGGTCCGCGGCACGATCGAGTGGACCCTCGAGAGCACCCGCTACGCCAGCGTCGCGTCCTGACGTCAGGGCCGCAGGCCGAGCCGCACCACCAGGTCGAGGAGCGCGAAGACGAACAGCGCGATGCCCACGAAGCCGTTGGCCGTGAAGAACGCCCGGTTGACCCGGCTCAGGTCGGTCGGGCTGACCACGACGTGCTGGTAGGCGAAGGCGACCGCGGTCAGCGCCAGCCCGATCCACCACAGCCACCCGAGACCGAGCAGCGCGCCGAACCACACGAACAACCCGAAGGTCACCACGTGCGCCACCGTCGAGGCGTGCAGCGCGAAGCGCAGCCCGTACCGGGCCGGGACGCTGTGCACGCCGATCTCCCGGTCCACCTCGGCGTCCTGGCAGGCGTAGATCAGGTCGAAACCGCCGATCCACAGCCCCACCGCCGCGCCGAGCAGCCAGGCCGGCCACGAGCCGGCGAAGGTGCCGGTGACCGCCAGCCAGGCCCCGACCGGGCCGACCGCCTGCGCCACCGCCAGGATCGCGTGCGGCCAGTTGGTGAACCGCTTGCCGTACGGGTAGACGACGAGCGGCACCACCGCGAGCGGCGCCAGCACCAGGCAGAGCGGGTTAAGCAGCGCGGCGGCGGCCAGGAACACCGCCAGCGCGACGGCCGCGCCGGTCCAGGCCGTGCGGACGCTCACCGCTCCGGTGACCAGTTCCCGGTTGGCGGTACGCGGGTTCCGCGCGTCGATCCGCCGGTCCAGGATCCGGTTGGCGGCCATGGCGAACGTCCGCGCCCCGACCATCGCGACGGTGATCAGCAGCAGGTCGAGCCAGCGGATCCGCCCGCCGTTCACCTGCATGGCGGCCAGCGCCGACAGGTACGCGAACGGCAGCGCGAACACCGAGTGCTCGATCGCCACCAGCTTCAGGAACGACTTCACCCGGCCCGGCCGCTCGACCGGCGCGTCGACGACGGCCATCAGATGCCGTACTCCTTCCAGCGCTTGTCGACCAGCGAGACGACCTCCGGCGACATGCTCATCTCCTCCGGCCAGCCCCGGGTGTAGCCCTCCTCGGGAAGCTTGCGGGTGGCGTCGACGCCGGCCTTGCCGCCCCAGAACTGCTGGTAGGAGGCGTGGTCCAGGTGGTCCACCGGGCCCTCGGTGAGCAGCAGGTCGCGCGAGTAGTCGACGTTGCCGAAGGCGCGGAAGGCCACCTCGTTGTAGTCGTGCACGTCGCAGTCCTCGTCGACGATCACGATCAGCTTGGTCAGCGACATCATGTGCGCGCCCCAGATCGCGTTCATCACCTTCTGGGCGTGCTTCGGGTAGCGCTTGCGGATCGACACGATCGCGCAGTTGTGGAAGACACCGGCCGCCGGCAGGTTGTAGTCGACGATGTCCGGGATCAGGAAACGCAGCAGCGGCGCGAAGATCCGCTCGGTGGCCTTGCCCAGGCCGTGGTCCTCCTGCGGCGGCTGGGACGTGACGATCGAGTGGTAGACCGGGTCACGCTGCATGGTCATGCACTCGACGTGCAGCACCGGGAACGGCTCCACCGGCGTGTAGAAGCCGGTGTGGTCGCCGAACGGGCCCTCCGGGAGCCGCTCGCCCGGCTCGAGGTAGCCCTCCAGGACGATCTGCGCGTGCGCCGGCACCTGGAGCGGGACCGTCAGGCAGTCCACCATCTCGACCCGCTCGCCGCGCAGGTAGCCGGCGAACAGGTATTCGTCGATGTCGGCGGGCAGCGGCGCGCTGGCCGAGTACGCGACCACCGGGTCGGCGCCGATGGCGACCGCGACCGGCAGCCGCTGCCCGAGCCGCTCGGCGATCGCGTGGTGTGCCGTCGAGTTCTTGTGGATCTGCCAGTGCATGCCGAGGGTGTTGTGCGAGTGCTGCTGCAACCGGTACAACCCCAGGTTGCGCTTGCCGGTCTCCGGGTGCTTGGTGTGCGTCAGGCCGAAGTTGTGGAAGATCCCGCCGTCGCCCGGCCACACCTGCAGCCCCGGCAGCCGGTTCAGGTCGACGTCGTCGCCCCGGTAGACCACCTGCTGGCAGGGGGCGGTCTTCACCTTCTTCGGAGGCGTCGACTTGAGCTGCATGACCTTGCCGAGGCCACCCATCATCCCCGAGAAGCCCTGCGGCAGCTCCGGCTTGAGCATCTCGCCGATGCGCTCGCCGATCTCGTCGAGATGCTCGACACCGAGCGCCATCGCCATCCGCTTCTCGGTGCCGAACAGGTTGATCGCGACCGGCATCTCGCCGCGGGTCGGCCGCTCGAAGAGCAGCGCCGGGCCGCCGGCCCGGACCGTCCGGGTGACGATCTCGCTGATCTCCAGCGTGGGGTCCACCGGGGCGCTGACCCGCCGCAGCTCACCCGCGCGCTCCAGGGCCGCGAGGAAGTCCTTCAGATCTGTGTACGGGAAGCCACGAGCCGCCATGCCCGCAAGTCTCCCCCACCGCGGTGCCACCCTGCCCAGCCGGGTGGGGTGATGGTTCTGACTCTGGTCATGAGGGTAGGCGGGTCAGTCGATGCCGGCGTACGAGTGCAGACCCTCGAAGAAGATGTTCACGCCGAACAGGTTCATCAGCATGGTGAGGAAGCCGAGGATGGCGAGCCAGGTCGCCAGGTTCCGCTTCACGCTCGGGGTGGCCCGTGCGTGCAGGTAACCGGCGTAGATGACCCAGGAGATGAACGACCAGGTCTCCTTCGGGTCCCAGCCCCACGGCCGGCCCCAGGCCGCTTCCGCCCAGATCGCCCCCGCGATCACCGCGAAGGTGAAGACCGGGAACGCGAACGCGTGCAGCACGAAGGTGAGCCGCTCCAGGGCCGCCGCCGCGGGCAGCCGCTTCGCCAGGGTGTACGGGAAGCTGCGCCGGCCCTGCTCGTAGCCAGAGCGCATCAGGAACGCCACCGCGGGCACCGCACCCAGCAGGAAGATGCCGGAGGCGAACACGATCGTCGAGACGTGGATGACGAACCAGTACGAGTTGAGCGCCGGTACCAGCGGGACGATCGGGGTGTAGAGCACCAGCTCGGCGGTGGCCACCAGCAGCACCATCACCAGCGACAGGAACAGCCCGAGGCGGCGCAGCTGCGGGCGCTTCCAGAGCACCACCAGCCAGGCGGCGACGCCGATCCAGGTGCCGGTGAGCACGAACTCGTACATGTTGCCCCAGGGCATCCGGTCGGCGGCGAGGCCGCGCGTGACCAGCGCGCCGAGGTGCAGCAGGGCGCCCAGCGCGGTGACCGCGACGGCGACCAGCCCGGCCAGCCGGGCGCGGTGCGCGGTGCGCTCGAG
>JAEYGD010000480.1 GCA_023402505.1 Actinomycetes bacterium
GTGCCGCCGCCCGGACAGGGCGCCACGCCGGTGTCGGCGTGGTCGGGCACCGGGCGGCCGAGCACGCGGAGCGCCGCCGCCAGGGCCGGTCCCGGCGGGACCGCCCCCAGCCCGTCCGCGAACTCCACATCCGCCGGCCGGCACCCGGTCCGCACGGCGAGCCGGACCCGGCCCGGCGCCGGAACGTCACCCTCGACCAGGACGAACTCACCCGCGTCGGCGCGCAGCAGCGGACCGTCGGAGGTGTCCCGGACCCCGGCCCGCCAGGACCGCGGCAGCGCGTCCGCGACCCGGTCGAGCACCTCCCGCTCCCGGCCTTCGGCGAGCACGACGTCGACGGCCCCGGTCAGCTCCGCCCCGTCGCTGAGCGGCGTGACCCGGCAGCCCCTCTCGACCACCCGGGGCGCCATCGCCCACGCCTCCCCGTCGACCGCGGCGACGAGCCGGCCCACCGCGCGGTCGACCACCGGCGCGGCCTGGCCGACGCTGCGCTGCTCGCGCACGGTCGGCTCGTCCGTGCGGACCGACCACCAGGCCAGCGCCGCCAGCAGGACCCCCCACACCGCCGTCGCGACGACCAGCCAGCGCAGCGCGCGCGGGCGACGCCGCGGGCGGTCGGGGCCGGACGGCGGGGCGTAGCCCGGGTGGACGGCGTTCACCGCGCCATCGTGTCACGGGCCGGCGACCGCGCCGCCCGGCCCCCGGACCCCGGGGGACACTCACCCGGGCGGGCCGTCCGGCAGGCAGACCAGCCGGTAGCCGACCCCGCGCACCGTCTGCACCCGCGGGCCGCCGGACAGCAGGCGCAGCTTGTGCCGGAGCCGCTTCATCGCCGAGTGCAGGATCGCCGTGTCGCCGAGGTACGCGCCACCCCAGACCGACGCGAAGAGCCGCTCGTAGCTCCAGAGCCGGACCGGTGGGCTCACCAGGCGGGCCAGCAACTCACGTTCGGTGCGGGTCAGCGCCAGCGGTCGCCCGCGCCAGGTGACCAGATGACCGGGCCGGTCGACGACCAGCTCGCCGTAGCACACCGGAGCCTCCGGGACCGGCGCGACGGCCGGCGGCGGATCGGCGGGCGTCGGCTCCGGGAAGAGCATCGCCCGCAGCTCGGCGAGGTCGGCGCAGCTCACCACCGGACCCAACCCGTCGAGCCGGCGCAGCACGTGCTCGCGCACCGCCACGTCGGGACTGACACACACGACAATAGGAACTCCCCCACCGGACACGCTGCCTCCCCGGGCCGTCCGCGCTGACGTGAAAAGCCCCCACCCGCCGACGTGGACCGACGGGCGCCCGGGGTCAGCGTATCGGTCAGATTCGCGCCCCGTCACTGACCAGGTACTGACCGAAACATTTCATTGATCGTGGTCTGTAATCCCACGAGCATGACTTTCGCGGGGCCGGAACCGACCGGGTCCGCGGAACGTGGGGAGGGAACAGTGTTCGTACGACCATCCGCGCGGTCCCGCCTGTGGCGGGTTGCCGTCGTGCTGGGCGCGGTGGTGCTGGGGCTGACCGCCCAGCCCGCGCTCGCCGCGTCGCCACCCGGCGCGCCGGCCCGGGCGACCGTCGCACCGGACGTGCTCGACGGGCTCGGCGCCACCGAAAGCACGACCTTCCTGGTGTACCTGCGGGAGACCGCACCCCTCGCCGACACCGCGAAGCTGCGGGACGCCGACGGCCGGGCGCGCGCCGTGCACCAACTGCTCACCGGCACCGCCGAACGCACCCAGGGCGACCTGCGGAAGCTGCTGGACGCGCGGAAGGCCGAGCACACGTCGTACTGGATCGCCAACGCCCTCCGCGTCCGCGGCGACCGGGCGCTGATCGACGAGATCGCGCGCCGGCCCGAGGTCGCCCGCATCGAGCCGACCCGCAGCTACCCGCTGGTCCGGCCCACCCCCGCCCCGGCGGGCCGGGCCGGCACCACCGCCGTCGAGTGGGGCCTCACCGACATCGGCGCGCCCCGGGTGTGGGACGAGTTCGGCGACCGCGGCGAGGGCGTCGTGGTGGCCAACATCGACAGCGGCGTGCAGTACGACCACCCCGCTCTGGTCCGCTCCTACCGGGGCAACCTCGGCGGCAGCTTCGACCACGCCTACAACTGGCACGACCCGGCGGGAATCTGCCCCAGCCCGGCGCCCTGCGACAACAACGACCACGGAACCCACACGATGGGCACGATGGTCGGCGACGACGGGGCCGGCAACCAGATCGGCGTGGCGCCGGGCGCCCGCTGGATGGCCGCGAAGGGCTGCGAGTCGACCAGTTGCTCCGACGCGTCGCTGCTCGCCGCCGGCCAGTGGGTCCTGGCCCCGACCGACCTGAACGGGCAGAACCCGCGACCCGACCTGCGTCCCGACATCGTCAACAACTCGTGGGGCGGTGACGGGGGCGACCCCTGGTACCAGCAGACCGTCGCCGCCTGGCGGGCCGCCGGCATCCTGCCGGTCTTCTCCGCTGGTAACGACGGCCCATCCTGCGGCAGCGCCGGCTCGCCCGGCGACTACGACACCGCGTACGCCGTCGGCGCGTACGGCTCGAACGGCACCATCGCCAACTTCTCCGGTCGCGGCTCCGGCACCGACCCGCTGAAGCCGAACGTCGCCGCCCCCGGCGTGGCCGTCCGGTCCAGCGTGCCCGGCGGCGGGTACGCCGCGTTCAACGGCACCTCCATGGCCGCCCCGCACGTCTCCGGCACGGTCGCCCTGGTCTGGTCGGCCGCGCCCAGCCTGCGCGGGGACCTCGCCGCGACCGAGGCGCTGCTGGACCGCACCGCCCGCGACGTCGACGCCACCACCTGCGGCGGGACCGCCGCCGACAACAACGTCTTCGGCGAAGGCCGTCTCGACGCGTACGCGGCGGTGCGCGACGCACCGCGTGGCGCGGTAGGCCGGATCGCCGGCACGGTGACCTCGGCCGCCGACGGCGACCCGATCGCCGGGGCGACCGTCGGCGACGGCACCCGCACCGTCACCACCGGCCCCGACGGCCGGTACGCGCTGACCGTCCCGGCCGGCGAGACCACCGTCGCGGTCACCGCGTACGGCTTCGCGCCGCAGTCGGCCACCGTCACCGTCGCCGAGGGCGCGGCCGTCACCCGGGACTTCGCGCTCGTCGCGAGCCCGACGGTCACGCTGGGCGGCCGGGTCACCGACGGATCCGGGCACGGCTGGCCGCTCTACGCCCGCGTCGAGGTCGCCGGCCGGCCGGGTGGGCCGGTGTTCACCGACCCGGTGACCGGGCGCTGGTCGGTCACCGTGGCCGGGGACGCCTCGTACCGGATCACCGTCACCGTCCGGTACCCGGGCTACCGCACCGTCACCCGCGAGGTTCCGGTCGGCGCCGGCGCCGCCACCGTCGACGTCGCGGTCCCGGTCGAGCCGGCCTGCACCGCCGCCGGCTACAGCGGCAGCTACGGCGCCCCGCTGCTGTCGGAGAGCTTCGACGGCACGTCCGCGCCGGACGGCTGGTCGGTGGTCAACCGCACCGACAAGGGCGGCTGGGTCTTCGACGACCCCCGCCGGCGGGGCAACCTGACCGGCGGCAGCGGCGGCTTCGCGATCATCGACAGCGACGCGCTGGGCTCCGGCAACACCCAGGACACCGACCTGGTCACCCCCGCGGTGGACCTGTCCGGGGCACCCGCGCCGGTGCTGCGGTTCCGCAGTGACTGGCGGGCCGTCGGGGTGACCGACACGGCCGACGTCGACGTCTCCACCGACGGGGGCGCCACCTGGAGCAACGTCTGGCACCAGACCACCAGCCGGCGCGGCCCCCGCGTCGAGGAGGTGCCGCTCACCGCGGCGGCGGGCGCGTCGGACGTCCGCGTCCGGTTCCGCTTCAAGGGCACGTTCGCCTGGTGGTGGCAGGTCGACGACGTCGCGCTGGTCAACCGGGACTGCGCCCCGGTGCCCGGCGGCCTGGTCGTCGGCACGACCACCGACCGCAACACCGGCACGCCGCTCAACGGGGTCACCGTGACCAGCGTGGACCGGCCCGCCGACCAGGGCGTCTCCGCCGCCACGCCGGACGACCCGAACGAGCCGGACGGCTTCTACTGGCTCTTCTCCGGCCTCACCGGCACCCACCCGTTCACCGCGACCCGGACGCCGTACCCGCCGGCCACCCGGGACGTCACGGTCGTCGCCGACGACGTACGGCGGGCGGACATCGCCCTGGCCGTCGGGCGTCTCACGGTGACGCCCACGCAGGTGGAGTCCCACCAGCCGTACGGCAGCACCCGCAGCACCCGGGTGACGGTGAAGAACACCGGCACCGCGCCGACGACGGTGGAGGTGCTGGAGCGGGCCGGCCGGTCCGAGCCGCTGAGCCTGAAGGGCGCGCCACTGCGCGAGGTCACGCTCAAGGGCATCAGCAAGGCGCGCACCGGCACGGCGTACGGCGGCGGCACCCCGGACGTCGGAACGTCGGCGGACGACGCCTGGACCCGGATCGCCGACCTGCCGGCCGCCGTCTTCGACAACGCGGCCGCCTGGCTGGACGGCAAGGTCTACTCGATCGGTGGTGGCAGCGGTACCGGCACCGAGCGGAAGGCCTGGGTCTACGACCCGGACACCGGGACGTGGGCCGGGTTGCCCGACCTGCCGGGCGCCCGCTCGAAGCCGGGCGTGGCGGCGGTGGGCGGCAAGCTCTACGTCTTCGGCGGCTGGGGCGCCGACGAGGACACCGTCGCGTCGGTGGATGTCCTCGACCCGGCCACCGGCACCTGGAGCACCGTGCCGGGCGCGACCAACCCCGCGCCGGTCGCCGCCGCCGCGACGGCGGTCGCCGGGGGCAAGGTCTACCTCGTGGGCGGCTGCACCGACACGACCTGCGCGGAGACCGACCGGGTGGTGGTGTTCGACCCGGACACCGGTGGCTTCACCACCGGCGCGCCGTACCCGCACCCGGTCGCCTGGCTGAGCTGCGGCGGCATCGGCGCCCAGGTGTACTGCGCCGGTGGCACCGGTGGCAGCGACTACACCGACGCCTACCGGTACGACCCGGCGGCGGACACCTGGACCCGGATCGCGGACCTGCCGCTGGACCTGTGGGCCTCGCAGTACGCCTCGGCCGGCGGGATGCTCGTGCTGGCCGGCGGGGTCACCGGCGGGTCGACGGTGGTGACCAACCGGACGGTGGGCTACGACCCGGCGACCGGGACCTGGCGGAACCTGCCGAACACCGAGTTCTCCCGGTACCGGGGCGCCGCCGCGTGCGGGGCGTACCGGATCGGCGGCTCGCCCACCTCGTTCGTGGGGTCCGTGCAGAGCGAGCGGCTCGGCGGGCTGGAGCAGTGCGCGGACGAGGCGGACCTGCCCTGGCTGAGCACGTCGCCCACCAGCTTCACGCTGGCACCGGGCGAGTCCCGCGCGGTGACCGTCACGCTCACCGCGACGGCCGCCGCCGGGGTCGCGCAGCCGGGACGGTACGCGGGTGAGCTGGCCTTCGCGGCCGACGTCCCGTACCCGGTCCCGCCGGTGAAGGTGGAGATGAACGTCTCCCCACCGGCGAGCTGGGGCAAGCTCCAGGGCACGGTCACGGGCGTGACCTGCGGCGGGGCGACGGTCGGCGTACCGGCAACGGTGCGGGTGAACCTGGTCGGCGGCAGCGCCGGCTACACCCTCACCGCCGACGGCCAGGGCCGGTACGCGTGGTGGCTGCCGAAGGGCCGCTACGACGTGATCGTGGCCAAGGACGGCTGGATCCCGGAGGTGCAGCGCACCCGGGTCGAAGCGGGCTTCGTCGGAACCCTCGACTTCGCCCTGGACCCGGTGACCCCCTGCACCAGGGCAACCGGAATCTGAGACGGGTGGCCGGCGAC
>JAEYGD010000484.1 GCA_023402505.1 Actinomycetes bacterium
GGCACGACCGATGCGGCCAGCCCGAGCGCGCCGGCCGCGACGCCCACCCGGCTGCCCGCGCCCTGCCCGAGGACGCCGCCCAGCGCGCTGCCGAGTGGCAGCACCCCGTAGATGAGCAGCCGGTAACCGCCGTTGCTGCGGGCCAGCGAGCCGCGGGGGATGACGACCTGCCGCAGCGTCACCGACAGCACGTTGGCCACCCCCAGTCCGATGCCGCTGCCGAACTGGACCAGGGCGACCTGTGCGGCGAGCGAGCCGCCGGAACCGGGCAGGACGGCGAGCAGCAGCGGGAGCCCGCAGGAGAGACCGAGCGCGGTGGCGAAGGCCCGCCCGTACCCGAGCCGGACGGCCAGCCGGGTGGAGGCGAGCGTACCGAGGAACGCGCCGGCACCGGCCGCGCTGAGTGCGAGCCCGAACAGGCCCGGGCCGAGGTGCCGGTCGGTGACCAGGTGGACCACCAGGTTGACGGCCAGGATCTGGCTGGCCGCGTTGTAGATGGTGGCGTGCGCGGTGAGCGCCCGCAGCCAGGGGTTGACCGCGATCGTCCGGAGCCCGTCGAGGACGCCGGTGGAGTCGTCGGGTGGCGGCGCCGGCTCGGGCCGACGGGCGCCGGCCACGCCGAGGGCGCTGGCGAGGTACGACACCGCATCGACGACCAGGGCCA
The DNA here is from genome assembly GCA_023402505.1 of Actinomycetes bacterium. Taxonomy (GTDB): domain Bacteria; phylum Actinomycetota; class Actinomycetes; order Mycobacteriales; family Micromonosporaceae; genus Micromonospora. Next base: position 665 of record JAEYGD010000484.1, read on the forward strand.
GTGCCGGGCCGACCAGATGGGCCAGCCCGCCGGCGAGTCCCGGGCCGGCCACCTGGGCGGCGGTGCTGGATCCCTGGGTGGCCCGGTTCGCCGCGGGCAGGTCGTCCGGCGCGACCAGGGCCGGAACGTAGGCGAAGCTGCCGATCTCGAAGACCACACTGGCGGCGCCGACGAACAGCGCGACGGCGACCAGCAGGGGCACGGAGAGAACGCCGGCCAGGGCGGCGAGCGGCACCGCGGCCAGGGCGGCGGCGCGGGCCAGGTCGGCGGCGATCATGATGTTCCGCCGTCGGCGTCGCTCCAGCCAGTGCCCGACGAGCAGCGAGAGGAACAGGTTCGGCAGGAAGCCGGCGGTGGCGACGGCCGCCACCCCGGCCGCCCCGGCGTCGAGGGTGATCGACGCCACGAGCGGCAGGGCCACGGCCGTGATCTGGGTGCCGAGCACCGAGGCCGTGTGGCCGGCCCAGAAGCGGCGGAAGTCGCGGTCCCGTGCCAGCAGTCCGGATCGAGTTACCATCACACCCCACCAATCTAGTAACGGTTACCAGATGATAGGGCGTAGCCGGTAAGCTCGCCGGGTGAGGCAACCAGGCGACCGCGCTCCCGCCCCCGCTCCGCTCGACCTGGTGCAGGATCTCGCCAACACGGTCGACCTGGAGATGGGGCGCGACCAGTTGCGGTCCGTCGACGACCTGACGGCGTTCTGCACCGCACACGGGCTGACCGGAGTGACCGTCGGAACCGGCGACGTCGGCGCCGTCCGGGAGCTACGCGAGGCCCTGCGCGACGCCTGCCAGGCGCACACCGGGGCCCAGGTCCCACCCACGACCATCGCGACGCTCGAGGCCCACTTCCGGGCCGCCCCGCTGACCGTCGCCGTCGACGCCGCCGGCCACGCCCGGCCGGTGCCGCTGCCCGGGCTGACCGGGATCGCGGTCCTGGTAGCCGAGGTCGGGCGCGCGGTGCTGACGGCGGTCGCCGACGGCACGTGGCCCCGGCTCAAGGCGTGCGGCTCGCACAGCTGCCGCTGGGTCTACTACGACCACAGCCCGGCGGGTCGCAGCCGCTGGTGCACGATGAGCATCTGCGGCAGCCGCGCCAAGATGCGCGCGTACCGCAGCCGGGGCCGGCCCTAGAATCGCGCCGGACGTACGCCGAGCACGGGGGGCCGAACGAATGCAGGACACCGACCGGGCGCTGGTGCAGGCCGCCGCGGCCGTCGCCAAGCTGCGCTGCCGCAGTGCCCGCCACACCGTGGCCGCGGCCGCCCGGACCAGCGACGGGCGGGTCGTCAGCGGCGTGAACGTCCACCACGACGCCGGCGGCGCGTGCGCCGAGGTCGTCCTGGTCGGCACGGCCGCCACCCAAGGCGTCACCGAACTGGAGACCATCGTCGCGGTCGCGGACCGGGGGCGGGAGGTCGTCCCGCCGTGCGCCGGCTGCCGGCACCTGCTCCGCGACCTCTTCCCCGACCTGCGGGTGGTCGTCGGCCCGCTGGAGGCGCTCCGCGTCGTCCCGATCGACGACCTACCGGTAGCGGAGCGGACCTAGTCGCCGGCCGCCATCTCCAGCATCGAGCGGGGCAGCGGCACGCTCTCGAACCGCAGGATGCCCTCCGGCACCAGCCAGCTCATCACCCGCACGGCGAGCCGCCCCGCCCGCACCGCCGGGTCGTTCGCGTACAGCTCGCGGGCCTCGTCCGGCGACACGGAGAGCACCACGAAGCCCCGCAGCCGCTCGTCGTCCACCTCCAGGAACGGTCCGGCCGCCAGGACGAGACCCTGCTCCACCAGCCCTGCCTGATGGGCCAGGTGGGCGTCCTGGATCCGGTCGAGCGCGTCCTGCGGCAGCTCCGGCGCGTCCGCCGGACGCACCAGGAGCACGACCGTGTGCTGGTCGAATCGCATCCCTTGAGCCTAGGGCGTGCCGGCCGGGACCTCGGGGCGATCGACCGCCGCCGGTTAGGAGCACTTCAGCAGGTCAGCTAAGGTTAGGCGTTCCTAAGCACCCCTGTGCAGGAGAGCCGTGACCACCCTCGCCGCCCGGCCCGCCCCGGCCGGATCCACCACCCGTGGGCGCGCCGGCCGCAGGCTGACGGTCACCGGTGTGGCCGCGCTCGCGCTGGCCCTGGCCGTGCTGGCGAGCTTCGCCCTCGGCAGCAAGCCGATCCCCGTGGACCAGGTGTGGCAGGCGCTGGTCGCACCGGACGGCGGCGAGGCCAGCACGATCGTCCGGGACCTGCGGCTGCCGCGTACCGCCCTCGGCCTCGCCGTCGGCCTCGCCCTCGCGGTCGCCGGGGTGCTGCTCCAGGCGCTCACCCGCAACCCCCTCGCCGAGCCGCGCATCCTCGGGATCAGCGCCGGCGCCTCGCTCGGCGTGGTGCTCGCCATCTCGGTCTTCGGCATCACCACCCTCGCCGGATACGTCTGGTTCGGCATCGCCGGGGCGCTCGCCGCCGGCGTCCTCGTGTTCGCCGTCGCCACCCGCGCCCGCGAGGGCGCCAACCCGGTCACGCTCGCGCTGGTCGGCGCGGCGCTCGACGCCAGCATCGCCTCGATCGTGTACGCGCTGCTCAGCATCGACGCGCGCACCTTCGAGGAGTACCGGTTCTGGGTCGTCGGCGGGCTCACCGGTCGGGACGTGTCGGTCGCCGCGCAGGTGCTGCCGTTCGTGCTCGCCGGCCTGCTGCTGGCCGCCCTCGTCGCCCGGGGCCTGGACGCGCTCGCCCTCGGCGACGACGTGGCGCGCGGGCTCGGCCACCGCATCGGGCTGGTCCGCCTCGCCGGTGGGGCCGCCGCCGTGCTGCTCACCGGCGCGGCGGTCGCCGCCGCCGGACCGATCGCGTTCGTCGGGCTCGCCGTCCCGCACCTGGCCCGCGCCCTGGTCGGTGCGGACCACCGCTGGACCCTCGCCCTCTCCGCCCTGCTCGGGCCGGCGTTGCTGCTCAGCGCCGACGTCGTGGGTCGGCTCGTCGACCCGCCCGGGGAGGTGCCCGCCGGCATCGTCACGGCACTGATCGGCGCGCCCGTACTGGCGATCATGGTGCGCCGCGCGAAGGTGGTGACCGCGTGAGCGCCGGCCTCGCCGCGCTGCCCGGACGGTCGCTGCTGCGGATCGGGCCGGTGGCCGTGCAGGTCCGCCGCCGCTCGGTGCTGGTCGCCGCCGTACTCCTCGTGCTGCTGCTCGCGGCCGGCGTACTCAGCCTCTCCCTCGGCACCCCGTTCGTGGCCGCCGGTGACGTGCTGCGCGCGCTCTCCGGCGCCGGCACCCCGTACGACCTGGTGGTGCTGGACCTGCGCCTGCCGCGGCTGGTGCTCGCGGCGGTGGCCGGCGCGGCGTTCGGGGTGGCCGGCACCCTCATCCAGAGCGTGGCCCGCAACCCGCTGGCCAGCCCCGACGTCATCGGCATCACCCAGGGCGCCGGCCTCGCCGCCACGGTGGCCCTCACCAGCGGCGCCGCCGCCGTCCTGGTCGCGCCGAGCGCCCTCGCCGGCGGGCTGGTCGCCGCCGGTCTGCTGCTCGCCCTCGGCGCCCGGCACGGTCTGGCCGCCCAGCGGTTCGTGCTCGCCGGCGTGGCCGTCGCGTTCGCGCTGCGGGCGCTCACCGAGGTGGTCATGCTCACCGCCGACCCGATCGACGGCCTGCGGGCGCAGATCTGGCTGATCGGCACGCTCGCCGGCAAGGGCTGGACCGAAACCCTCTGGATCGCCGGCACCCTGCTGGTGCTCGCCCCGGTGCTGGCCTGGGCCGGCTGGGCGCTGAACAGCAGCGCCCTGGACGACGACACCGCGCGCGGGATCGGGCTGCGCCCGGTCGCCCGCCGGATCGGGCTGGCCGGCACCGGCGTGCTGGTCGCCGCGATGGTCACCGCGCAGGTCGGTGCCGTCGACTTCGTCGCCCTGGTCGCGCCGCAACTGGCCCGGCGGCTGGCCCGCGCCGAACGCCCACCGCTGGTGTGCGCCGCGCTGCTCGGTGCGCTGCTGCTGGTGCTCGCCGACCTCGCCGGGCGCCGGCTGTTCGCGCCCACCCAGTTGCCGGCCGGGGTGCTGACCGCCGCCATCGGCGGGCCGTACCTCATGTTCCTGCTGCTCCGCGGCCGGCGGAGGCCGTCGTGAACCCCGGCCGTCCCACCCGCCGGCCGGCGGTGCCCGCGTCCCCTCGCCGCCACCGCCCGACGTCTCGGAAGGAGGTCTGATGCTCTCCACCCGCGACCTGGTCGCCGGCTACGACGAGCGGACCGTGCTGGACGGGCTCCACCTCGACCTGCCCCGCGACGCGTTCACCGTCATCGTCGGGCCGAACGCCTGCGGCAAGTCGACGCTGCTGCGCACCATGGCCCGGCTGCTCACGCCACGGCGGGGCGCCGTGCTGCTCGACGGGGCGGCGATCCGGGACCTGCCGACCCGCGAGGTCGCCCGGCGTCTGGGCGTGCTCCCGCAGAGCCCGCTGGTGCCCGAGGGGGTCACCGTCGCCGACCTGGTCGGGCGGGGCCGGCAGCCGTACCAGCGGTGGTGGCGGCAGTGGTCGGCCGACGACCGCGAGGCGGTGGACCGGGCGATGGCCCTCGCCGACGTCGCCGCGCTGGCCGACCGCCCGGTCGACACCCTGTCCGGCGGCCAGCGGCAGCGCGTCTGGATCGCGATGACCCTCGCCCAGGACACCGAGGCGCTGCTGCTCGACGAGCCGACCACCTTCCTCGACCTGGCCCACCAGGTCGAGGTGCTGGACCTGCTGCACCGCCTGCGTACCGAGCGGGGCCGGACGGTCGTGGCCGTGTTGCACGACCTCAACCAGGCCGCCCGGTACGCCGACCACCTCGTCGCCATGCGCTCCGGCGCGGTGGTCGCGGCCGGCCCGCCCGGGGACATCCTCACCGCCGACCTGGTCCGGGACGTGTTCGGGCTGGACTGCGTCGTCGTGCCCTGCCCGGTCACCGGCGCCCCGCTGGTGGTGCCCGGCCGCACCGGCACCCAGCCGACCGGACCCGCCGGCACCGACCCGGCGGGTGCCGCCACGGATCCCGTCGTCGCGGGTGGCTCGGCGGGTGCCGCCACGGCCCCCGTGGTGGCGGGTGGCTCGGCGGGTGCCGCCACGGCCCCCGTGGT
>JAEYGD010000496.1 GCA_023402505.1 Actinomycetes bacterium
GGCGCTCGCCGTCGCCCGCCGGCTGCTGGACGTCGTCTACATCTGGGGCGGCCTCTCCACGTACGGCATCGACTGCTCCGGCCTCGTGCACCTGGCCTGGCGGCGGTTCGGCGTACGGCTGCCGCGCGACGCCGACGACCAGGCTGCCGCGACCACGCCCCTGCCGGCCGGCAGCGAACGCCCCGGGGACCTTTACTTCTTCGCCCGGCCCGGGCGGGGCATCCACCACATCGGGATCGTCACCGCCGACCCGGGCCCCGGCGACGACCGCCGGATGCTGCACGCCTGCTACCGGCGGCGCCGCGTCCTCGAGGAGCGGCTGCCCGCCGACCGCACCGCCACCCTGGTCGGCGCCCACCGGGTCTGACGACGCCCGTCAGCCGCGCACCTTCACCAGACTCCGGCGCCGGTCCCGCGACGACTTGACCAGGCTCGCGACGGTGGCCACCAGCAGCGTGCCCAGGATGACCGTCAGCGAGAGCCAGATCGGGATGTGCGGGGCCCACCCGACGTGCTCGCCGCCGTTGATGAACGGCAGGCGGTTCTCGGCCAGGGCCTCGAGCACCAGCTTGACGCCGATGAAGCCCAGCACCACCGCGAGGCCGTAGCTCAGGTAGATCAGCCGGTTCAGCAGGCCGCCGAGCAGGAAGTAGAGCTGCCGCAGACCCATCAGCGCGAACACGTTCGCGGTGAAGACCAGGTACGGCTCCTGGGTGATGCCGAAGATCGCCGGGATCGAGTCGAGCGCGAAGATCAGATCCGTCGTACCGATCGCGATCATGACGATCAGCATCGGGGTGAACATCCGCCGGCCGTTCTCGTGCGTGGTCAACTTCGCGCCGTCGTAGTCCCGTGAGATCGGCAGCGCCCGGCGGCTCCACCGGATCAGCACGTTCTCGGTGAACTCGTCCTCGTCCGGCTCGCCCTGGCGGGCCAGGTTGACCGCCGTGTAGATGAGGAACGCGCCGAAGATGTAGAAGACCCAGGAGAACTGGGAGATCAGGGCGGCGCCGGCGGCGATGAAACCACCGCGCATCACCAGTGCCAGCACGATGCCGATGAGCAGCACCTTCTGCTGGTACGGCCGGGGCACCCCGAAGCGGGCCATGATGATCACGAAGACGAAGAGGTTGTCCACCGAGAGGCTGTACTCGGTGAGCCAGCCCGTGTAGAACTGCCCCGCCACGCTCGGGCCGGAGGCCAGCCAGAGGCCCGCGCCGAAGACCAGGGCCAGGCCGACATAGAAGCCGACCCAGATGCTCGACTCGCGCACGCTCGGCTCGTGGGGCCGGCGACCGATGATCAGCAGGTCGACGAGGAGGATCGCGGTCAGTGCGACGAGCGTCCCCGCCCACACCAGTGCGGACACGTCCAAGGCTCATTCCTCCGGCAGACACGCAACGTCCGGCACACCGTACGCCCTCGGGGGCCGCGGTGTGCCGGTGACGCTGACTGTGGTGACTGTCGGAGGTCTCTTCCGCCATCGCCCGGGGGCGGTGACCGACGGGGCCGGGTCGTGCACCGGGGGCCGGTGGTGGACCGTGCTGACGACTCCGTCGCGGGGGAATACTCCCCTCCGTGGTTCATTCTGACCCACCCGGGCGAGTGCCCGCATCTCGGGGGTCGGTGTCCCTGCCCACTCCCGCCGGCCGGGTGCGCCTGTGGGTGCGGCGCCCCACGTCGCGTACGGCTTCCTAGGAGGCTAGCCTTACTGCCCCGGCGACCGCGCCTCCGCCGTCCACGGTGGGCACCGCGTACGCGGCCGAGGGGACAACTCCCCCGAAGTTGCCGGCTCACGTCCGGCCGAGGGGGCACTTTCCCCGAAGTTGCCGGCCCACGCGCGGCCGAGGGGACAACCTCCCCGATGTCGCCGGCCCGCGCCCGGCGACATCCCCGACGTTGCCGGCCCACGCCCAGACAAGGGGACAACTTCCCCGAAGTTGCTGGGCCGCGCGCGGCCGAGGGGACAACTTCCCCGAAGTTGCCGGCCCACGCCCGGGACGACGTCCCTGAAGATCTCTCTCGCCCGATGGGAACCGGGCCCCGGGGCGCGAGGCCCGCCGGTCCGCGTGCGAGGCTGCGCACATGGTGCTTGAGGTCGCGTTGATCGACGTACTGCCCGGACACGAGGACGCGTTCGCCGCCGCGTACGCCCAGGGTCACCCGGTGCTCGCCGGCACGCCCGGCTGCCGGTCGGTGCGGATGACCCGGGGCGTCGAGTCGCCGACGCGGTTCGTGCTGCTGGTCGAGTGGGACACGGTCGAGGCGCACGACCAGAACTTCCGCGCCACCGAGCGGTTCACCCGGTGGCGGGAGCTGATCGGCCCGCACTTCGCCAACCCGCCACTGGTCGAGCACTTCGTGGACGTGCCGGCCTGAGACTGTCGTACCCGCCGCCTATCGTGCTCTCGCACGCGCCGGCCGCCGGTCCCGACGGGCTCGGGGGCGCCGGGCCCGACGGCCGCGCCGTGCCCGCCGCCACCGGTCAGCGGGCGAGTCGCTCGCCCAGTGCCGCGACCGTCTCCTCCGGCGTCAGCGCGGCCTCCAGCAGCCAGGCGGTCAGCCTCTCGTACCGGTCCACGTCGAGCGGGGCGACCAGCCGGACGTCGGTGGTGAGGGCCTCCAGCATGACGGTGCGGGGGTCGGCCGGGTCCGGAAAGGAATAGCACGAGTAGGGGGTCAGCGGCTGCACCCCACCGTGCGGCACCCGGTCCCTGGGGAGCAGGCGGATCGTCACGTTGCGCAGCTCGGCCAGGTCGACGAGGTGTCGCAGCTGTTCCCGCCACACGTCGGCCGGGGTGTCACCCGGCTCGCAGGCCGCCTCCCCGAGCACCGCCGTGTAGCGCGGCGGGTCCTCGCGGCGCAGCACGTCGTGCCGGATCAGGCGCGCGCGCACGTCCCCCTCCACGTCCACGGTGGAGTCCACCAGGTGGGCCGCGGTGATCCGCAGCCGCGCGTACGCCGGTGTCTGCAACAGCCCCGGCACGACGGCCGGCTGCCAGTCCACGATGCTGGCGGCGCCCGCCTCCAGCTCGGCGTACGTGCGCTGCCGCTCCCCCATCTCACCCAGCGCCCGCCACCAGCCCCGGCTGGTCGCCGCGTCCCGGGCGATGACGATGAGCGCGTCCCGCTGTGCCGGCGGGACCTGGTAGACGTCGAGCAGGTCGAGCACGTCGGCGAGGTCCGGCCGGCTCTGGCCCAGCTCGATGCGGGACAGCTTCGAGGTGGAGGCCCAGCCGAGCCGTTCGCAGACCTGCTCCAGGGTGAGCGCCTCGCGTCGGCGCAGTTGGCGCAGCTCAGCGCCGAGTCGCGCGCGTCGGATGACCGGACTTGTTGGCAACGGCATTTCCCGCCTCCCCATCGAGGGAGAGTACGCAGGACGGTCACCCAGCGCAATAGAGCGCTCGCGGAAAGCGACGACGGTAGGACGCGCCGCTCCTGCCACGCCGGCCCGGCCGCTCTCCCCTCAGGGGCGGTACGTGCCGAACGACCACACCCGGCCGACCAGGTCACGGGCCGTGTAGTCGCGGGAGCCGTAGTCGGTGTCGAAGGGCCCACGGACGATCTCGGCGCCCGCCGCCCGGGCCCGGCCGTGGTGCCCGTCGAGATCGTCCACGGCCACGTAGACGGCGTAGTCGTCGTCCGCCGGGCGGCCCGCCGGCCCCGGCCCGGTGCTGACCATGATCATCCCGTCGTCCAGGACGAGCTCGGCGTGCGCGACGGTGCCGTCGGGCGCCTCGTGCACGGCGTGGACGCGGAAGCCGAAGGCCCGGCAGAGCCACTCGACGGCGGCGCGGGCGTCCGGGTAACGAAAGGTCGGGTAGATGCTTCGCATGCCCCGATCCTGCCGGCGCGGTCTCACGCCGGATTGGACGGATGTGATCCGGCGAGCGCCGCCGGGGTGCCGCCGGTGAACTGCCGGAAGTCCCGGATCAGGTGCGACTGGTCGAAATAGCCGCAGCGCACCGCCAGCTCGGCCCAGCCGTCGCACTCCCCCACCGGCGCCACGCCACCGGTCGGCGCGGGCAGCACGTCCCGGGACACGGTCGCGTACGCGCGCCGGAACCGCAGCAGCCGGGCCACGGTCCTCGGCGGCAGCCCGATCTCCTGCCGGAAGCGGACGGCCAGGTGTCGGCGGCTCCAGCCCAGCTCGTCGGCGAGCTGGGCGACACCGAGCTGGCCGGCGGTGCCCGCGAGCCGCCGCCAGGCGTGCCCCAACCGCGGGTCGAGCGGCGCGGTCACCGCCAGCCGGTCGGCCAGCGCCCGGTCCAGCAGCGCGAACCGGGCCGGCCAAGTGTGCTCCCCGGCGAGCCGATCGCGCAGCCGGGACAGCCACGGGTCGGGCAGCCGGTCCGGCGCGACGGCCCGGTTGGTCAGCTCACCCAGCGGCAGGCCGAGCAGCCGGCGCGCGGCGAGGGGCGTGAGGATCAGCTCCACCCCCGTGCCGACACCCTGCGTCGAGGTGGTGCACCAGCCGTCGTACGGCCCGGCGACGAAGGACGACACGCCGGAGGCGCCCAGCGCCGGGGCACGCGGGTCGACCACGTCCAGCGGGTCGCCCCAGCCCAGGACGAGGACGACGAACGCCCCGGCCGCCTGCCGGCGGACCAGCGGGGCCGGCGCCGCCTCCCGGTAGCCGAGGTAGCGGTCGACGAACGGGCGCAGCCGTGCCGGCGGAGCGCCGACCACCATCTCGTCTGGCGTGCTCATGACGGCCTGCCGTCACTTCACCCCGGCGGCGTCCATGCCGCGAAGCTCCTTCTTCAGCTCGGAGATCTCGTCGCGGATCCGCGCGGCCAACTCGAACTGCAGCTCCCGCGCGGCGGCGAGCATCTGGTCGTTCAGCTCCTGGATCAGCTCGGCCAGCTCGGCACGGGCCATCCCCTCCCGGGCCGGGCCGGCGGCGGCCCGGGACCGGCTGCGGGTCTCCTTGACCGGCGCCTTGCCCCGGGAGAGCTGCCGCACCGCGCCACCGATGCGGGTGTCGGTGTCCTCCGCCTCGCGGTAGATGTCGTCGAGGATGTCGTGGATCTTCTTGCGCAGCGGCTCCGGGCTGATCCCGTGCGCCTCGTTGTGCGCGATCTGCTTGGCCCGCCGCCGGTTGGTCTCCTCGATCGCCTCCGCCATCGACGGAGTGATCTTGTCGGCGTACATGTGGACCTGACCGGAGACGTTGCGGGCCGCCCGGCCGATCGTCTGGATCAGCGACCGGCCGCTGCGCAGGAAGCCCTCCTTGTCCGCGTCGAGGATGGCGACCAGCGACACCTCGGGCAGGTCCAGGCCCTCGCGCAGCAGGTTGATGCCGACCAGCACGTCGTAGTCACCCTTGCGCAGCTCGCGCAGCAGCTCGACCCGACGCAGCGTGTCCACCTCCGAGTGCAGGTAGCGGACGCGGATGCCGTTCTCCAACAGGTAGTCCGACAGGTCCTCGGCCATCTTCTTGGTCAGCGTGGTGACCAGCACCCGCTCGTCCCGCTCGGTGCGCAGCTTGATCTCGTGCATGAGGTCGTCGATCTGGCCCTTGGTGGGCTTGACGACCACCTCCGGGTCGACCAGGCCGGTCGGCCGGATCACCTGCTCCACGAACTCGCCCTGCGCCTGCTCCAGCTCCCACGGGCCGGGGGTGGCCGACAGGAACACCATCTGGCCGACCCGCTCCAGGAACTCGTCGAAGCGAAGCGGCCGGTTGTCGGCGGCGCTCGGCAGCCGGAAGCCGTGGTCGATCAGCATGCGCTTGCGGGACGCGTCGCCCTCGTACATGCCGCCGATCTGGGGGATCGTCACGTGCGACTCGTCGATGACGGTGAGGAAGTCGTCCGGGAAGTAGTCGAGCAGGCAGTGCGGCGGGCTGCCGGGCAGCCGGCCGTCGATGTGCATCGAGTAGTTCTCGATGCCGGAGCAGAAGCCCACCTGACGCATCATCTCGATGTCGTAGGTGGTGCGCATCCGCAGCCGCTGCGCCTCCAGCAGCTTGCCCTGCCGCTCCAGCTCGGCCAGCCGCTCGCCCAGCTCGGTCTCGATGTCGCGGATCGCCCGCTCCATCCGCTCCGGGCCGGCCGCGTAGTGCGTGGCCGGGAAGATCAGCAGGTGGTCGACCTCGCGGACCACGTCGCCGGTCAGCGGGTTCAGGTAGTAGAGCTTCTCCACCTCGTCGCCGAACAGCTCGATGCGGACCGCCAGCTCCTCGTAGGCCGGGATGATCTCCAGGGTGTCGCCGCGGACCCGGAACGTGCCGCGCTGGAAGGCCATGTCGTTGCGCGTGTACTGGATGTCGACCAGTCGGCGCAGCAGCTGGTCACGGTCCAGCTCCTGGCCGACGGCCACCCGGACGGCACGGTCGAGGTACTCCTCCGGCGTGCCCAGACCGTAGATCGCCGAGACGGTGGCGACCACCACCACGTCCCGCCGGGTCAGCAGCGACATCGTGGCCGAGTGCCGCAGCCGCTCGACCTCCTCGTTGATCGAGGAGTCCTTCTCGATGTAGGTGTCGGTCTGCGGGATGTAGGCCTCGGGCTGGTAGTAGTCGTAGTAGGAGACGAAGTATTCGACCGCGTTGTGCGGCAGCAGCTCGCTGAACTCCTTCGCCAGCTGAGCGCAGAGCGTCTTGTTGGGCGCCAGGACGAGCGTCGGGCGCTGCAACCGCTCGATCAGCCACGCCGCGGTGGCGCTCTTGCCGGTGCCGGTCGCGCCGAGCAGCACCGTGTTGCGGTCACCGCCCCGGACCCGCCGCTCCAGCGCGTCGATCGCCGCCGGCTGGTCGCCGGCCGGCTGGAATTCGCTGACGACCTGGAAGCGGCCGTCGAGCCGCGGAATGTCGAGCGCCATGACCCCAACGGTACGCCCGGCCCCCGACACTCCGGCGCCACTACCGACGGTCCGTGATCGGCTTCGATATTCCCATTGTGTGCCCCAACCCACGGGGCTACCCTTTCCGCGTAGGCCGCTCGCGGCGGCCGACCGGGCCGGCGGCCCGGCCCTCGACGGCCGGCCGCCCCCGGCACGAGGGGTCGCAGCACCCGTCTCCGGCGTGCGCACCCGACGTGGTCGCGCTCGCGCGCAGACCGGCCGCCGCGAGCGCCCCTGCTCGTCACCCGCGGTGGGTGAAGGCCGTTCAACATCCGTGGAGTCCTCCGCCCGTCCCCGCCGCACACCCGCCGAGTCCGGCCGCCGGCCGCCCACCGGTCCCGGCCCGGGCCGGCCGGCCCCGGTCGAGCCCGACCCGCCGGCCGAGGCCACGTCCGGCCGCCGGCCGCCCAC
>JAEYGD010000002.1 GCA_023402505.1 Actinomycetes bacterium
GGCTTCCTGCGGCCGCACGCGCCCACCCCGTCCGGCCCGGAGACGTTCCCGGCGCGGCTGACGATCGAGGTGAGCGGCGTGGTGGTCGAGGATTCCGGTCCCCGCTTCGACGAGGTCTACCGGCACAGCTTCCAGAGCCTGGTGGTGCAGCTCTACGCGTTCGTCGGGGACGTGAACGAGGCCCAGGACCTGGTGCAGGAGGCGTTCGCCAGGGCGTGGCCCCGCTGGGACCGGCTCGCCCGGTACGACGACCCGGTGGCCTGGGTGCGGCGGGTCGCCTGGAACGCCGCGGCCAGCCGGTGGCGCCGGCTGCGGACCGCTCGGCTGTTCCAGCAGCGGCAGCGGCCGGAGGTGGTGGCCGGTCCGGGGCCTGACCGGGTCGCGTTGACCGCGGCGCTCAGCACGCTCCCCGCCGACCAGCGGCGCGCGGTGGTCCTGTTCTACCTGGCCGAACTCACGGTCAACGAGATCGCCGAGGACTGCGGCGTCGCGCCGGGGACGGTCAAGTCCTGGTTGCACCGCGCCCGTACGACGCTGGCGGCCAGCCTGGGCGACACGGAAGCCGGCCCGCGCAGCGCCGCCGGGTCACGCAGTGCAGCCGGCCCGCGGAGTGCCGCCGGGTCACGCAGTGCAGCCGGCCCGCGGGGTGACGCCGGGGAAACGCACGCGGCCGGGCCGGCCGGAAGGACGGTGGATTGAGATGGACGACCGTGACCCGGGCCTCGACCCGCTGGCCGGCGCCTTCGCCGAGTTCCGGGGCGCCGCCGGGCGCCGGATCAGCGAACCGGACCCGGACGAGCCCCGGCGGCGCGCGTACCGCCGGTTGCGGAGCCGCACGGCGGCACCGGTCGTCGCTGCCGCCGCCGTCCTGTTCGCCGGTGCGGTCGGCGTGGCCGGCAACGCGCTCACTCCGCCACCGGTGGCCACCGACGAGTCGCCCCCGGACACCGACGTCACGCCGGCCACGCCGAGCACCGCACCGAGCGGCCCGGTGCCGAGTCTGTCCGCCGCGCCGAGCGCGACGGCCAGCCCGACACCCTCGGCGAGCGCCACCCGGAGACCGCCGACGACGTCGGCCTCCCCGTCCGGCGGCCGGTCGACGGGGCCCCCGTCGACGGCCGTGCCCCGCAAGCTCGACCTGTCGATCAGCGCTCCGGCTTCGGTCGACCTCGACCCGGCCGGCGACGCCTACACGGGCTCGCTGACCTTCACCGTGACCAACCAGGGCGAGCGGACGTACGACTCGAACGACATGATCATCGTGCTGCCGGTGGAGGCGACGGTCGACCTCGACGGCAGCGGCATCGGCGGTTGCTTCAACCAGGGGGAGAACGAGGACACGAAGACGATGTTCTGCACCGGGGACCGGCCGATAGCGGCGGGCGGTTCCCGTTCGTACCGGTTCGGTCTGCGGGTGGACATCTTGCCGGGTCCGACGGCCCGGGCCCTCGACGGCCTCGCCCTCACCATGCGGGCCAACGTCGACGGGAGGTTCCCCGCCGACCACACACCCGGCGACAACACCGCCCGGACCACCCTGCGGCTCCCTCCGGACTGACCAGGGCTCGGCACCCGGTCAGAAGGCGGGGCGCTGGAGCAACCCGACGAACTCCACCAGCAGCCGCTCCCGCAGCGCCGGCGGTGCGGCGTCGAGCAGCGTGTTGACCAGGGCCATCCGCTCCGGCAGCGGGCCGGCGCCGGCCGCGTCGTCCCCGCCGGGTCCGGTGCCGGCCGCAGCGTCGACCCGGCCGGCCGCCCTCGCGTCGTCCCCGCCCGGTCCGGCGCCGAGACCGAGACCGGCGGCCAGGCCGGCGACGACGTCCGGGGTGAGCGCGTCGGGGGTCAGCGCCGTCGCGAGGGCCAGCAGCTCCGGGGGCAGGACGACCGGTCCCGCCGCCCGGGTCGCCGCGACGGCGTCGGCCAGGTCCGGGCCGAAAGCGGCCACCTGCGGCGCGACCGACGCGGTGACCGTGAGGTGGACGCTCGGCGGGAGGCCGGCGTACGACAGCTGGGGCTGGGTGTGCCAGCCGCGGGCGGCCAGCTCGTCAACCAGCACGAACAGGTCCAGCCCCGGGTCGGTGGTGGTGAAGCAGACCACGGTGGACTCCGGCTCGGTCATCAGCCGCAGCCCGGGGACCCCCCGTACGGCGTCCGCCAGCCCGGCCACCGCGTCCCGGGTCAGCCGTGCCAGCCGCAGGTAACCGTCCTCGCCGAGGTGCCGCAGGACCGCGTACGCGGCGGCGATCGGCCCACCGGAGCGGGTCGAGGCGATCACCGGGTTGACCATGGTGTAGCCGGGCCAGCCGGCGTACGCGAAGTACTGCGGCGCCCGCAGCGCCGGATCGCGGTGCAGCAGCACCGAGACGCCCTTCGGGGCGTACGCGTACTTGTGCAGGTCGACCGAGATCGAGGTGACTCCCGGCACGGCGAAGTCGAACGGCGGCACCGGTTCACCGAGGCGGCGCAGCCAGGGCAGGGTCCAGCCGCCGAAGCACGCGTCGACGTGGCAGCGCACCCCGGCGTCGGCGGCGATCGCGGCGATCTCCTCGACCGGGTCGACGACGCCGTGCGCGTACGACGGTGCGGACGCCACGACCAGCACGGTCCCGGGACGGATCGCGGCGGCGACGGCGGCCGGGTCGGGGCGCAGCGTCTGCGCCGACACGGGCACGGTGTCCACGGCCACCCGCAGGTAGTGGCCGGCCTTGGCGAAGGCGGCGTGCGCGCTGGCGGGCACCACGATCCGGGGCTCGGCGATCTCCGGGTGGGCGTCGCGGGCCGACTTGACCGCGAGGATCAGTGACTCGGTGCCGCCGCTGGTGACGCTGCCCACCACGTCCGGGGCCGTGCTGCCCGGCCCGCCGCCGAGCAGCCGGGCGGCGGCGCCGACCAGCGCGTTCTCCATCGCGAGCAGCGACGGGAACGCGGTCGGGTCGAGGCCGTTGACGTGGGCGCTGAGGGCGTGGGCGGCGGTGGTGAGCTCGTCCAGCCCGGGCACGGCCGGGTCGTAGACGTACGCGAACAACCGCCCCCCATGAGTCGGCCGATCCACCCCCCTCAGCCGCCGGATCTCGTCAAGCACCCGTTCCGCGGAAACCCCGCTCTTGTCGATCATGGAGTTGTGGTGCCCTTTCCGTGGTCTTCAGCGGCTTTCGTCCCCACCACAACTCCATGATCGCCGAGAGTGGGCGGGGTGAGGTTGTAGGGGCGGAGGAGGAGGGTTGCGGTGGCTACCAGGGTGGCCGGGAGGACCGTGAAGCCCAGGAGGATGCCGAGGCGGGCGCTGTCCGGCTGGGCCGCCGCCGCGCCGGTGTCGGAGGAGACGTAACCGGAGAGCTGGAGCACGAGCCCGAAGATGCCCGGCCCCAACGCCAGGCCGAACGTCTCCCCCGCCGTCCACAGGCCGGTGAACACGCCCGCCTGCCGCCGGCCCGTGCGCGCCTCGTCGTGGGCGATGCAGTCGGGCAGCATGGCCAGCGCGAAGACCTGCTGGCCCGCGTACCCGACGCCGATCAGCGCGACCAGCAGGTAGATCGCGACGGCCGGCAGCACCTCGGCGGCGACCAGGCACAGCGCGCCGAACGCGAAGATCAGCGAGGCGGCGACCAGGCCGACGAGCTTGCCGAACCGCCGCCCCACCCGGCTCCACACCGGCATGACCAGCAACGCCGGCCCGACGAAGCAGACGAACAGGACGGTCGGCCCGCCCTCCGGGTCGCGGAGGATCTGGGTCGCGAAGTAGTCCACCCCGGCCAGGATCGTCGCCACACCGGCGGACTGGATCACGAAGCAGACCAGCAGCGCGCGGAACGCCCGGTTGCGACCCGCGACCGCGAGCTGCGCCCGCAACGTCGGCTCGCTCTCGCGCGCCGTGCCGGTCGGCGCGGAGCGGGTGCCCAGGAACGCGCCGACCGCCCCGAGCACGATCAGCCCGGCGACGAAGAGACCCATCCAGCGGTGCCCCGCGAGCCCGCCACCGGCCGCGTCCCGCACCAGCGGGGCCACCGCCCCGGAGACCAGGATGGCCAGCGCCAGCACCGCGATCCGCCAGGTCATCAGCCGGGTACGTTCGGTGTAGTCGCCGGTCAGTTCGGCCGGCATCGCCACGTACGGGACCTGGAAGAAGGCGAACGCGGTGGCGGTGGCGAGGAACGCCAGCGCCACGTACAGGCCGGCCGCCGGCCCGTTGCCGAACGGCGCGGCGAAGATCGCCGCGAAGAGCACGCCGAGCGCGATCCCGGCGCCCAGCAGGTACGGCCGGCGGGGGCCCCAGCGGGAGCGGGTGCGGTCGGAGATCCGCCCCGCGACCGGGTTGACCAGCACGTCCCACGCCTTCGGCAGCAGCACGAGCAGGGCCGCCACGCCGGCCGCCACGCCCAGCGTGTCGGTCAGGTACGGCAGCAGGAGCAGGCCGGGCACGGTGCCGAAGGCGCCGGTGGCGAAGGAGCCGAGCGCGTACCCCCCGTGGACCCGGCGGGGCAGCACTCCGCCCGTGGTGGCGGGCTCACCGGCCGGCGCGGTGACACCGCCGGACGGGCCGGCGGCGGGCGGACCGGTTCCAGCCGGCGGCGCGTCCATGGCGCCGAATGTTACTCACGTTATGGCGGGGGTCACATCCCCTCTTCCGGCGACCACCTCGCCGCCCGCAGGTCCACGCCGTCGCCCCGCAACGGCGCCCCCTCCGCGAGCAGCCGGGCCCGCGCCTCCCGCTCGTGGCCCGGTGGCAGCCGCCCGGCGGAGTTCACCACCCGGTGCCAGGGCACCCCGCCACCGTGCCGGGCCATGATCGAACCGACCAGCCGGGCGGACGCCCGCCCCGAGCGCTCGGCGAGGGCGTCGGCCACCGCCCCGTACGACATCACCCGGCCGGGCGGGATGCGCTCGACCAGTTCCAGCACCGCCTCGACGTACTCCTCAGGTCCCACGACCCGCCACGATATGGGATCACGGCCGGGAGCCGCGGGAGCGACCACGCAGAATGGGCGGGTGCGTGAACTGGTGACGACGGCCCGCCGGGTGGTCGTCAAGATCGGGTCCTCCTCGTTGACCACCGCCACCGGCGGCCTCGACGAGGAGCGGGTCGCCGTGCTCGTGGACACCCTCGCCGCCCTCGCCCGCCAGGGCCGGGAGGTCGTGCTGGTGTCCTCCGGCGCGATCGCCGCCGGCCTCGCCCCGCTGGGGCTGGCCCGCCGCCCCCGCGACCTGGCCACCCAGCAGGCCGCCGCCAGCGTCGGCCAGGGCCTGCTGATCGGCCGGTACGCGGCGGCCTTCGCCCGGCACCGGCTCACCGTCGGGCAGGTGCTGCTCACCGCCGACGACGTGACCCGGCGCGCGCACTACCGCAACGCGTACCGGACCCTGCGCAAGCTGCTCGACCTGCGTGCGGTGCCGATCGTCAACGAGAACGACACGGTCGCCACGGAGGAGATCAAGTTCGGTGACAACGACCGGCTCGCCGCCCTGGTGGCCGCGCTGGTCCACGCCGACCTGCTGGTCCTGCTCTCCGACGTCGACGCGCTCTGGACCGGCGACCCGGCCCGCCCGGGCTCGACCCGGATCACCGAGGTACGCGGCGAACGGGACCTCGCCGGGGTGACGATCGGCGGCGCCGGCCGGGCCGGGGTCGGCACCGGCGGCATGGTCACCAAGGTGGAGGCGGCCCGGATCGCCACCGGGTTCGGCATCCCGGTGGTCCTGACCGCCGCCGGGCTGGCCGCCGAGGCGCTGGGCGGGGCGCCGGTCGGCACCCTCTTCCACCCCAGCCGGCGGCGCCCCGCGGCCCGCCTGTTCTGGCTCGCCCACGCCACCTCGCCCCGGGGCCGCCTGCACCTGGACCCGGGTGCCGTGCAGGCCGTGGTGGGGCGGCGCAAGTCGCTGCTGCCCGCCGGGATCACCGCCGTGGACGGGACGTTCACCGCCGGTGACCCGGTCGACCTGGTGGACACCGAGGGCGCGCCGGTGGCCCGGGGACTGGTCAACTACGACGCGGTGGAGTTGCCGGGCCTGCTCGGCCGCACCACCGCGGAACTCGCCGCGGCCCTCGGCCCGGCGTACGAACGGGAGGTCGTCCACCGCGACGACCTGGTGCTGTTGTGAACGACCCGACGTCAAGGAGTGCAGGATGAGCGTCGTCGAGCAGGCGCGGCGGGCCCGGACGGCGGCGGAGGCCCTGGCGGTCGCCCCGCGTACGGTCAAGGACGCCGCGCTCCACGCGATGGCCGACGCGCTGGTGGCGCGTACCCCGGAGATCCTGACCGCGAACGGCGCGGACCTGGCGGGCGGGCGCGCGGCCGGGCTGAGCACGGCGGTTCTCGACCGGCTCGCCCTCGACGAGGCGCGGGTGGCGGCCATCGCCGACGCGCTGCGCCAGATGGCCGCGCTGCCCGACCCGGTGGGCGAGGTCGTCCGGGGCTCGACCCTGCCGAACGGCCTGGAGCTGCGGCAGGTCCGGGTGCCGTTCGGGGTGGTCGGCATCATCTACGAGGGCCGGCCCAACGTCACCGTGGACGCGGCCGGCATCTGCCTGAAGTCCGGCAACGCGGCGCTGCTGCGGGGTTCCTCCACCGCCGCGCACTCGAACGCCGCGCTGGTCGCCGTGCTGCGCGACGCGGTCGCCGGCACCGGCCTGCCGGCCGACACCGTGCAGCTGCTCGACGCCTCGACGCGCGACTCGGTCAAGGAGCTGATGCGGGCCCGTGGCCTGGTCGACGTGCTGATCCCGCGCGGCGGGGCGTCGCTCATCCGCACCGTCGTCGAGGAGTCGACGGTGCCGGTGATCGAGACCGGCGTGGGCAACTGCCACGTCTACGTCGACGCCGCCGCGGACGTGTCGAAGGCCGTCGCGATCACCCTGAACGCCAAGACGCAGCGCCTCTCGACCTGCAACACGGCCGAGTCGCTGCTGGTGCACGCGGCCGTCGCGGACGCGTTCCTGCCGCCGGTGCTGGCGGCGTTCGCCGAGGCCGGGGTCACCGTGCACGGCACCCCGGAGGTAGCCCGGCACTCGACCGCCGTCGTGCCGGCCACCGACGAGGACTTCGCCACCGAGTACCTGTCGGCCGACATCTCGGTCGCCGTCGTCGAGTCGCTGGACGCGGCGGTCGCGCACATCCGGCGGTACGGCACGGGCCACACCGAGGCGATCGTCACCGACTCGCAGGCCGCCGCCCGCGAGTTCGTGGCCCGGGTGGACGCCGCGGCGGTGATGGTGAACGCCTCCACCCGGTTCACCGACGGCGGCGAGTTCGGCTTCGGCGCGGAGATCGGCATCTCCACACAGAAGCTGCACGCCCGGGGCCCGATGGGGCTGCCCGAGCTGACCAGCACGAAGTACGTGGTGACCGGCGACGGCCACCTGCGGTGAGGGGCGGGCGTCAGCGGCAGGCGCGGATCGCGGTCAGGGTCGCGTGCACGTCGAACTGGTGCCCGTCGTCGCTCTCCCAGCCGCCGTCGCTGCGCTGAGTCTCGGCCAGCCGGCGGCGGGCGCGCACCAGGATCCAGTCCTGCTCGTCGACCCCGACCCGGCGCAGCGTCGCGGCCAGCCACGCCACGTTGGTCGGGGACATGTCGGCGATCCGCTCGGCGAGCGCCACCTGGATCCGCGCGGACTCCTGGAACATCTCCTGGCGGAACAGCACCCCCGCGCTCAACCATCCGGCCGCGAGGAACGACGGCCAGGTCCCGTCCGGGTTCAACCGGGCCACCAGGGAGAGCGCGGCGGCGTGCACGACACCCGCGTACACCCCGCCGACCCGGTGGTCCAGCGGGCCGGCGGCCCGCGCGTCGAGACCGGCGACGGTCAGCCAGAACGCCGCGTTCGCCGTCAGGTAGAACCCGGCCTCCGGGTCACCCGGCCGGGCCCACTCCGGGGCCGTCTCCGCCAGCGCGGAGTCCTCCTCCCAGCCGCCGTCGGGCAGCTGCCGGAAGGCGAGCCAGTCCAGCGCGCGCCGGGCCGCCGGCCGGCCGATCGCACCGAGGTCGTCCAGCTCCGCGAGGCGGAAACAGGTGGCGTCGACGGACGCCACCTTCCCCTCCAGGTACGCGGGCCAGCCGCCGTCGGGCAGCTGCCCGCCCTCGACCACCTCGAGTACGACTTCCGTCGGCGCCGCGCCGGTGCGCAGCCGGGAGAGCCGGGCACGGTCGACAGCGTCACCGTGCGCCACCACGAAGCCGATCGCGGCGTCCATGTCCACCACGGCGGACACGCTACCTGTGCAAACGTGACTTCGCCTCGGTGAATCGGTCACCTGACGCCAGCCACCGAACCGGCGCGGGACGTGTTAAGGAGCCCCTCCGGTGCCGGAAGGGCTCCTTGACGACGCACCTCAGTACGCGGGCAGCGCCGGGTCGATCTGCTTGATCCAGGAGAGCACGCCGCCCTGGACGTGGACGGCGTCCCGGAAGCCGGCCGCCTTCAGCGCGGCGAGCGCCTCGGCGGAGCGGACACCGGACTTGCAGTGCAGCACGATCTGCCGGTCCTGCGGGAGCCGCGCCAGCGCCTCCCCGGAGATGATCTCGCCCTTGGGGATCAGCGTGGCACCGGGGATGCGGACGATCTCGTACTCGGCCGGCTCGCGGACGTCGACGAGGAAGATGTCCTTGCCGGCGTCCTGCCACTCCTTCAGCTCCAGCGCGGTGATCGTCGCGTCGACGACCGCCTCCTGGGCCTCCACCGACACCGCACCGCAGAAGTCCTCGTAGTCCTCCAGCAGGTCGGTGACCGTCGGGTTCTCGCCGCAGAGGGCGCAGTTCGGGTCCTTCCGCACCTTGATCTTGCGGTAGCTCATCTCCAGGGCGTCGTAGACCATGAGCCGGCCGACCAGCGGCTCGCCGATGCCGGCGAGCAGCTTGATCGCCTCGTTCACCTGGATCGAGCCGATCGACGCGCAGAGCACGCCGAGCACCCCGCCCTCGGCGCAGGACGGCACCATGCCGGGCGGCGGCGGCTCCGGGTAGAGGCAGCGGTAGCAGGGGCCGTGCTCGGCCCAGAACACCGACGCCTGGCCGTCGAACCGGTAGATCGACCCCCAGACGTACGGCTTGCCGAGCAGCACCGCCGCGTCGTTGACCATGTACCGGGTGGCGAAGTTGTCGGTGCCGTCGACGATCAGGTCGTACCGGGCGAAGATGTCGCGGACGTTGTCGCGGTCCAGCGAGGTGTTGTGGATCTCCACGTTGACCAGCGGGTTGATCTCGCGGATGCTGGCCGCGGCCGATTCCGCCTTCGACCGGCCGACGTCGGACACCCCGTGGATGACCTGACGCTGGAGGTTGGACTCGTCGACGGTGTCGAAGTCGATGATGCCGAGCGTGCCCACGCCGGCCGCGGCCAGGTAGAGCAGGGCCGGCGAGCCGAGGCCACCGGCGCCCACACAGAGCACCCGGGCGTTCTTCAGCCGCTTCTGGCCCTCGACGCCGACATCCGGAATGATCAGGTGGCGCGAGTAGCGGCGGATCTCGTCAACGGTCAGCTCGGCGGCGGGCTCGACGAGCGGGGGCAGCGACACGGTGGACTCCCCGGGATCGGCGGTGGCGAACCGCGCCATTGTTGCTCGCTTCCGGGCCTGTCGGCCATGAGGAGGGACACGTCGCCCGAACTGCGGGAGCGGGAATAGACCGGGGTCACGTGCCGGGCACCGGTTCGCCCGCGTACCGCCGCCCGTCCAGGTACGGCCAGGGGTTGGCGACGCAGCCGTCCAGCCCGTACGTCTGCTGCTGCATGACCGGTGCCGGCCGCCCGGGCCCCGGGCAGGCCTCGTGCCACTCCCCGAGCTCGTGCCCCACCTCGTGGTTGATCACGTAGGTGCGGTAGACGGCGACCGGCGCGCCGTAGTCGGGCACCGCCTCCATCCACCGCGCCAGGTTGATGACCACCTCGCCGGGGAGCCGGCACGAGGTGTAGCCCTCGGTGCTGAGGCCGCCCTCCGCGCACATCCGCTCGGACGTGTCCGGGGTGGCCAGGTAGACGGTGAAGTCGGCGCGGGCCGCGTCGTCGACCCGCTGCACCCGTAGCTCACCGGAGCCGATCCAGCTGCGCGGGTCGCCGAGCACCTCGTCGACGGTGGCGGCCACGGCGGCGGGGTCCTGGCCGGTGCCGCGTTCGACGGCGACCCGGTAGCGGTGCAGCGGCCCGTCCTCGCCGCGTACGTCGGTGTCGCCGGTGGCGGTGACGAAGCTCCCCGACCCGGTTCTCGGGTAGTCACCGGCCCGCGGCCGTTCGGCCGCCCCGTACGCCGTGCGGCCCGGCGGGTCCGGCCGGTCGCCGGCCCGGACCAGCGCCAGCGCGGCCGTCGCGGCGAACAGCGGCACCGCGGCGAGCAGCAGGACGCGCCGCCAGGTGCGGGCGGGGACCGGCCGCGCGGGCACGGATGGGCCGGGAGGGGACGACGTGGCCATGGCGTCAGCGTCCCAGAACAATCAGGCGAACCCTGGCAATTGCCTGCTAAACGCCTCGGGCGGCTGGTTTCAGACCGGCGGCCCGGAGTACCGCCGCCCGTCCCGGTACGGCCACGGATTGGCGACACAGCCGTCCAGGAAGAGCGTCTGCTGCATCATCACCGGCGCCGGCCGGCCGCGACCGGGACAACGCTCGTGCCGGTGACCCAACTGGTGCCCCACTTCGTGGTTCACCACGTACAGCCGGTACACCGACAGCGGCACCTTCAACGCCACGAAGTGCGGGACCGACAGCCGCCACCGGTCCAGGTTGATGATGACCTTCCCGGTCGCCCGGCACGAGGTGTAGGGCCGGCCCCCGACCCGGATGTTCACCCCGCCGGCGAGGCACATCCGCCCCGCCGTCGCAGCGGTCGCCAGGTAGACGGTGAAGTCGTGGGCCGAGCCGCCCGGCACCTGCTGCAACCGCAGCCGGCCACTGTCCACCCAGCTCCCCGGCCCCGCGAGCGCCGCCTCCACGGCAGCGCCGAACTCGGCCGCGTCCTCCTCGGCCCCGCTCTCCACGGCGACCCGGTACCGGCGCAGCACCCCGGCCTCCCCCAGCACCGGGCCGGTCCGGTCGTCGTACCCGAACGTGCCCCGACCCGACGATGGCACCGGTCCGGCGAGCCGGAGCACCGGGGACGCCGACGGCGTCACCGCCGGGGCCGACGGAGACGGCGTCGGCGCGGCGGAGGCCGGTGACGGTGACGGTGTCTGGTCGACCGCGCCCGTGACCACCTCCGCGCCGACGTCGCCGCCCCGCTGGTCGACCACCACCGCCATCGCGGCGACGACCGCCAGCACGAGCGTCATCGCCTCCACCACCCGGCGGGCGCGGCTACGCCGGCGATGCCGGCGCCTGACCTCGGTGGGCC
>JAEYGD010000118.1 GCA_023402505.1 Actinomycetes bacterium
GTCCGGCACCGGAGGCGGCCGGTGCCCCGGCCGTACCGCCGGTCGGCGCCGACGAGCCGGTCCCCGCCCCGCCGGCCCGGTCCGAGCCGCCGCTGCCGGGTCTGCTCGCCCCCATCCCGGAGCGCTACCGCGACTCGGTCGCCGTCGCGCTCGTCCTGGTGCTGTTCGCCGTCTGCCTCGGCACCGCGGTGACCACCTCCCGCTACAGCGACGAGTGGGCCGCCAAGTCCGGGCGGGCCTACGTCGAGACCGTCCGGACCGAGATCGCCAGCGCGCCACCCGGGACGGTCTTCTTCGACGGGCCGGTCCCGAACAACGTCGTCCCCGATCTCTCCCACCCCTACAACCTGCAGTCCCGGTTCTTCGCGGCGTTCGGCACGCGGCCGGTCTTCGTCGACGAGGCGGAGAACCTGTCCGTGCTGGACCCGCTCGGCCGGGTCCAGGTCGCCACCGTCTACGGCAGCG
The DNA here is from genome assembly GCA_023402505.1 of Actinomycetes bacterium. GTDB lineage: Bacteria > Actinomycetota > Actinomycetes > Mycobacteriales > Micromonosporaceae > Micromonospora. Next base: position 466 of record JAEYGD010000118.1, read on the forward strand.
CCATCACGCCCGGACCGCAGGGGTGGTGCGGCTACCGGGTCGCCTCTGGAGAGACGGTCCGGATGCCGCTCAACGAGCCGCGGGAGCACTGGCACTGGGTGGTGCGGATCGGCTACCTGAGTTCCGGAGACGGCACCGCCGTCCTGCGGTTCGGCGCCGGCACCACCGAGTTCCCGGTGAAGCAGGGCATCCACCAGTACTTCTTCCGGATCATCGGTGGCGCGGACGCGGTCGAGCTGACGGTGTCCGGTGCCCCCGACCTGGCTCTCTGCACGAACGAGATCGCCGTGGGCAACCCGACGCCCAAGCCGGAGTAGCACGCGTCCCGACCGCCCGGCGGCTCACTCCGGGCGGAACAGCACCGAGTTGACGTAGCGGGGACGCGGCCACAGCACGCGCCGTACGAAGCTCTGCTCCACCCGCACGAGCGCGGCGCGCTGGTGGGCGGCCAGGTCGAAGTCGGCCAACGGCACCCACCGGCGGCCGGGCAGCACGTGCCCGCGGTAGCCCCAGCCGGTCAGGAGTTCCAGGAGCGGGGCGACCGGCTGGATGCGCTCCTCCACCTCGATCAGCAGCACCGGCCGGTCGCGGCGGACGGTCTCCGCCGCGCCTCGCAGCGCCGGCAGCTCGTGCCCCTCGATGTCGAGCTTGACGAACCGGACGTCGGTGAGCCCGAGCGAGTCCAGGGTGATCCGCCGGACCTCCACCGCGCCGCCCTGCCCGGGGTCCTCCAGCGACGAGGTGCCGACGATCGCACCGCCTTCGGGCAGGTGCAGGGTCGCGGTGCCCTCGTGGTCGGAGACCGCGGCCTCGACCACCTCCGCCCGCGGGAAGGCCGCCCGCAGCTGCCGGGCCAGCGGCGGCGTCGGCTCGACCGACACCACCCGGTCGGCGCGCCGCAGCAGCCGGGCCGTCCACGGGCCGTACCAGGCGCCGACGTCCACGGCGGTGCCGCCCCGGGGCACGAAGTCGTTCAGCCGGGCCAGCTCCGGTTCCACCCGTGGGTAGACCCGCCGGATCGCGCTGGCCAGGAACCGCTCGGGAAGGAGAGCGGCCAGCCCGGAGGTCGCGGCCGGGGCCGCCGTCGTCGACGCCATGGGGCAGGAGAGTAGACGCTTCCGGCCCGCCGGGACAGGCCCTCCCGTGCTGGTCTGTCGATTCGGCAGGCCGACCGGTACCGTCACCGTCGTCGGGCCGCACTCCCGACGGTTCCCGCCGGCCGTGCGTCCCGCACCGGCCGGCCAGCGACGCGGGGTGGCATGACGCAGACCACGAGCAGGGACGTCCCGGTGGTCCGGCTCGGGGTGGCCGGCGCCGCCGTCACCGTCGCGACCATGCTCACCAACGCCCTCGCGTACCTGTTGCCGGTGCTCGGTGCCCGCCGGCTCACCCCGGCCGACCTCGGTGCGCTGGCGACCGCGCTCGCGCTCGCCGCGATCGCCGCGGTGCCCGGCTTCGGCCTCCAGATCGCCGTGGCCGCCCACCGCGCCCGCACCGGTACGGGCGGAGCGGGGCGGGTCGCGGTGCGTACCGCCCTCCTGGCCGCCGCCGCGACCGCGATCACGACACCGGTGCTCGCCCCGGCCCTCCGGTTGCCGGTGACGCTGGTCCTGCTGCTCGCGGTGAGCACCTTCGCGACCGTGCTGGCCGGGCGCTGGCTCGGTGAGCTCCAGGGCGACCAGCGGTTCCTGCGCCTGGGGGTGGCGATGACGGTCCTGGCGGCCGGCCGCTACGGCGGGCTGGTCGTCGGGCTCGTCCTCGGCCAGGGGCCGGTCGGTTGTCTGCTGCTCGGCACGGTCACCGGCTTCCTGGTCCTGCCGGTGTTGTCCCGCCTCGCCAGGGGCTCCGCCGCCGGTCCGCCCGCCGGGGACGGACCGGACGCCACCGGCGCCGGGCTGCGTCCCCGGCACGTGCTGACCGCCTGCTCGGCGGCGCTGGCGATGCTCTCCATCTCGTACGCCGACCTGATCCTCGCGCGGCAACTGCTCCCCGCCGACGTGTCCGGCGGGTACGCGGTCGGCGCGGTCCTCACCAAGGGGGCGCTGTGGGCACCGCAGGTCGTGACACTGCTGGTGCTGCCGCGACTGGCGAGAGGCGACCACCGCGCCCGCTGGGTGGCGCTCGCGCTGATCGTGAGCTGCGGGACGGTCCTGGTGGCCGCGTCGGCCGTCGCCGGTGAGCTGGCGTTCCGGCTGGCCGGCGGCGCCGACTACCTGCACCTGGCCGGCGCGGCCCCGCTCTTCGCCGCCGTCGGCGCCCTCTACGCGGTGGTGTTCATGCTGGTCAACGACCGGGTCGCGAGCAACGGACGGTGGCCCGCCGCGCCGCTGTGGGTGGCCGCGGTCGCCCTGGCGGTCGCCGCCGCGCTGGCGCCCCGCACGGTGGAGGGGATCCTCACCTGCGCCCTCGTGACGGCCACGGTGAACGCCGTGACGATGCTCGCGCTCGTGGTCCGGCCGGCGCGCCGGTGACCGCCGGTCCGGCCCGGTCGGTCGCCGGCCGCCAACCCACCGTGCGTCCCCGCCGGGAACGGCCGCGCCGGCGAGCCCTGGTACGCCACCTCGCCGGCTCGGATGTCTCCCACCGTTCCGTGACCGACACGGTGCGCGACGGTAGGGTGCCCGTGCGACACGCGGTGGTGGTACCAGCCGGGCGCAGGCTGCCGCCACGCGGAGGCGTTCGTTACCGTAGTCATCCTGCGGCGGGAAACCCGCCGATGTGGTATGGCCCTGATAGAGGTGACTGTGACCCTGTACGGCGAAAAGACTCCGTCCGCCGACGATCGGCCCACCGTCCAGGTGAAGGCCGTGCAGTGGCCCGTCGAGGAGCCGGAGCCCGCCGGGCTGCGCGGCGGGAGGCGGCCCGGCCGCACCCGGGTGCTGCTCGCCGCCGGGCTCGCCACGGTGGTGCTCGCCTCGGTCGCCGGTGTCGGCGCCTACGCGTACGCCGGTGACGTGCCCCGCGGCACGACGGTGCTCGGCGCCGAGCTGGGCGGACGCAGCCGCGCGGATGCCGCCCGCGAACTCCAGGCGCAGCTGGACCGGCGCGCCGCCGAGCTGGGCGCCCCGCTGACCGTACGCGTCGGCGAGCGCAACGCCGAGATCAACCCGGTCGACGTGGGCCTGCGGGTCGACGTGGACGCCACCGTGGCGGCCGCCGTCGAGGCGCAGGCGCACGCGGTGGACCGGCTGGTCGGTTCCCGCACGGTGGAGCCGGTGGTCACGGTGGACGCGGCGCGGCTCGACGCGGCGCTCAAGGAGATCGTCGGTGACCAGGGCCGCAAGATGACCATGCCGGGGATCACCTGGAACGGTCTCACCCCTAAGGCGGTCCACCCGAAGCCCAGCCTCGCGCTCGACCCCGAGCGTTCGGCGCAGGTGGTCCGGGAGGGTTGGCTCGGCGGAGAGCCGGTGACGGTCCCGCTGGTCGAGACGCATCCGGCGACCAGCGCCGAGGAGGTCGACCGGATGGTGGCCGAGCTGGCGAAGCCGGCCGTGGCCGCACCGGTGACCTTGACGACGGACAAGGGTTCGGTGTCCATCCCGCCGAAGGCGATCGCGAAGAGCCTGCGGTTCACCGCCGACGAGACCGGCAAGCTGACCGCGAAGGTGGACGTCAAGCGGCTCCGCAACTCGCTCGGCGGGGACCTGGCGAAGGTCGAGGTGCCGCCGCAGGACGCCCGGATGACGCTGTCCGGCGGCAAGCCGAAGATCATCGACGGCAAGGCGGGGAAGCAGCTCGACACGACGACCCTCGGGGAGGCCCTGCTGGCGGTGCTGCCGCGCGCGGAGGACCGCCGGGTCACCGGGACGCTGAAGCCGGCTCAGCCCGAGCTGACCGCGGCGAAGCTGGCCGGGCTGGGCATCAAGGAGCGGGTCTCCACCTTCAGCACCCGCTTCCCGGGCGGGCTCGCCTCGCCGCGCAGCCAGAACATCATCACCGCCGCCAAGGACGTGGACAACACGCTCGTGCTGCCGGGCGAGACGTTCTCGTTGAACGGGCACACCGGTGAGCGCGGCTACGCCCAGGGCTACAAGGACGCGCCGGTGATCCTCAACGGCAAGCTGGTGCCGGGCGTCGGCGGTGGCGTCTCGCAGTTCACCACGACGCTGTTCAACGCCACGTACTACGCCGGGCTGGAGGACGTCGAGCACAAGCCGCACTCGTACTACTTCAGCCGCTACCCGGCGGTCATCGAGTCGACGATCTTCTACCCGGACCTGGACTTCAAGTTCCGCAACAACACCGACCACGGGGTGCTGATCGACACCTCGTACACGTCGAACACGATCACCGTGTCGATCTGGAGCACGAAGATCTGGGACAGTGTCCGGACCGAGTACGGCCCTCGCCGCAACATCACCAAGCCGAAGACGGTCTACCTCGAGCCCGGTCCGAGCTGCATCGCCGCCGCCGGGAGCGACGGCTTCACCCAGGACGCGTTCCGGGTCTTCCGCAAGGGCGGCAAGGTGGTCAAGCGGGAGAAGTTCACCTGGCGCTACGACGCCGAGCCGCGTTTCATCTGCGCCCGCGAGCCGTCCTGACCGCCGTCGCACGCGCGCACCGCGAAGCCCCGCCGGCCCGGAGCCGGCGGGGCTTCCTTCTTGACGTACGCACACCGCGCCCCGCCCCGCGCCACGCGACGGTCGTGGTGGCTGCCGCGGGCGTACGCCTCCGGGGTTCGGTGTCGGGCGAACTCCAGGACCGGTCAGGAATCGAGAAGCACCGCCGATCCGGCCGCGGTTAGCGTCACCGGCATGGACATTTTCGGCCCGGCGTTCGTGGGGCCGGAATTCTCACCCTGATCCGGAGGTCTCGATGAACCTGAACAAGTGGGTACGGCAGGTCCACCGTTGGCTGGCTGCCGCCTTCACGGTGACCGTCGTCGTCACCGTCGTCGCCCTGGCACGGGAGGATCCGATCGAATGGGTTTCCTACGTGCCGTTGCTCCCGTTGGCGCTGCTGCTGTTCACCGGCCTGTACCTGTTCGTCCTCCCGTACGCCGCGAAGCGGCGACGGGGACGCGGCGCCGCCTGACCGGGCTGATCGGAAAGTGCCCGGAAACGCGTTCAGGGCCACCCTGATGGGTGGCCCTGAACGGAACAGTTGTCCGGCGGTGTCCTACTCTCCCACACCCTCCCGGGTGCAGTACCATCGGCGCTGGAGGGCTTAGCTTCCGGGTTC
>JAEYGD010000214.1 GCA_023402505.1 Actinomycetes bacterium
CCGGCCGACCGCGCCGGCCTCGCCGCGCGCCACGAAACCGAGGAACGGGCCGCCGAGCACCGCACCGCCGGCCGCGGCGGCCGCGCCGCGCAGCAGGGTACGCCGGTTGAGATCAGGCATCGGGGGACTCCTTTGTCGCCGGGGCCTCGTTCGTCGAGACCGGGACCGATCCTTCGGGAGATCCTCGTCACCTGTTCACTGCCTGGCAACCTCTCGGCCGCGAATGGCTGCATATCGGACGCCCGGTCGGCGTCCGCGCGTACCGCTGTCAGTCGACCAGGCGGACGCGGACCCGGCGGTTCGCGCGGCCCTTGCTCTCCACCTTGACCACCTGGACCTTCCCGATCTGGGCGGTGGAGGCCACGTGCGTGCCACCGTCGGCCTGCACGTCCAACCCGACGATGTCGACGATCCGCACCTCCTGCTCATCCGGCGGGATCAGGTTGGACTGGGTACGGATGATGTCCGGCAGGGCGAGCGCCTCCGCCCGGGGCAGCACCCGGACCGCCACCGCCCGGTCGGCGACGACCTCGGCGTTGACCAGCTCCTCGATGCGGCTCTTGAAGTCGGGCGGCACCTCGGGGAGGTTGAAGTCCATCCTGGCCTCGCCCGGTTCCATGTTGCCGCCGGTCACCAGCGCGCCGAAGTCCCGGAAGACCACGCCGCACAGCACGTGCAGGCCCGAGTGGGTACGCATCAACCGGGTACGGCGCTCGTCCGCGACCGCGCCGACGACCGTCGTGCCGGCCGGCGGCAGCGGATCGCCCTCGGCGGGGACCAGGTAGAGGTCGTCGCCCTTGCGGGTGCCGACGATCCGGGTCTGCACGCCCTGCCAGAGCAGGACGCCGTGGTCCGGCGGCTGGCCACCGCCGCCCGGGTAGAACGCCGAGCGGTCGAGCACGATGCCCTGCTCCGGGTCGGCGGACAGGACCGTGCACTCCCACTCCCGCAGGGTGGGGTCGGCGAGATCGAGCCGGTGCGTACGACCGTGGTGTGTGACGCCCATGACAGGGCAGGTTACTCGTTGAGGAAGGTGGAGACCCGCTCCCGCAGGTCGGCGCGCTCGGTCCACAGGACACCGGGCCGGTCGTACACGTGGAGGGTGGCCCGGGGCAGTGCGGCCGCGAGCTGCTCGGCGACCTCGACCGGGTGCAGGTCGTCGCCGGCACAACCGATCACCAGGGCCGGCGACGTGACCGCGGCCAAGACCCCGGCGTCACGCAGTGGCACCGAGTCGGGCAGGCTGGCCAGCCCCGGCGCGAGGCCGTCGCGCAGCAACTGGTCGAGGCGCTGCCGCAGGTACGCCCAGCCGGCGGGCGTGTTGCGCACCGCCGGGGGCAGCTCGAACTGGACGACGTCGGCGAGCGTCGCGGCGTCACCGCTGCCGACCGCGTCGAGCAGCGCCGTGAGCCGTGCCCGGGCCACCTCGCCACGGGGACGGTCCAGCACCGCCGGCAGGAAGAAGACGAGTTTCCCGAACCGCTCCGGGCTCTCCACGAGCAGCCGGCAGAGCGCGCCCGCGCCGAGGCTCGCGCCGAACGCCCGGGTCGCCCCGCCGAGATCGGCGACGGCCCGCAGGTCCCGGGCGAGGTCGGCGTAGCCCCACGGACCGGGCGGCGCGTCGGAGCGACCATGCCCACGGAACTGGAAGAACAGCTTGCGGCCGGTCACACCGCTGCCGAACGGCCGGGTGGTGGCGATGCCGTTGCCCAACCCGTGCGCGAACACCGTCACCGGATCACCGGTGCCGGTCAGCAACTGTTCCAGGTGGACGCCGTGCGGGGTGGCGACCAGCTCCGTCTCCGGCTCGGGCAGCGCCGGCCGACCGGTGCGGGGAGCGCCCGGGCCGGGACCCCAGGTGCGGGGGCCGCCGTCCGGCGGCGGCGGCCAGCGGAAACCTCTCACCAGGCGGATCCGCGGCCGTCACTCAGGTCGCGCAGGCCGACCCGGACGTCGAGCAGGTAGATGAGCCCGGCGGCGATGCCGATCAACCCGAAGAGGCTGATCGGGCCGAAGCCGAGCAGCGTCAGCACGAGGCAGACGGCGAGGATCGCGATCCAGCCGCCCTTGGGGAGGGTGCCGATCGCGGGGAACGCGTCGGACCGCTGGGTGATGGCGTGCACCAGGGCCACACCCTGGACGATCAGCGCGAAGGCGAGCAGGATCAGCTCGATCACGTCGCGGATGGCGAAGGCGAAGAGCGGCGCGGCGGTGGCCATGTCGGCAAGCTTATGCCGACGACCCCGGATCCGTCCGACAGGACGCCTCCGGGGTCGCCGGCATCAGCGGTTCACTCGGCGGCCGGACGGGTCCGCTTCGTGGCGCGCGGCAGCTTCGCCGACGGGGTGGCCGGCTTGGCGGTGGCCTTGGCGGCCCTGGTGGCGCGCTTCTTGACGGCGGCCGGCTTGGCCTCGACCACCTCGGCGACCTCGGCCGGGGTCGGCACCTCGGCGGTGGCGGTGGTCTTCGAGGTCTCCGCCTCGGTCACGGTCTTCGCCCCGGTGGCGGCCGGCGTGGCCTCGACGGCCGGTGCCGCCTCGGTGGTCTCGATGTCGGCGTTCACGGTCTCCGCAGCCTCCAGGACACCGGCGCCGACGACCCGCTCACCACGGGCGACGAGCCGGCCGTACACGGCCAGGGCCCGCTCCTGCGCGGCGTGCGCGCCGGCGACCACCACGGCCGCGTTGCGGAACAACTTGTCGAGGTCGGCGGCCTCCCGGATGCGCTTCAGGTCGGCGGCCTCGCGCAGCTTCTGGAGGTCCAGGTCGGTGGTCGCCTTCTGCCGCAGGCTGCCGGCGGTCAGGGTGGCGGTACGCAGCGTCTCGGTGGCCTTCTGGCGCAGCTCGACATTGTCGGCGGTGACCCGGGTGCGCAGCTCGCTCACCACGGCGGGGAGCTTGCGCAGCTGCTGGTAGGCCAGCTCACCGGCGCCGGCGGCGGCGTAGAGGGGGGCCGGGATGCGGCTGGTCTTCGGCTGGGTGGTCATGACTTCTCCTCCTCGGCCGCGTCGGCGGCCTCCGTGGTCGCCCTGGGGGCGGTCTTCTTCTCGGGGGTCGGGGCGGGAGCCGGACCGGCCTCGGTGACGGCGACCGACTCGAGCACCGCCTCGGTCGGCGTGCCCCCGGTCGTCGTCGGGCCGGTGGCGGCGGCGTTGGCCAGGTCGGCGGCCGACCCGGGCGGTGCGCCCGGGGTGGCGCCGGGCTCGGTGCCAGCCGGTGCGCCGGGCTCGGCCGGTGCGGTGCCGGCGGCGGCGGTCGCCTCCGCGAGGCGCGCGTTCTCCCGGCGGAACGTCTCGTAGATCTGGGTGAGGGACTGCTTCTGCGCCATGGTGAGGTCGGGGTCGACGGCGATCGCCGCCAGGACGCCCTGCCCCTCCTTGTCGTCCAGCAGCCCGGCCCGCAGGTACATGGCCGGGGTGGAGACCCGCAGCGCGCTGGCCAACTGCTGGAGCACCTCGGCGCTGGGCTTGCGCAGGCCGCGCTCGATCTGACTGAGGTACGGGTTGCTGACCCCGGCCTGCTCGGCGAGCTGCCGGAGCGAGATCTTCGCGTTGCGGCGCAGGTCCCGAATGAACCCGCCGACGTCGGGAAGGTCTTTTCCACTGGCCATGCCTCGACGCTAACCGGCCCTGCTAACTCCTGCAAGCAAAACGCTTGCCTCAGTTAGCAACGTCTCATCAATGCGGTTGCGACCCCGGCGCCCGGCCTCTAGCGTCCGGCCCGATGACTGAGATCAACGTGAACGGCGCCCGGCTCGCGTACGACGACAGCGGCAGCGGGACCCCCGTCGTCCTGCTGCACGCGGGGATCGCCGACCGGCGGATGTGGCGGGAACAACTCGACGCCCTCGCGGCCCGGCACCGGGTACTCGCCCTCGACCTGCGCGGCTACGGCGAGTCGGAGCTGCCGCCGGTGCCCTTCGCCAACCACGAAGACGTGATCGGGCTGCTGGACGCGCTCGGCCTCGACCGCGCCGCCCTGGTCGGCTGCTCCTTCGGCGGTGCCGTCGCGATCGACACCGCGCTCGCGTACCCGGACCGGGTGACCGCGCTGGCGCTCCTCGGCGCGGCCGTCTCCGGCCACGAGTGGTCCGACGATTTCGACGACCTCTGGGACACGCTCATCGGTGAGGTCGACCCGGACGACCTCGATGCCAACGCCGCGGCCGAGGTGCGGTTCTGGGTGGTCGGCCCCGGCCGCCGCCCGGAGGACGTCGACCCGGACCTGATCGCGTTCGCACAGGAGATGGACCGGCGGGCACTCGTGGCCGAGCAGGCGCTGAGCGCGGTGGACGCGGCCGACCTCGACCCACCCGCCATCGGCCGGCTCGGCGAGCTGCGGATGCCGGTCCTGGTCGCCGCCGGAGCCGCCGACGTCCCCGACATCAACCGCCTGGCCGACCGCATCGCCGCCGAGGCACCGGGAGCGGTCCGCCTGCCCGACATCCCGGACGCCGGCCACCTGCTCCCCCTGGAGCGCCCGACCGAGGTCAACACCGCCCTCCTGGCCTTCCTCTCCTGATCGAGGCGATCACCAGACGGGGCGGACGGCGCCCACCGGGAGACCGCCGCCGAACAGGGGCACCTCGGCGAACTCCTCCAGCACCGGCCCGGTGACGCCGAGCCGGCGCAGCGCCGACACCAGCACCGGCATCCGCGCCCGGCCGGCGCCGTCGTCGATCTTCAGGGCCACCGCACCGACACCCGGCACCGCCACCGCGATGACCCCCTCGGCGCCGACCTTCGCGAGCAGCTCCGGCACCCCGCGCATCAACCGGGTGTCGTCGGCCTCCGTGCCGCCGACGATCTCGGGGTACGCGCGCATCGCGTCGGCCACCGTGCGCGGCGCCGAGCCCGGCTCGGCGTGCACCAGCCGCAGGTACGCCGCCGCCAGGCCGGTCAGCGACACCGCCAGCACCGGGGCGCCGCAGCCGTCCACACCGGTCGCCGCCACCGGCTCGCCGGTGAACTCCTCGACCGCCTCCCGCAGGCACCGCTGCAACGGGTGCTCCGGCCGCCAGTAGCCGTCCAGCGGCCAGCCGGCCGCCCGACACGTCAGCAGCATCCCGCTGTGCTTGCCGGAGCAGTTCATCTGGGTCCGGTTCGGGCCGCCGCCGGCCCGCAGCACCGCGGCCCGCGCTTCCTCGCCCACCGGCAGGTCGGGCGGGCAGTGCAGGGCCGACTCGTCGAGGCCGGCCCGCGCCAGCAACGCCCCCACCCGGGCCAGGTGGAACTCCTCCCCGGCGTGGCTCGCCGAGACCAGCGCCAGGTCGGCCGGGTCGGTCAGCGACAGGCCGGCACGGAGCATGCCGACCGCCTGCATCGGCTTGTTCGACGAGCGGGGGAAGACCGGTGCGGTCACGTCCCCGGCGGCGGCCACCGGCGTCCCGGCGGCGTCGAGCACCACCACCGAACCGCGGTGCACGCCCTCGACGAAACCCGACCGGACCACCTCGGCGAGCGGCGCACCGCCCTCGTACGTCTTTCCCACGACGTGGACGCTACCGTCCGCTGATCACCGCCGTCGGGCGGGTGAGCAGGTACGCGGCCTCCCGCCGTACAGGGCCGCCGGCCCGACCGCCGCTTACCGTCGGCTGGCGGGCACGCCGAGCAGCTCCCGGGCCTCGGCGGTGGTGAGCGGCGGGCGCTGGGCGAGCTGGGCGAAGCCGACCGCGCGGGCGACGAGCTGCATGTTGGACTCGACCGGGCGGCCCTTGGCGTACGTCACCGTGTCCTCCATGCCGACCCGCAGGTGCCCGCCGGCCGACAGCGAGGCCAGCAGGACCGGGATCGTGGTCCGGCCGATACCGGTCGCCGAGAACGTCGTGCCCTCCGGCAGGTCGCGCAGCATCTGCTGGGCGGCCACCAGGGTCGCCGTCGTGCCGGGCATGCCGCCGGGGACACCCATGACGAAGTCGACGTGCACGTGCCCACCGGCCGGCAGGCCGTACCTGCCGAGGAGGCGGTGCAGGGCGGTGAGGTGACCGAGGTCGAAGATCTCGTACTCGGGGACGATCCCCCGCTCCTGCATGCGGGTGTGCAGGTCGACGATGAACTCCCACCGGTTGAGGAAGACGTCGTCGCCGAAGTTGACCGTGCCCATCGTGCAGGAGGCCATGTCCGGGCCGGCGTCGAGCACCGCGAGCCGGTCGGCCTCCGGATCGGTCACCGCGCCACCGGAGGAGAGCTGCACGACCAGGTCGGTGCTGTCGCGCAGCGCCGCCACGGTGTCCCGCAACCGGCCCTGGTCCAGGGTCGGCTTCGCCTCGTCGTCGCGGATGTGGACGTGGATCACGGCGGCGCCGAGCGCCTCGCACTCCTTCGCGGTCAGCAGCAGCTCGTCGAGGGTGACCGGCAGCGCCGGCACCTCGGCCTTGGCCGACTCCGCACCGGTGGGGGCAACGGTGATCAACGTCCCTGTCGTCATGCCCGGATCCTAGACGGCCGGAGCGGGGTGGGTCGACAGGAAGTCTTCCGGCGTCAGAGGCATCGGGAAGGCAGCCTTCCTTCTGTCGAGGCGGAAACGCGGGACCCTTACGCGTCGATCGCAGCGGCGGTGTCACCAACGAGGAGGCGGGCGTCGTCCGGGACGTTGCGCTTGACCACCGCCAGGGCGATCTGGCCCAGCTCGTGGTGGTGCACGGCGGTGCCGACGAAGCCGACCGCCCGGCCGTCCAGGGTCACCGGCGTGCCGGCGACCGGCGGCTGGTCGGTGGTCACCCCGTCCAGGTGCAGCAGGACGAGCCGGCGCGGCGGACGGCCCATGTTGTGCACCCGGGCGACCGTCTCCTGACCCCGATAGCAGCCCTTCTCGAGGTGCACGGCCGGCGCGACCAGATCCACCTCGGCGGGGATGGTCCGGTGGTCGGTGTCCACCCCGACCCGGGGCCGGCGGGCGGCCACCCGCACCGCCTCGTACGCCCAGAGCCCGGCGACCGGCACCCCCGCGCCCCGCAGCTCGGCGACCACCTGGTCCATCGCCGACCGGGGCACCAGCAGGTCGACGCCGAGCGGGCCGCGGCGGGCCCAGCCGCCGACCGGCAGCGGCCGGACGTCGTAGAGCGCGGAGGGCCGGGGCGGCACCGAGCCGGTCCGGAACTTCGGGCCGGGCACCTCGACCACCTCGGGCTCGGCGAGGCCGGACACGCCGAGCGTCGCCACCGCGGCTGGCGCCTCCGGCCCGACCAGCGACAGCAGGGCGCGCTCCGGCGTCACGTCGCGCGGCTCGACCTTGCTGAAGAAGCGCATCCGCTCCAGGTACGCGAGCAACCCGCCGGTCGCGCCCGGCTCGGTGTCCAGCCAGGTGGTCTCGCCGTCCTCGGCGACCATCGCGTGCTGCTCGACGTGCCCGTGCGGGGAGAGCACCAGCAGCTCCGTGCCCTGCCCGGCGGTCAACTGCTCCAGGTGCTGGGTGGTGAGCGTGTGCAGCCAACCGATCCGGTCCTCGCCGGAGACCGCGAGCACGCCCCGGTGCGAACGGTCGACCAGGCCGACGGCCGTGTCCAGCGTGCGCTGCTCGCGCAGCGGATCGCCGTAGTGCGCCGCCACCGACCGTACGCCGGCCGTGGCGTGCGCCGGCTCCGGCTGGTCCCGGCTGGCCTCGTTGATACTCTCCACGGCCACCGCGCCCGCGATGTCGATCATTCCTGGTCCCCGTTTCCGCAGCGGCCGCAGACACCGAAGAGGGAGACGTGGCCGATGTCCACCCGGAACCCGCGCTGCGCGGCGAGCTGGTCGGCCAGCGGGCGCAGCAGGCTCGGATCGATCTCGTCGATCGCGCCGCACTCCCGGCAGACCAGGTGCACGTGCTGGTCCTCACCCGCCGCGTGGTAGGTCGGCGAGCCGTGCGAGAGATGGGTGTGGGTCACCAGGCCGAGCCGTTCCAGCAGCTCCAGCGTGCGGTAGATGGTGGTGATGTTGACTCCCGCGGCCACTTCCCGGACCGCCGTGTGGATCTGCTCGGGCGTGGCGTGGCCCAGGTCCAGCACCGCCTGGAGGACGAGTTGCCGCTGCGCCGTCAGCCGCAGGCCACGGGACCGGAGCAGTTCCGCGAGGGAGGATTCGGACACCGTCCGATCATAGTTCGCCCTCGGTCACCCGCCCCGCCGCACGGGCCGTACGGGCGCCTGACGTGAGCCGTCACACCGGCGGAGGCCCTATGCTCGGCGGTCATGGTGGCGGCGCGGATCGGGGTGCTCGGGCGGGGCCGGGTGCCGGCCATGGAGCCGGTTCTGCGGGGCGACGACCTGGGCGTCCTGCGCGGTGACGGACTCTTCGAGACGATGCACCTGCGGTCCGGCCGGCCCTGGCTGCGGGAGGCGCACCTGGAACGCCTGGCCCGGGCCGCCAAGGCGGTGGAGCTGGCCCTGCCGCCGGTCGAGGCCCTGGTCGCGCTCCTCGACGAGGTCTGCGACGGGTGGCCCACCGACGTCGAGGGGGCGCTGCGGCTGGTCTGCACCCGGGGGCCGGAGGGCGGCGGGTCGCCCACCGTCTACGCCACGCTGGCCGCGGTGCCGGCGTCGGCGCGCGCCGCGCGGCGGGACGGGATCACGGTGGCCACGCTGCCGCTGGGCGTCCCGGCCCGGGCCCGCTCCGGCCTGGACTGGCTGCCCGCCGGCATCAAGTCCACGTCGTACGCGGTGAGCACCGCCGCCCGCCGCTGGGCCTCCCGGACCGGTGTCGACGACGTGCTCTGGTTCTCCTCCGACGGGTACGCGTTGGAGGGGCCGACCGCCAACGTGGTGTGGCTCGCCGGCGGCACCCTGTGCACCGTGCCCGCCGACACCGGCATCCTGCCCGGCACCACGGTCGCCTGGCTGCTGGCCCACGCCGCCGACGTCGGGCTGGCGGCCGACGAGCGCATGGCCACCCCGGCCGACCTGCACGCCGCGGACGCGGTCTGGTTCAGCTCGTCCGTCCGGGGCCTGGTGGAGGTCCGGGCCCTCGACGGCGCCGAGCGGGCCCGGTCGGCGTACACCGGCCGGTTGCAGGCCCTGCTGGGCTTCCCCGTCCCGCCCGGCGGACGGGACGGGGCCTGACCTCAGCCGCCGACCCGGATCAGCCGGGCGGACAGGTGCGGGGAGAGACCGTGGCCGACGGCGGCCATCTCCTGCGCGTACAGCAGGGCGCCCTCGACGATGCCGAAGAGGCGGTGCCCGGCGGTGACCTCCTTGGCCGTGGCGGTACGCACCACCGCGTCGGTGACGAACTCGATCCGGGTGCCGGTGCGCTTGCCGATGTGCAGCTCCATCACCCCGGTCGGGGTGGTCATCAGCGCCTCCAGTTCGTCGGTGGCCCGGTCGTCGACCAGCACCGGCCGCCACCAGCCGACCTCACGGCCGGCGGGGCGCACCGGGCGGCTCTGCTCGTCGAGCAGCCAGGCGCGCGACTCGTAGAACAGGAACGGCCGGCCGTCGTGGCTGATCCGGATCTCCTGCGCGTAGTCGAAGTCCTCGATGGTGGGGAAGCCGCCCCGGCCCCGGCCCCGCCACACCCCGACGTACGGCAGCAGGCCGTCCAGCGTCGGGTGCAGCTTCGGGCCGACCCGCAGGTCGTGGCTCTCCTCGTAGGGGTACGGGTCGACCGGCGGCGCGTTCAGCCACGGCGGCTGGAGGGGGTTCTCGTCGCTCACCGGTTCACTCCGCCCGTCCCTCGATGACCTCTCACCAACGACCTCTCGATATGCGTACGGCAACGTAGACCAGGCCACCGGCGAGCGCGCCCAGGCCGGCGACCAGCAGGCTGACGAACCCTGTCTCGGTGACCATCGGCGACCATCCTATGCTGGGCCCCATGGCCCGTACCCTCGTCGTCAAGGCCACCGCGGGCGCGGACGCCCCGGAGCGGTGCGCGCAGGCGTTCACGGTCGCGGCCACCGCGGCCGCCGCCGGGGTGGACGTGTCGCTCTGGTTGACCGGCGAGTCGACCTGGTTCGCGCTGCCCGGGCGGGCGCAGGAGTTCGAGCTGCCGCACTCGGCCCCGCTGGCCGAGCTGCTGCACGTGATCCTCACGACGGGCCGGGTGACCGCCTGCACGCAGTGCGCGGCGCGGCGGGACATCGGCCCCGGCGACGTGCTGCCCGGCGTCCGGATCGCCGGTGCGGCGGTCTTCGTCGAGGAGACGATGGCCGAGGACGCGCGGGCGCTCGTCTACTAGCCATGGAACCGGCCCGACAACTCGGGCTAATGCCTACGATTCGGATGTGACCGAGGCGATCGAGCGGTTCTTCGAATCACTGCCGGCGCGCGCCCCGAGCGTCCTGCCCGGTCCGGTCCGGGGAACCCTCCAGATCGACCTCTCCCAGGGCAACCGGACCGAGCACTGGCGGGTCCGGATCGCACCGCGCGCCGTCGAGGTTAGCCGGCAACGCGGACCGGCCGACGCGATCTGGTACAGCAGCGAAGAACTCTTCGACCGGCTCGTGACCGGCCGCGCGCGGGCGGTGGCCGCGGTGCTGCGCAACGAGTGTTCGTTCAGCGGAGACGTCGTGCTCTTCCTGGCGTTCCGGCGCTTCTTCCCGGATCGGCCCGGCATGCGGGACCCGCGCGAGGTCGCCCGGGAGAAGGCCGGACGGCTGCGGTGAAGCAGCTCATCAGCATCCTGGACGGCAACACCTTCCTGGTCAGTGACCGCCGGGGGGACATCGAGCCGTCGATGGACATGCCCACCGGGCTCTTCTCGTTCGACACCCGGTTCCTCTCCACCTGGCTGCTCACCCTCGACGGGGAGCGGCTGAGCGCCCTGTCGGTCGACGACGCCCTGTCGTACCGCACCCGGTTCTTCCTGGTCCCCGGCGAGCCCACGCACTACGTGGACGCCAAGGTGTCGGTGATCCGCAGCCGCGCCATCGGCGCCAGCATCGCGGAGGAACTGACCGTCCTGAACCACAGCGACGAGGACGGGACCTTCACCCTCCGGCTCGACATCGGCGCCGACTTCGCCGACATCTTCGAGATCAAGGACGTACGCCAGAAGCACGGCCGCACCACCGCCACGGTCGGCGACGACGAACTGCGGCTCACCTACCGGCGGGAGGCTTTCCACCGCGAGACGGTCATCCGCACGAGCACCTCCGGCGACATCGACGTGTCCGGCATGACGTACCGGATCAGCGTCCCGGCCCACGGGGAGTGGACCACCCGGCTGCACGTGGACACCGTCGTCTACGGCGCCCGCGGCGAGGACATCCGGCGCAGCCTGCCGTCGTTCAGCGGCACCCGCGACGCCACCGCCATCGAGGCCGAACAGTTGGCGTTCGTCGAGCGGGCGCCGAAGCTGGGCTGCGACTGCGAACCGCTGGCCACGGCGTACCGGTGCAGCCTCAACGACCTGGCCTCCCTCCGGTACGAGTCGCTCACCCTCGGAGCCCGGCTGCTCGCCGCCGGGCTGCCCTGGTTCATGACGCTCTTCGGGCGGGACAGCATCCTCACCTCGTTGCAGGTGGTGCCGTTCCTGCCCGAGCTGATCCCGTCGACGATGGCGATCCTCGCCGGACTCCAGGGCCACCGGCTGGACGACTTCCGGGACGAGGAGCCGGGCAAGATCCTGCACGAGTTGCGCTACGGCGAGACCGCCGGCTTCGAGGAACAGCCGCACTCGCCGTACTACGGCTCCGCCGACGCCACCCCCCTCTTCGTGATCCTGCTGGACGAGTACGAGCGGTGGACCGGCGACCGGAACCTGGTGATGGTCCTGGAGTCGACGGCCCGCGCCGCGCTCACCTGGATCGACACGTACGGCGACCTGCTCGGCACCGGCTACCTCTGGTACGAGACGCGCAATCCGGAGAGCGGGCTGCGCAACCAGTGCTGGAAGGACTCCTGGGACGGGGTCTCCTACCGCGACGGCCGGCTGCCGGAATTCCCCCGGGCCACCTGTGAGCTGCAGGGGTACGCGTACGACGCGAAGCTGCGGGGCGCCCGGCTGGCCCGCACGTTCTGGAACGACCCCGAGTACGCCGACCGGCTGGAGCGCGAGGCCGCCGACCTCAAGATGCGGTTCAACCGGGACTTCTGGATCCCGGACCGGGAGTACTACGCGCTCGCCCTGGACGCCGACGGGCGGCAGGTCGACGCGCTCACCTCGAACATCGGCCACCTGCTGTGGAGCGGCATCGTCGACGAGTCACGCGCCGGGCACCTCGCCGACCACCTGCTCGGTCCCCGGCTCTTCTCCGGCTGGGGCGTCCGTACGCTCGCCGACGACCAGGGCCGGTACAACCCGATCGGCTACCACGTCGGCACGGTGTGGCCGTTCGACAACTCGCTCATCGCCTGGGGCCTGTGGAAGTACGGCTTCCGGGAGGAGGCCGCGCGGATCTGCGAAGGGCTGCTGGCCGCGTCCCAGTTCTTCAACGGTCGGCTGCCGGAGGCGTTCGCCGGCTACGAGCGGGGCCTCACCGAGTTCCCGGTCGAGTACCCGACCGCGTGCAGCCCGCAGGCCTGGTCCGCCGGCACGCCCCTGCTGCTGCTCCGGGTCATCCTCGGGCTGGAGCCGCAGGGCGAGCACCTCATCATCGACCCGCACGTGCCGGACGGCATGGGCCGGATCGAACTGCTCGACATCCCGGGACGCTGGGGGCGGGTCGACGCCCTGGGCCGCAGCCGCACCCCGCACGACGCCAGCCGCGGCCACTGAGCCGTCGGCGACGAGCGGCTGCGACCGGACGGTGCCGCCGCCCGGACCGGGCGCCACACCACCCGGCGACCGGATCAGCCGGCGCAGCCGGCCGACGAGGTCAGGCGCGGCTCCTCGCCGGTGACGTCGGCGACGACGACCTCCCGGCCGGCCCGGTACGCGTACACCTCGGGGGTGTCGAGGAGGACGGCGCCGGCGGCCAGCGGCGCGAGCGCGCCCGGTGACACCGGCCCCGAGCCGGCGTCAAGCCGCTGCGTGCGGGCGGTGCCGCCGCCCGGACAGGGC
>JAEYGD010000250.1 GCA_023402505.1 Actinomycetes bacterium
GCGCGATGTCCTCGATCGTGTCGCCGAGCCACTCGGTGTGGTCCAGCCCGATCGGGGTGATCACGGCGACGCCGGCCTGGATCACGTTCGTCGCGTCCTCCGCGCCGCCGAGCCCGACCTCCACCACCGCCACGTCCACCGGGGCGTCGGCGAACGTGGCGAACGCCAGCGCCGTGGTCATGTCGAAGTACGTCAGCGGCTCCGCGAACCGCTGGTCGACGAGTTCGGCCAGCGGCGCGATCTCGCGGTACGTGGACACGAACCGGTCCTCGCTCACCGGCTCGCCGTCCAGGCTGATCCGCTCCCGCACGGTCTCCAGGTGCGGGCTGGTGTAGCGCCCGGTGTGCAGCCCGAACGCCCGCAGCAGCGAGTCGATCATCCGGGCCGTCGAGGTCTTGCCGTTGGTGCCGGTCAGGTGGATCGACGGGTACGCGCGCTGCGGGCTGCCCAGCAGGTCGAGCAGGGTCTCGATCTTCTCCAGCTCGAAGTGCATCCGGGTGAAGCCGCGCGCGTTGAGCGCGGCCTCCACCTCGGCGAACGCGGTGCGGTCGGTGCGGTCGATGCGGTCGCTCACGAGGGCAGCGCCTCCAGGGCGGCGTCGATCCGGGCCAGATCCGCCTCGGCCACCGCCAGCCGCTCGCGGATCTTCGCCACCACCGGCTCGGGCGCCTTGCCGACGAACGCCGGATTGTCCAGCTTCGCCCGCGCCTGGGTGGCCTCCTTCTCGGCCGCCGCCCGGTCCTTGGTGAGCCGGGCGCGCTCGGCGGCCACGTCGATCGAGCCGCGCGTGTCGAGCGCGACGCTCACCGCGCCGGGCATCGCCAGCGTGGCGCTCGCCTGGAAGTCGTCGCCGGGCGCGTCCAGCCGGGCCAACGAGCGGACCAGCGGTTCGTGCGCCGCGATGCCCGCGCCGGCCAGGCCGTCGAGCCGGGCGACGACCCGCTGGGTGGGCCGCAGCCCCTGGTCCGAGCGGAACCGCCGGACCTCGGTCACCACCCGCTGCAGGGTGCCGACCTCGCCCTCCGCGGCGTCGTCGATCAGGGTACGGTCGGCGACCGGCCAGGACGCCGTCAGCACGGTCTCACCGCCGCTGAGCGCGGCCCACAGCTCGTCGGTGACGAACGGGATGACCGGGTGCAGCAGCCGCAGGAGCTGGTCCAGCACGTGCCCGAGCACCCGGCGGGTGGCGTCGGCGGCGGGGCCGCCCTCGGCCAGCACCGGCTTGCTCAGCTCCACGTACCAGTCGCAGACGTCGTCCCACGCGAAGTGGTAGAGCAGGTCGCAGACCTTCGCGAACTCGTACGCCTCGAACTGCTCGTCGACCTCGGCGGTGACGTGCGCCAGCCGGGACAGGATCCACCTGTCGACGGTGAAGAGGTCACCGGCGTCCGGCAGCGGGCCGTCGGTGTGCGCGCCGTTGAGCAACGCGAACCGGGTGGCGTTCCAGAGCTTGTTGCAGAAGTTGCGGGAGCCCTGGCACCACTCCTCGCTGACCGGCACGTCCTGGCCGGGGTTGGCGCCCCGGGCCAGCGTGAAGCGGGTGGCGTCGGCGCCGAAGCGGTCGATCCAGTCCAGCGGGTCCACCACGTTGCCGAACGACTTCGACATCTTCTTGCCGTGCTCGTCGCGGACCATGCCGTGCAGCGCCACCACGTCGAACGGCTGCACGCCGTCCATCGCGTACAGACCGAACATCATCATCCGGGCGACCCAGAAGAACAGGATGTCGTAGCCGGTGACCAGCACGCTGGTCGGGTAGAACTTCGCCAGGTCCGGGGTCTGCTCCGGCCAGCCGAGCGTGGAGAACGGCCACAGGCCGCTGGAGAACCAGGTGTCCAGCACGTCCTCGTCCTGCCGCCAGCGCTCGCCGGTCGGCGGCTCCTCGTCCGGGCCGACGCAGACGATCTCGCCGTCCGGGCCGTACCAGACGGGGATGCGGTGACCCCACCAGAGCTGGCGGGAGATGCACCAGTCGTGCATGTTGTCGACCCAGGCGAAGTAGCGCTTGGCCAGCTCGGCCGGCTCGATCTTCACCCGGCCGTCGCGCACCGCGTCACCGGCGGCCTTGGCCAGCGGCGCGGTGTTGACGAACCACTGCAACGACAGCCGCGGCTCGACCGTCGTCTTGCACCGCGAGCAGTGCCCCACGGCGTGCAGGTACGGCCGCTTCTCGGCCACGATCCGGCCCTGCTCACGCAGCGCCGCGACGATCGCCGGGCGGGCCTCGTACCGGTCCAGGCCCTCGAACGGGCCGGGCGCGGTGATGACGCCGCGCTCGTCCATGATCGTCAGCGAGGGCAGGTCGTGACGCTGGCCGATCTCGAAGTCGTTCGGGTCGTGCGCCGGGGTCACCTTCACCATGCCGGTGCCGAAGGTCGGGTCGACGTGCTCGTCACCGACGATCGGGATCCGCCGGCCGGTCAGCGGCAGCTCGACCTCGGTGCCGATGAGATGCCGGTACCGCTCGTCGTCCGGGTGCACGGCCACCGCGGTGTCACCGAGCATCGTCTCCGCGCGGGTGGTCGCCACCACGACCTCGTCGCTGTAGCGGATCGAGATCAGCTCACCGTCGTCGTCGGTGTGCTCCACCTCGATGTCGGACAGCGCGGTCAGGCAGCGCGGGCACCAGTTGATGATCCGCTCGGCGCGGTAGATGAGGCCGTCGTCGTACAGCTTCTTGAACATGGTCTGGACGGCGCGCGACAGGCCCTCGTCCATGGTGAAGCGCTCGCGGTCCCAGTCGACGGAGTCGCCGAGCCGGCGCATCTGGCCGAGGATCGCGCCCCCGGAGGTGGCCTTCCACCGCCAGACCCGCTCGACGAACGCGTCCCGGCCCAGGTCGTGGCGGGACAGGCCGTCCCCGGCGAGCTGCCGCTCCACGACGTTCTGGGTGGCGATGCCGGCGTGGTCCATGCCAGGCAGCCACAGGGCCTCGTAGCCCTGCATGCGCTTACGCCGGACCAGTGCGTCCTGCACGGTGTGGTCCAGGGCGTGGCCCATGTGCAGGGAGCCGGTGACGTTCGGCGGCGGGATCACGATGGTGAACGGGGGCTTGTCGCTGTCCGCCGACGCGCGGAAGTGGCCGGCGGCTACCCACTGCTCGTACCGTCGCTGCTCTACCTCGCCGGGCTGGTATTGGCCGGCAAGGGTCGGTGCGTCGGGGCGTCGGGCGTCCAGTCTCTCGGTCACCCTGAAAGTCTACGGAGAGCTTCCCCGGACCCGACGTGCGCCACCGGTGCTTCGCGTACGGTGTCGGCTATGTCCGACGCACATCTCACCGAGCGCCCCGTCGACGACGCTCCCGAACCGGTCGACCTGACCGACGAGCCGATCCGGCTGGGCGGCGGAGACCCGGAGGCGGCGCCCGAACGGCGGGCGGCCCGGTCCCGCCGCCGGCGGGTGGCGTGGGTGCTCGCGGCGGCCGTGGGGCTCGCCGGTGCCGGGTTCCTGGGCAGCGCCGGCTGGCGCGTCGTGCAGCAGAAGGACACCACCGTCACCACCCCGGACCGCGTCGCCGGGCTGACCCGAGACGACAGCGAGCGGGCCCGCAGCACGGCGGACTACCTGCGCAGCGGCTTCGCGGCGGACATCGAGCTCGACAGCAGCTTCGGCACCGTCTACCGCGATCCGGGCAACGAGCGCCGCTCCGTGCTCATCTTCGGCGGCACCACGTTGTTGTGGCAGCCGGAGCGGGACCTGGACAGCCTGTTCGGGCTGACGGCGGACGAGACCGGTGCGGTCACCGGCCTCCGGGATCTGCCCGCCGGGCGCCTCGGCGGGGTGCTGAAGTGCGGCACCACGAGCGGCGAGGGCGGCGACTTCGCCGTCTGCGGCTGGGCGGATCACGGCAGTGTCGTCATGGCGATGTTCCCGGACCGTTCGGTCGACGAGGCGGGCCGGCTCCTCGGGGACATGCGCGAGGAGATGCAGACCCGCGACTGAGCGGCCTTCCCCCTGACGGTCCACCCGGCTGTGGAAGAACGGCCGTGAACGGTACGACGACACCGCGGCTCACCGCGACCGGCGCTTTCGAGCGTCGGCGCAGGTGTCGGGGCCGGAAACGCGTTCAGGGCCACCCTGATGGGTGGCCCTGAACGGAACAGTTGTCCGGCGGTGTCCTACTCTCCCACACCCTCCCGGGTGCAGTACCATCGGCGCTGGAGGGCTTAGCTTCCGGGTTC
>JAEYGD010000308.1 GCA_023402505.1 Actinomycetes bacterium
GCCGAGCGACCTCGACTCGCGGGACACCGACCAGGCGCCGCTGACCGCCAAGGAGGTCTTCCCCGGCCGGCAGGTCGTGGTCAGCGACGGACAGCCCGCCTACCGGGTCCTGAAGACCCAGTCGAGCGGCAGCTGCGCCGTCGCCGCCACCGGCGAGGTCGCCGAGCTGCTGGTCCGGCTCGGCTGCAGCCAGGTGGTCCGGGCGACGCTGCGCACCGCCGACGGCGACCACCTGGTCACCGCCGGCCTGTTCAACCTGACCGACCGCGCGAGCGCCGAGCGCGCCCGCGACCGCGTCCGCCAGATGCTCGACGAGCGGCAGGGCCGCTTCCGGGGTTTGGCGGCCGGTGAGGAGGCCGAGGCGATCACCACCGCGCCGGCCCGCGTCGGCTGGCAGGTACGCGGCCACTACCTCGCGTACGCGCTGGTGGCGCGCGCCGACGGCGAGGCGGTCCGGTCCGGTGACACGACCGTCCGCGAGATCCTCTTCGACATGATCGAGCTGCATCTCAACCAGGGTGTGCTGGAGCGTCGCGCCGAGGGCGGCGTGGCGGGCCAGCCCACCGCCGGGGACGACTCCGCGACCGAGTCCACCCAGGACTGAACCGCCCCGGCGTCGGCGGCGGATCCGGTCTCCGGAAACCGCCGCCGACCTCGTGGAGGTCAGGCGTCGGGGGGCACCCGCAGCCGGCGGGTCAGGGTCGCGCGGTGGGCGTACCCGGCCGGGTCCTCGGGATAGCCGACGGCGACCAGGGTCAGGCCGTGCGCGGGCGCCACCGTCACCTCGCTGGCCCGCTCCCGGCGGGTGAGCAGGCCGGCCGGCCACCCGGCGGGCCGCCGGCCGTCACCGACCACCAGCATCGCGCCCACCAGGCTGCGGACCATCGCCTGGCAGAAGGCGTCCGCCTGCACGGTCGCGACGAGGATGCCGTCCTCGTCGCGGTGCCAGTCCAGCCGGGTCACCTCGCGCAGCGTCGTGGCGTTCTCCTTGCGCCGGCAGTACGCGGCGAAGTCGTGCTCCCCCACCAGCCCCGCCGCGGCGGCGTTCAGCGCCGCCAGGTCGAGCCGCCGCGGCCAGGCGAGGGTGTCGTGCCGCCGCAGCGGCTCGGCGCCCCAGGGGGCGTCGGTGACCCGGTACCCGTAGCGCCGGAAGGTCGCCGAGAACCGGGCGTCGAAGTCCGCCGGCACCTCGGTCATCGCCCGTACCCGCACGTCGGTGGGGAGCAGCCGGGCCAGCCGCCGCAACAGCGTGCCCTCGTGCTGCCGCCACACGTCGGCCGGCAGGTCGACGTGGCAGACCTGGCCGGTGGCGTGGACTCCGGCGTCGGTCCGGCCGGCGACGGTCAGGCCGGTCACGGTCCCCGCGCCGAGCACCAGGTCGAGGGTCTGCACGAGGACCCCGGCGACCGTACGCCGGTCCGGCTGGGTGGCCCAGCCGGAGAAGCCGGTGCCGTCGTACGAGACGTCGAGCCGCAGCCGGATGCGTTCCTGCATCCCGTCCCTCCTTCCGCACGCGACGGGCCCGACACCCCGTGTGGGATGCCGGGCCCGGTGCAGCCTCGTCGATCAGGCCTTGTTCTGCTCGTTGTTCTCCTCGACCGCGAGGTCGCTGTCCTCGCGGGCCGCGGCGGTGTCGCCGGACGCCGACACCGGCGGCTCGGCGTCCTGGTCGCCACCGGTCGAGGCCGGGGCCTCCTCGGCCGGGGCGAGCGCCTCGACCTTGTCCTGCTGGGCGGCCTTGCGGGCGGCGGTCTTCTTGTTGGCCTTCGGCTGCGCGACCTCCAGCTCCTCGACCAGCTCGATGATCGCCATCGGCGCGGCGTCACCCTTGCGCGGACCGGTCTTCACGATCCGGGTGTAGCCACCGTTGCGGTTGGCGTACCGGGGCGCGATCTGGTCGAACAGGGTGTAGACCACGTCCTTGTCCTTGACGACCGCGAGCACCCGACGCCGGGAGGCCAGGTCACCGCGCTTGGCCTTGGTGATCAGCTGCTCCGCGAGCGGACGCAGCCGCCGGGCCTTGGTCTCGGTGGTCTGGATCTTGCCGTGCTGGAACAGCGACATGGCCAGGTTGGCCAGCATCAGCCGCTCGTGCGCCGGGCTGCCGCCGAGGCGGGGACCCTTGGTGGGCGTGGGCATTCTCGGTGCTCCTCGTTAATCCTCAGCCGCGCTTACAGCTGCTCAGTCTCGCGGTAGTCGTCGCTGTCGTAGTCGGCCTCACCGAAGGCGTCCACGACGTGCGCCGGGTCGAAGTTCGGGGCGGAGTCCTTCAGCCCCAGACCCATCCCGGCGAGCTTCATCTTGACCTCGTCGATCGACTTCTGGCCGAAGTTGCGGATGTCGAGGAGGTCGGCCTCGGTACGCCCGATGAGCTCACCAACAGTGTTGATGCCCTCGCGCTTGAGGCAGTTGTAGGAGCGGACGGTCAGGTCCAGCTCCTCGATCGGCAGCGCCAGGTCCGCCGCCAGCTGGGCGTCCTGCGGGGACGGCCCGATGTCGATGCCCTCGGCGGTCTCGTCCAGCTCCCGGGCCAGGCCGAAGAGCTCGACCAGCGTCGAGCCGGCGGAGGCCAGCGCCGTACGCGGGCCCATCGACGGCTTGGTCTCGACGTCGATGATCAGCCGGTCGAAGTCGGTCCGCTGCTCGACACGGGTGGCCTCGACGCGGTAGGTGACCTTCAGCACCGGCGAGTAGATCGAGTCGACCGGGATCCGGCCGATCTCGGCGCCCGCCTGCTTGTTCTGCGCCGCCGTGACGTAGCCGCGACCCCGCTCGACGGTCAGCTCCATGTCGAGCCGGCCCTTGCCGTTGAGGGTGGCGAGCTTCAGGTCCGGGTTGTGCACCG
>JAEYGD010000434.1 GCA_023402505.1 Actinomycetes bacterium
GTGCCGAGGGCCGCGCCGCGCTCGGCCTGGCCGACGTGACCGCCGTCGGCACCGCGCTGGCGGACGTCACCGACGCCACCCTCGCCGCCGCCCTGCGTACCGCCCGGGCCGCCCAGCCGCCCGTGCCGGGCCTGCGCTTCGCCGTGATCGGCATGGGCCGGCTCGGCGGGTACGAGTCCAACTACCTCTCCGACGCCGACGTGCTGTTCGTCTACGACCCGCCGCAGGGCGTGAGCGAGAGCACGGCCAGCGCCGCCGCCCACGCGATCGCCGAGGAGTTGCGCCGGCTGCTCGGCATGCCGGCGCCCGACCCGGCGCTCGGCGTCGACGCGGACCTGCGCCCCGAGGGCCGGCAGGGCCCGCTGGTGCGCAGCCTCGCCGCGTACGCCCAGTACTACGCCCGCTGGTCGAAGGTGTGGGAGGCGCAGGCGCTGCTGCGCGCCCGGTTCGTCTGCGGCGACCGGGACCTGGGCGACGAGTTCGTCGCGATGGTCGACCCGGTGCGCTACCCGGCGGAGGGGCTGACCCGCGAGCAGGTCGTCGAGATCCGCCGGATCAAGGCCCGGGTGGAGACCGAGCGGCTGCCCCGGGGCGCCGACCCGGCCACCCACACCAAACTGGGCCGTGGCGGCCTCGCCGACGTCGAATGGGCGGTGCAGCTGCTCCAGCTCGAACACGCGGGACGGCTGCCGCGGCTGCGCGGCACGCGTACGCTCGACGCCCTCACGGCCGCCCGGGACGCCGGCCTGGTCGACCCGGCGGACGCCGAGGCGATGGCCGCCGGCTGGACGCTCGCCGCACAGGTCCGCAACGCGCTGATGCTGGTGCGGGGCCGGGCCGGCGACCAGTTGCCCCGGCACGGGGTGGAGCTGGCCGGCGTGGTGCGGCTGCTGGGGCGCGACGACCCGGGCGAGTTCCTCGACGAGTACCTGCGCACCGGCCGCCGCTCCCGCGCGGCGATGCAGCGCGTGCTGGAGATGTGACGGGAGCCCCGCCGGGGCTCAGCTGGTCAGCGTCCAGACGCCGCCGCGCGGAACCGTCACGGCCGTCCAGTCGCCGTCGGCCCGGACCGTCGCCCCACGGGATGCGGTCAGCCAGCGGCTGTGCCGGACCCGGACCGGCACCGTGCCCGGGCCGGCGGTACGGAAGGTGACCGCCGCGCCGTCGACGCCCAGCAGCTCACCGGGGGCACCGACCAGCGGCGTCGGGTCGGCCACCGCCCACACCCGCCAGTGCGGGCCGGACCACACCTCCCGCAGGTACGGCAGGCCGCCCCGCACCAGGTCCGCCTCGGCCCGGCCGACCCAGGACAGCGGCGCGTCGGGCACGGCGACGAACTGCACCGCGTTGTCGGCGAGCCACGCGCGGTACGTCGCCTCGGTCAGCGGCACCCCGGTGCCGGCGGCGCCCGGGACGCTGGTGAAGAAGAGCGGGTTGCGCTCGATGTCGGCCTGCCGCAGCCAGCCCCGGGCCAGCGGCACCGCACCCAGCGCGGCCGCCTCCCGGTAGGTGCGCGTCGGCGGCACCTCCACCCGGCCGGTGAGCCGCTGCCCGGCGAGGAACTCCCGCAGCGGGGCGAAGTACGCCGGCCGGGCGGCCGGGTCGGCGACGCTGCGCAGGTCGGCCGGGACGACCGGCGGCTGCCACCAGCAGACGGCGGCGAGCAGCCCGGCCAGCGCCACCCGGCCGGCCCGACCGGTACGCGGTGCGTCGACCGGGGAAGGCGTCACCGGGGGCGTCGACCGGGGCCACGCCCGCGCTCCGGCCGCCGCGGCGAGCAGCGGCAACGCGAACATCGTCGCGAGGCGGGTCGCGTTCAGACCCACCGGGGTGTGCAGCAGCGCCGCCGCGACCACCCCGGCCGCGGACAGCAACGCGCCCACCCGTACCGGCCGGTACCCGACCAGCGCCGCCACGAGCAGGCTGGTCACCACCGCCCGGACGGTGTCGGTGCGGCTGATGTTCATCCACCCGCCGTCACCGAAGAGCAGCGTGGTCACCCCGAGCGGCAGCGCGGCGGCCACCCCGAGGGCGACGCCGTCGGCGTACCGGCGGGTGAGCAGCAGTGCGGCGCCGGCCAACCCGACGAACAGGCCGGCGACCGGGCTGGTCGCGGCGGCCAGCAACGCCCCCAGAGCGGCCAGGCCGAGCCGCCGCCACCCGGGAGGCAGCGTCAGGGCGAGCAGCGCGGCCAGCCCGAACGCCACCCCGAGACCGAAGGTGACCCGCCCGGCGACCAGGTTGCCGGCGAGCGTCACCACCCCGACCAGGGCACCGGGCAGCGGCCGGGGCACTCCGGTGCGGACCAGCAGGGCGGCGAGCAGGGCGGCCGACGCGACCAGCGCCAGCACACCGGTCACCCGCACACCGAGCAGCGCCATCACCGGCTGGGCGACCAGGCTGTAGCCGAACTGGTGCACGCCGCCGTACCAGCGCAGGTCGACCGGGGTGGGGCCGTACGCGGCGAAGAAGTCGGCGCGCGCCACCTGGGCGGCGAGGTCCGAACCCATCGGCGGCAGCGTCAGGTACGTCACACCCAGCACCACGGCCGACGCGGCGGCCAGCGCCACCACCCGTCTGCCCCGCATGCCCACCTCCGTACCGCGACCACCGTACTGGCAGCATGTCCTTCCGTGCCTCTCCACCTCGCGCGCTGGACCGGCGTGGCCGGCTCGACGATGCTCGCCGTCGCCGCCTTCCTCGGCGGCGCGCTGCCCTCCTCGCCGCACCGGGTCAACCCGGTCAGCGTCTGGCAGGGCCCGAACGGCCCGCTGCTGATCGCGGTGTGGACCGCCGGCCTGGGGCTGCTCGCCTGGGCGTGGTGGACGCTGCGCGACCGGGTTCCGTCCGCGCGGTGGGCGCTGGTCACCGTCGGGCTCTGGCTGGTCCCGCTGCTGGTCGCACCGCCGCTGGGCAGCCGCGACGTCTACGCGTACGCGTGCCAGGGCGCCACCTACGCGGCCGGCTTCAGCCCCTACGAGCAGGGGGTGTCCGCCCTGCCGTGCCCGTGGCTGGACACGATCTCGCCGATCTGGCGGGACACCCCGGCACCGTACGGGCCGCTGTTCGTCCTGCTCTCCGCGGCGGTCGTGGCGCTGACCGACTCGCTGGTCGGCAGCATCGCGCTGTTCCGGCTGCTGGCCGTCGGCGGTGTCGCCCTCGTCGCGGCCGGCGTGCCGGTGCTGGCCCGCCGCCTCGGGGTGCCGGACGGGCGGGCGCTGTGGCTGGCGCTCGGCTCACCGCTGGTCGGCGTGCACCTGGTCTCCGGCGCGCACAACGACGCGCTGATGGTCGGGCTGCTGGTGGCCGGCCTGGCGGTGGTGGCGTCCCGGCCGGGACGGCCCGGCCCGCTGCTCGCTGGCGGGGTGCTGCTCGGCCTGGCCGGCGCGGTCAAGGTGACGGCACTCGTCGTGGTGCCGTTCGCGGCGCTGGCCGCGCTCGCCGGGGCGTACTCGGTGCGGGCGCTGCTGCGCGACGGCGGGTGGGTGGTCGGCGGCGCGGTCGGCGCCGTGGCCGGCGTGACCCTCGCCGCCGGCCTCGACTTCGGCTGGATCGCGGGCCTGGAGCAGGGCGGCCTGGTGATCGCCTGGACCTCCCCGCCGACGGCCGTGGGGCAGACCCTCGGATACCTCGCGCTGCCCTTCGGCTGGCACATCGACGCGTTGCCGGTGACCCGGGCGGTCGGCGTGGCGGTGCTCGCCCTGGTGCTGCCGTGGCTGTGGTGGCGGGCCCGGACCCGGGAGCCGCTGCGGTACGCCGGCTTCGCGCTGACCGCCACCGTCGCCCTGGCGCCGCTGTTCCACCCCTGGTACTGGACGTGGCCGCTGGCGGTGCTGGCGGCCACCGCCCGCCGGGCGGACTGGGCGGCCGTGGTCGCGCTCGTCGCGTCGTTCCTGGTGCTGCCGGACGGCACCGGCCTGCCCCGGTACACCAAGACCGCGGGGGCGCCCCTGATGACGCTGTTCGTGATCGTGGTGGTGGTCCGCTTGGTACGGTCGGCACGGGCGGCCCGCCCGAGCGCCGCCGAGTCGGGAGGGGTACGCCGGTGACCGAACCCGGCGCTCCGCCGGGTGCGCCCCGGGCGCTCGTCGCACGGTACGCCGGTCTAGCCGGCGCCGTGCTGCTGGCGGTCGCCGGGTGGACCGGTGGCGCGCTGCCCGACGCGACCACCGAACGGGTGTGGCGTTCCGACGACGGCCCGTTGACCGTGGGGCTCTGGCTGGTCGGCACCGGCCTGCTGACCGGCGCCTGGTGGGCGCTGCGCGCCGGCGCGCCGTCGACCGGGTGGGCGTACCGGACCGCCGGGCTGTGGGCCCTGCCGCTGCTGGTCACACCCCCGCTGGGCAGCCGGGACGTCTACTCGTACGCCTGCCAGGGCTGGGCGTACGCGCACGGCGTCGACCCGTACGCGACCGGGGTGGCGGCGGCCGGCTGCCCGTGGGTGGACGCGGTCGCCCCGATCTGGCGGGACACGCCCGCGCCGTACGGGCCGGTGTTCGTCCTGCTCGCGGCGCTGGCGGTGACGCTCGGCGGCGGGCTGGTCGGCACGGTGGTGGTGCTGCGCCTGATCGCCGTGGCCGGGGTGCTGCTCGCCGGGCTGTGCCTGCTCGGGCTGGCCCGGGCGGCGGGGGTGCCGACCCGCCGCGCGGTGTGGCTGGCGTTGGCGGCCCCGCTGGTCGGCGTGCACCTGGTGGCCGGCGCGCACAACGACGCGGTGATGCTCGGGCTGCTGCTGCTCGGCCTGCTGGTGCTGGTGCGGTTCCCGGGCCGGCCCCGGCCGCTGCTCGTCGCCGGTGCGCTGCTCGGCCTGGCGGTGGGCGTCAAGGCGACGGCAGTGGTGGTGCTGCCGTTCGCGGTCCTCGCCGCGGTGCTCGGCCGCTACACCGTACGGTCGGTGCTGCGCGACGGCGGCCTGCTCGGCGCCGGTGTGGTGGCCGCCCTCGCCGCCGCCTCGGCGCTGTCCGGCCTCGGTCCCGGCTGGCTGGCCGGGCTGAACCGCAGCGGCGACTCGGAGCAGTGGACCTCGCCCCCGACGGCGGTCGGCATGGTCGTCGACTACGCCGGGGAACTGGTGGGCCGGCGGCCGGCCGCGGTGCCGGTGGCCCGGGCGGTGGCCGTGGCGCTGCTGGTGGCGTTGCTGGTCGTGCTGTGGTGGCGGGCGTGGTCGGCGCTGAGTGGGCTCAACGACGCCCGGCAGCGGGTGACCCGGCTGGGCGCGGCCCGGCCCCGGGTGGTGCTGCTCGGCGCCGGGCTGGCCCTGGCCGCCACGGTCACGCTCGCCCCGGTCTTCCACCCCTGGTACGCGACCTGGCCGCTGGCGCTGCTCGCGGTGGCGGCGGCACGGACCACCTGGTTCGTGGCGCCCTGCGCGGTCGCGGCTTTCCTCGCCCTGCCGGACGGCACCAACGTGGCCCGGCTGGTGAAGGCGCCGGGCGCGGTCGCGATGACCCTGCTGGTCGTGGGGGCGGTGGGCTGGGGGCTGCCCCGGCTGCGGCACGCCCGGCTCGGCTGACCGTTGCCGGCCCGCCCGGCTCGACTGACCTTCGCCGGCCGGCGTGACCCTTCGCCGGCCGGCGTCCGGTTTCAGTCGACGTCGGGGGAGCGGCGCGTCCCGCAGGCGGGGCAGCGGTCGGCGGCGACGGCGCCGCGCCGGCGGCGCAGGGCCACGGCGAGCGGCAGCAGCAGCGGTCCCAGCACGAGGATCACGACGGACGTGCCGACCAGGGTCGGGTAGGTCGGCCGGGGCGCGCCGGCGAGGCCGTCCACCGCACCGGCCAGCAGATGCACGGTGAGCAGGCCGACCGGGGTGAGCAGGGCGACGACCGCCCACCCGCCCCGCTCGTCCCGGCGCATCATCAGCCCGGTGGCGAGCAGCAGGGCCACCACCAGCAGCGTCCCGCCGGTCCAGGGC
>JAEYGD010000489.1 GCA_023402505.1 Actinomycetes bacterium
GTCGTGGGCGGCGGGGTCGTCGGCGGCGCGGTGGTGGGCGGCGGGGTCGTGGGCGGCGGGGTGGCGGGGAACTGCGTGAAGAACCGCCAGATCTCCCCCGAGGTCCAGGTCCTGGAGTCGTTGGGGCTCGACGACCCGTCGACCGGACTGGGCGTGTGGTCCCCGTCGAACGCGGCCCACTGCACGGGGTAACCGGACCGGCAGCCGGAGTAGGTGGTGGTGATGTGGGTCAGGCTGCCGCGGTTCGGCTCCGGCGGGTTCTGCGCGGTGCACCCGTTGTTCCTGACGAACGTGTCCCGCAGGGACCGACCCTGGGAGATGTTCAGCACGCTGTCGTAGGTGCCGTGGATGCCGAAGTACGGGACCGGCTGGGTACCGCCGTTGCATCCGCTGAGGTTGGCGCCGGACAGGACCGCGATCGCCCGTACGACGGTGGGGCGCGCGCAGGCCACGGCATAGCTCATGGCACCGCCGTAGCTCCACCCGAGCACGAACCGCTGGGTCGTGTCGACGCAGAGGTCGTCCTCGATCTGCCGGGAGATGTCGTCGAAGAGGGTCAGGTCCCGCCCGTTGGTGTTGGCCCAGCCGGCGTTGAGTCCCTGGGGCGCGACGAAGATCGCGCTGTTGTTCGCCAGTGGCGCAAGCCCGTAGTAGCCGGCCGAGGCGACGTTGCTGGCCGAACCGTTCAGCCAGTGGAAGCCGACGATCAGCCGGTAGGGGCGGTTCCTGTCGTACCCGTCCGGGATCCGCAGGATGTAGCTCCGGCTCTGCCCGCCGCTCTGAATCGTGCGCGTACCGCTGGTCAGCGTCGGGGCCTTGCCGCAGCCCGCGGTCGTGGCGAAGGTGCCGACCGGCGCGGCCACCGCCGCGTCGCCGAAGCCCACGCTCCGCGCGCCGACGGCGGTCGCCGCGAGGACGACCGCCGCGGCCGAGATGAGGGAAAGAAGGCGTCTGCGTTTCATCGCTACTGGACTCCTTGCCATTGGTCGTCGTGTACCGGTGGTTTCGTATGGGCAGACCTCGGCAACCACGGGTCGCGCTCCCGACCGACGGGTCAGCGACGTGCTGGCGGTGTTGTCCGGCGTCGCTGGGGGCATGCCGGCGCGCGCTCAGGTCGGCATGCCCCTGTCGTCCGGGCCCGGCGTACCCGCGGGTGCGGCCGTCCGTCGACGCCGGATCGGTCGCGACGGCACGGAGACGGGCAGGTGGTCGGATCGGCCGGCGACCGTCTGTGGTCGCCTGGCACCCGCGCAGCGCCCGGACTTGTCACCCACCGGCGAGGAGGTGCGGCTGCCCTCGGCGCGCCTGCCGGCTGGCTGCGGGTGATCGCGAGCGTGCCCTTCGCCCGCGGGGCAAAAGATAGCATGTTATCGATAACATGCTCAATGGATGAGCTGCTCGTTCCACTTCGGGATGCCGTTGCGCGGTAGCCGCGCTGTTCAGCCGCGCGGCGGGCCCAGGACGCGTTGTGCCACGTCGGCGAGGGCGTCGGCGGTGTCGTCAACGGGCGCGGTCGGCAGCACGATGTGGCTGACGACCAGCCGGGCGATGGATTCGGCGGCGACGGTGACGTCATCCGGGGACGTCCAGGGCAGGTGCGCGCCCGCCCACTCCCTGAGCACGGTGACGGCGGCGGCCAGGGCCAGGTCGGCGCGGGTGGTCAGGTAGGGGAGCAGCGTGTCGGTGCCCCGGACACTGCTGAGGACCGCCTTGATCAGCGGGTCGGCGCCGGCCTGCGACAGCACGAACGTGACCGCGGCATGGACGGCGGCCCGCACGTCGCCGCCGTGGGCGGCCAACGCGTCACGCACACCGTCCATGAACCGGTCGATCTCGCGGTGCGCGATGGCCTCGCCCAGACCCGCCTTGTTGGCGAACTCGTTGTAGAGCGTCTGCCTGCTCACGCCGACGCGGGCCGCCACGTCGGCCATCCGCACCGCGTCCCAGCCGCGGTCGATCGCCAGGTCGCGGCCAGCCTCGATGACCGCGTCACGCAGGTGCTGGCGCGCCGTGTCGCGGTAACGCGGAGAGCTGGCCATGGTGCGCCGAGTCTAGCGACTGGACATCAGCCCGTCCTGTGTCCATTAAATTGACACAGACGTAGGTATTGTCAAGTTCGAGGGTCCGTGTGACAGTCGACACCACGCTCGACACTCCGGAGGCGGTTCATGCAGACCTCGATCGATACCCCGGCGGTCGCCGCCGGGTGGCGTGACGGCAAGAAACACCTGTGGCCACTGGCTCTTCTCGTCCCGGTGCTGCCGTTCCTGGCGTACGCCCTGTGGGTGGCCGGCGCGGGACCCGCCGCCTGGTGGCTCACCCCGGCGGTGGTCTTCGGTCTCATCCCGATCATCGACGTGCTGCTCGGTGACGACGGACAGAACCCACCCGACGACATCGCCCGCCGGTTGCAGGAGATCCGCTACTACCGGTGGATCACGTTCCTGTTCCTTCCGCTGCAGTACGCCGCCCTGCTGCTCGGAGCATGGATCTGGACACGCGGCGGCCTCGGTGTCGTCGGCGTCACCGGCTTGGTCGCCACCATCGGCATCGTCAACGGGCTGGCCATCAACACCGCACACGAGCTGGGCCACAAGCGCGAATCGGTCGAGCGGTGGCTGTCGAAGATCGCGCTCGCCCCCACCGGCTACGGCCACTTCTACGTCGAGCACAACCGTGGACACCATGTCCGTGTCGCCACGCCGGAGGACCCGGCGACCGCCCGGCTGGGGGAGAGCTTCTACGCGTTCTGGCCACGTACGGTCTGGGGCAGCCTCAGCTCAGCGTGGCGGCTGGAGATGGGCCGCTTCCGGCTGCGGCACAAGAGCCCGTGGACGCTGCGCAACAACCTGCTCAACGCCGGGCTCATGACCGTCGTGCTCTTCGCCCTGCTGATCGCGGTGTTCGGGTGGCAGCTCGTGCCCTTCCTGTTCCTCCAGGCGGTCGTCGGCTTCTCACTGCTGGAAGCGGTCAACTACCTCGAACACTACGGACTGTGCCGCCAGCGCACGGCCACCGGCCGGTACGAGAAGGTCGACCCACGGCACAGCTGGAACAGCGACCGCGTCGTCACCAACGTGTTCCTCTTCCAACTGCAACGTCACAGCGACCATCACGCCAACCCGCTGCGCCGCTACCAGACGCTGCGCAGCTTCGACGTCTCGCCGCAACTGCCCGGAGGCTACGCCTCGATGGTGCTGCTCGCCCTCGTCCCGCCGCTGTGGTACCGGGTGATGAACCCACGGGTCCTGGCGCACTACGGCGGCGACCTGAACCTCACCAACCGCAACCCCCGCGCCGAGGCGCGACTGCGTCGCCGCTACGGCCGGAGCACACCGGACATCACGGCGGTTCGCGCCGCCTGACCGAGCCCGAGTGCCCCGTTGCGTTCGGCGACCGACTGCGTCTCAGATCGCCCACGCGGTCGACTGGGTCCTGCGCCCGCTCGACCTGCCCTGACCGCCACCGTCCCCGGCGTCGAGTGTCGACTCTCCCGGGCCCGGCTCGCACTCTCCGGGCGACTGCGCTTGTTACAAGACCGAGACGTGCATATTTCGCCGCATCGGTTGACGACGATGTTGTGAGCGTTAACGCTCGCGGACAGTAGCAGCGCGCGCGTCCGTGGGAGCGTGGAGGGGAGAGATGCTGTGAACAGACGAATTCTGGCCGCCCTCTGTGGAGCGACACTCGCCGTCGGCTTGGCCGCCTGCAGTGGGGAGGGGGCCGGCGGTGGCGGCGACACCGGTGGGGACCGGCCGGCCGACCTGACCATCGGCGTTTCCATGCCGACCCAGACCTCCGAGCGGTGGATCGCCGACGGCAACTCGGTGAAGGAGAAGCTGACGGCGAAGGGTTACAAGGTCGACCTGCAGTACGCCGGGGACGACATCCCGACGCAGTCGCAGCAGGTCGACCAGATGATCACGCAGGGCGCCGACGTGCTGATCATCGCGGCGATCGACGGGACGGCGCTCAGTGGCCAACTCCAGGCGGCGGCGGACGCCAAGATCCCGGTCATCGCGTACGACCGGTTGATCCGGGACAGCCCGAACGTCGACTTCTACGTCAGCTTCGACAACTACAAGGTGGGCGTGGCCCAGGCCAACGCGCTCCTGGTCGGCCTCGGTCTGCAGAACAAGGACGGCTCGAAGGGCACCGCGACCGGACCGTTCAACGTGGAGCTGTTCGCCGGCTCGCTCGACGACAACAACGCCCACTTCTTCTTCAGCGGCGCGATGGACACGCTCAAGCCGTTCATCGAGGGCGGCACGCTCAAGGTGAAGTCCGGTCAGACGAAGATCGAGCAGGTGGCCATCCTGCGGTGGCAGCAGGAGACCGCGCAGAAGCGGATGGAGGACCTGCTCACCTCCAGCTACAACGACGGCACCAAGGTCGACGGCGTCCTGTCGCCGTACGACGGCTTGTCGCGGGGCATCATCACCGCCCTGCAGAACGCCGGCTACGGCGCCGCGGCAAGGAAGATGCCGGTGGTCACCGGCCAGGACGCCGAGATCGCGTCGGTCAAGCTCATCAACGACGGCGTCCAGGGTTCCACCATCTTCAAGGACACCCGGTTGCTGGCCGAGCAGGCCGTGGTCGCCGCCGAGGCGTTCCTGCAGGAGAAGGAGCCGCAGGCCAACGACACCAAGACGTACGACAACGGTGTCAAGGTCGTTCCGTCGTTCCTGTTGCCGGTCCAGACCGTCTACAAGGACGACATCAAGCCCGTGCTGGTCGATTCCGGCTACTGGACGGCCGAGGAGGTCGCCGCCGGCCAGGCCAAGGGCTGACCCGCCCCGCGGGCCCGGTGGTGCGAGGCTGACCGCCGGGCCCGTCGGCATCGCACGCCACGAGCAGGACGGTTCCCATGGGCGAGCACATCCTCGAAATGCGCAACATCACCAAGACCTTTCCCGGAGTGACGGCACTCCAGGACGTCTCACTCGCCGTACGGCGCGGCGAGATCCACGCGATCTGCGGCGAGAACGGCGCGGGCAAGTCGACCCTGATGAAGGTGCTGTCCGGCGTCTACCCCGCCGGCAGCTACGACGGTGAGATCGTCTTCGACGGCCAGCCGGTGCACGTCCGCGGCGTCCGCGACAGCGAGGCGCACGGCATCGTCATCATCCACCAGGAGCTGGCCCTGGTGCCGTACCTGTCGATCGCCGAGAACATCTTCCTCGGCAACGAGCGGCGCGGACCGGGCGGCCTCATCGACTGGAACCGGACCAACGCCGAGGCCGGACGCCTGCTGGAGTCGGTCGGGCTGCGGGAGAACCCGGTCACCCCGGTCATCCAGCTCGGGGTGGGCAAGCAGCAACTGGTGGAGATCGCCAAGGCGCTGTCGAAGAAGGTCCGCCTGCTGATCCTGGACGAGCCGACCGCCGCGCTCAACGACGTCGACTCGGCGCACCTGCTGGACCTCATGCGCCGGCTCCGGGACCGGGGCATCACCTGCATCATGATCTCGCACAAGCTCGGCGAGGTCACCTCGGTCGCCGACTCGACCACCGTGATCCGCGACGGCCGGACGGTCGAGACGCTCGACATGAGCGACGACACGGCCACCCAGGACCGCATCATCCGCGGGATGGTCGGTCGTGATCTCGCCGCCTTCTACCCGGACCGGGCGTCGTCGCCGGGGGAGGAGGTGCTGCGGATCGAGGACTGGACGGTGCGGCACCCGGTCCAGGATCGGTTGGTGGTCGACCGGGCCTCGCTCACCGTCCGGGCGGGCGAGGTCGTCGGTCTCGCCGGGCTGATGGGCGCCGGGCGCACCGAACTGGCGATGAGCGTGTTCGGCCGCTCGTACGGCCGGGACGTCACCGGCCGGCTGTTCGTCCGCGGCCGGGAGGTGAAGGCCCGCACGGTGGCGGAGGCGATCGAGAACGGCATCGCGTACGCGACCGAGGACCGCAAGCACTACGGCCTCAACCTGATCGACGACGTACGCGGCAACATCTCCGCCGCGGCGCTGGGCAGGCTCGCCCGCCTCGGCTGGGTCGACGGCAACGAGGAGATCAGGGCGGCCGAGCAGGGCCGGCGCGACATGAACATCAAGGCGCCGAGCGTCATGTCGGTGGTCGGCAAGCTCTCCGGCGGCAACCAGCAGAAGGTCGTGCTCGCCAAGTGGCTGTTCACCGACCCGGACGTGCTGATCCTGGACGAGCCGACCCGGGGCATCGACGTCGGCGCGAAGTTCGAGATCTACACGATCGTCAACCGGCTCGTGGCACAGGGGAAGGCGGTCATCATCATCTCCTCGGAGCTGCCCGAGCTGCTCGGCATGTGCGACCGCATCTACACCCTCGCGGCCGGCCGGATCACCGGTGAGCTGGCGGCGGGCGAGGCCACGCAGGAGAACCTCATGGCACTCATGACGAAGGACAGGGATCTCGTCGGATGACCAGCACGAAACCTCCCACCAGCCCGAAGGCCGGGCCGTCCGATGCCGCGCCGGCCGCCGCCCTGCACACCGGAACCAGTGACCCCCGGACGTTGATCCTCGGCAACCTGCGGCAGAGCGGCATCTACATCGCCCTCGTGGTGATCGTCGCGCTGTTCGCGGTCCTGACCGACGGCGTCTCGCTCAGTCCGGGCAACATCACCAACATCGTCCTGCAGTACTCCTACATCCTCGTGCTCGCGGTCGGTATGGTCATCGTGATCATCGGCGGGCACATCGACCTGTCGGTGGGATCGGTGGTGGCGCTCACCGGGGCGGTCTCCGCCGTGCTCGTCATCCGCGAGGGCTACCCCTGGTGGGTGGGCATCCTGGCGGCGCTCGCCGTGGGCGTCGCGGTCGGCGCCTGGCACGGCTTCTGGGTCGCGTACGCCGGGATCCCGGCCTTCATCGTGACCCTGGCCGGCATGCTGCTGTTCCGCGGTCTCACCCTGCGGGTGCTGGACAACATCTCGCTGTCGCCGTTCCCGGCCGAGTACCAGCGGGTCGCGGCGGGGTTCCTCAACGGACTCCTCGGCGGCCAGGGCTTCGACGCTTTCACGCTCTTCATCGGCGCCTTCGCCGTGGTCGGCTACACGGTGGCCGTGTTCCGGACCCGGCTGGCCCGCGTCCGCTACGAGCAGCCGGTGGAGTCGTTCCCGTTGTTCGTCGCGCGGGTCGCGCTGGTCGGCGCCGTCGTCATGTACTTCGCGTGGCAGCTCGCCCATGCGCGGGGCCTGCCCATCGTGCTGATCATCCTGGCCGTACTGGTGCTCGTCTACGGGCTGCTCACCCGGCGGTCGGTCTTCGGCCGCCAGGTCTACGCGATCGGCGGCAACCTCCCGGCGGCCATGCTGTCCGGCGTCAAGGTGAAGACGGTCAACTTCTGGGTCTTCGTCAACATGGGCTTCCTGTCAGCGGTGGCCGGCGTCATCTACTCGTCGCGGTCGAACGGCGCCCAGCCCGCTGCCGGCAACATGTTCGAGCTGGACGCCATCGCGGCGGCCTTCATCGGCGGCGCGGCGGTCACCGGAGGCGTCGGCACCGTCGTCGGCGCCATGGTGGGTGGCCTGATCATGGCGGTGATGAGCAACGGCATGCAGCTCATGGGCGTCGACCAGTCGATCCAGTCGGTCGTGAAGGGCCTGGTGCTCCTCATCGCGGTGGCGTTCGACGTCTACAACAAGCGGCGTGCCGCGGGCAACCGCTGACAGTCCTCCGTCTCGGCCGGCCAATAGCTTGACAGGCATCGATGTTAGCGACAACATTGCCGATGTCACACAGGCGCAACGCCACCGTCACCTCGGCCCGCCCGTGCTCCTTCCGGGTGGATGCGCCCGGAGACCCGTCCATGCGACGGCGTCGTTTCGCTGGTGTCGCCCCCTTGGCCCGACGCCGGCCCGGAACCACGGAGGACGTTGATGACACGGGTGGTGGGCGAGGCGCCGCGGGCGGGTTCGCGACGGGGCGGCCGACGCGTGGTGCCGGTCGTCTGGACGGCGGTGCTGACGCTGCTGGGTACCGGTGCGGTGGCGGGGTTGCCAGCGGCGTGGGCGGCGACGGTGGACACCGGGGCGACGTACGTGTTCGTCAATCGGCACAGCGGCAAGGCGATGGATGTCTACAACTGGTCGACCGCCGAGGACGCGCCGGTCAACCAGTGGGCGCGCAACGACCTGGCGGTGCAGCAGTGGCAGTTCGTGGACGCGGGCGGTGGCTTCTACAAGATCCGTTCCCGGCACAGCGGGAAGGTGTTGGATCTGCCGAGTGCGGCGGACGGTACCCGGTTGGTGCAGCGCAGTGACAGCGGGGCGGCGACACAGCAGTTCCGGTTGCAGGATTCGGCGGGCGGGTTCGTGCGGTTCGTCAACCGCGGCAGCGGCAAGGTCATCGACGTGTGGAACTGGTCCACGGCCGACGGCGGCACGTTGGCCGGCTACCAGGATCTGGACGGGACCAACCAGCAGTGGCAACTGGTCCGCCTCGGCGGCAACCCGCCGACCACACCGCCCGCGACGGGCACGCCCCCGGCGTCCTACCCACCGCCCGCCAGGGTGGCCGGCGACATCGGCGTGCACGACCCGACCGTGGTCAAGCGCCCCGAGGGGGGCTACCTCCTCGCCCACACCGGCACCAACATCGCGCTGAAGACCTCCACCGACCGGGTCACCTTCCGCAACGCCGGGGCGGTCTTCCCCGGTGGTGCCCCCTGGACCACCACCTACACCGGCGGCGCGCACAACCTCTGGGCGCCGGACCTGTCGTACCACAACGGCCGTTACCACCTGTACTACTCGGCGTCGACGTTCGGCTCGAACCGGTCGGCGATCTTCCTCGCCACCAGCACCACCGGCGCCTCGGGGAGCTGGACCAACGAGGGCCTGGTGATCGAGTCACGCAGCACCGACACCTTCAACGCGATCGACCCGAACCTCGTCGTCGACGACCAGGGCCGCTGGTGGCTGAGCTTCGGCTCGTTCTGGTCCGGCATCAAACTCATCCAGATCGACCCGGCCACCGGGCGCCGGCTCGGCACCGCGATGCACAGCCTGGCCAGCTACGGGCCCGGCATCGAAGCGCCGGTCATCGTCAAACGGGGCAGCTGGTACTACCTGTACGTCTCGTTCGACCGCTGCTGCCAGGGCGCCAGCAGCACCTACCGTGTGATGGTCGGCCGCTCCACCGCCCCGACCGGGCCGTTCGTCGACCGCACCGGCCGCGACATGCTGGCCGGCGGTGGCACGCAGATCCTCGCCTCGCACGGCAGCGTGCACGGCCCCGGCCACCAGGCGGTGCTAACCGACAGCGACGGCGACCACCTGATCTACCACTACTACGCCGACAACGGGACGTCACTGCTCGGCATCAACCGGATCGGATACGACGCCGCCGGATGGCCCTACCTCTACTGACCGAGTGTCGTGCGCAACCCTCTGGAGGACCCGTGCTGCCAGCCGACCCACCCGCAGCCGGCCCGGACCACGCCGGGCGCCGTATCCGCTGGTGCGCGCGGTCGACGCTGGCCGCGGTGCTGGTCGTGCTCGCGGTGTCGGCCGGCCTGCCGGTGGCCGGCCCGGCGCACGCCGCACCGGCGGTGAACTACACCAACCCGCTGGTGAACCAGCGGGCGGACCCGCACATCGTCAAGCACACCGACGGCTACTACTACATGACCGCGACGGTCCCGCAGTACGACCGGATCGTGCTGCGCCGCGCGACCACCCTGCAAGGGCTGGCGACGGCGGCGGAGACGACGATCTGGTACCGCCACACCAGCGGTGAGATGGGTGCCCACATCTGGGCACCGGAGATCCACTTCATCAACAACCGGTGGTACGTCTACTTCGCCGCCGGCCGGACCGACGACGTGTGGCGGATCCGGATGTACGTGCTGGAGAACGCCAGCGCGAACCCGCTGACCGGCTCGTGGACCGAACGCGGGCGGATCACGACGCCGTGGGACACCTTCAGCCTGGACGCCTCGACCTTCGTCGCCAACGGGGTGCGCTATCTCGTGTGGGCGCAGCAGGAACCCGGCATCGCCACCAACTCCAACGTCTACCTCGCCCGGATGGGAAGCAACCCGTGGCAGATCACCGGCACGGTGACCCGGCTGGTCGTGCCGACGTACGACTGGGAGACCCGCGGCTACCGGGTGGCCGAGGGACCGGCGGTGATCCAGCGCAACGGCCGGATCTTCCTGACGTACTCGGCCAGCGCCACGGACGCCAACTACTGCCTCGGGATGCTGACCGCCTCGGCCTCGGCGAACCTGCTCGACGCCGCCGCCTGGGCCAAGAGCCCCACCCCGGTCTTCGCCAGCAACGCCGCGACCGGCCAGTACGGTCCCGGGCACAACTCGTTCACCGTCTCCGAGGACGGGCAGAGCGACATCCTGGTCTACCACGACCGCAACTACCGGGACATCGCCGGTGACCCCCTCGACGATCCGAGCCGGCGGACCCGGATCCAGAAGCTGTACTGGAACGCCGACGGCACCCCGAACCTCGGCATTCCGGTGCCGGACGGGGCCTCCCCGGTCCGCCTGCGTTCGCACGACCTGGTCACCAGCTACATCCGGCACTACGACTACCGGGCCCGGGTCGAACCGAACGTCACCGCCCTGGCCGACTCGCAGTTCCGCATCGTCACCGGCCTCGCCGGGGGCGCGACGGTGTCGCTGGAGTCGACCAACTTTCCCGGCTACTACCTGCGCCACCGCGGCTTCGCCCTGTACGTCGAGCGGGACGACGGCTCCGCCCTCTTCGACGGTGACGCGAGTTTCCACCGGCGGTCCGGCCTCGCCGCCAGCGCCGGGCTGTCCCTGGAGTCGCAGAACTTCCCCGGCCGCTACCTGCGGCACCGGGACGGGCTGCTCTACCTGGAAGCGGTGAGTTCCAACGCCGAGCGGGCCTCCGCCACCTTCCACCTGGAGTAGCCACCGCGGCGGGGCCGCCCTCGCGCCACCGAACACGTACCGATCCCGTCAGGAGGACCGATGACACCCACCATGGGCACGAGACCGACCGGGCGACGCCGGCGTACCGGTCTGGCGCTGGCCGCGGTGACCGCACTGGTCGCGGCCGGCGTCGCCGTGGTCGCCGCGCCGCCGGCCGGCGCGGCGACGATCGACACGAACGCCTACTACGTCCTGGTCAACCGGCACAGCGGCAAGGTCCTCGACGTCCGCGACACCTCGGTGGCGGACGGCGCCGCGATCCAGCAGTGGTCCCGCAACGACGGCGAGTGGCAGCAGTTCCAGTTCGTCGCCTCCGGCGAGGGCTACTACCGCCTCCGGGCCCGGCACAGCGGCAAGGTCGTCGACCTGTGGGAGTGGAACGTCGCCGACGGCGCCGAGTACCGCCAGTGGCCCGACCTGAACGCCGCCAACCAGCAGTTCCGGGTGCTCGACTCCGACGGCGGTTACGTCCGGCTGATAAACCGCCACTCGGCCAAGGCTCTCGAAGTGTGGCAGTGGTCCACCGCCGACGGCGCCCGGGTCAGCCAGTACGCCGACCTCGGCGGCGCGAACCAGCAGTGGCAGATGGTCCGCGTCGGCGGCGGCAGCCCGACCACGCCGCCCCCCGGCTCCGGCTGCGGGAGCGGCTCGTACCAGGCCGAGGCCGTGCTGAACGGGAGCACCTGGACCGCCCGCAACGGATCGTCGACGGTGTACTCGGGGTCGAGCATGCTCTCGGCGATGCAGGCCGCGGTGAACTCGCTGTCGCCCGGGCGGACGTCGAAGCAGCGGGTGGTGGTTCGCGGCTCCGGTTCGATGAGCGCCGGCTCGCGGTTGTCACTGCCGTCGTACACGACGCTGGCGGTCTGCGGGACGATCAACGTGACCGGCTCGGGCTCGGGCGACTACGCGCCGGTGTACTCGCGGGGGACCACGGACGTGGAGGTACAGAACCTGACCGTGACCGGGTCGCCGCTGTACGGGATCTTCATGCGGAACGTGAACAACCTGACCCTGGGGCAGATCGACATGCGCCTCTCCGGCGGGCTGGGGGTCCGGATCGACAACCACGGCGGGGACCGGGCGGTGAAGGTGCGCAACGTGCGTATCGACACCGTGTACGTGTCGGGGGCCGGTTCGCACGGCGTGGAGACGTACGGCGTGGACGGCGTGACCATCGGAACGGTCACCGCCCGCAACACCGGCGGATCCGGCCTGCTGCTCAACGACACGGTCAACGCCACGGTCGGCACGGTCGACGCGCAGGGCGCCGGGACCGGCACCGGGTACGCGGCGTTCCGGATGGCCAACCGCAACGGCCGGGTCGGCAGCTCGTACCCGACCAACGTCCGGGTCGGCAACGTGATCGCCTCCGGCGGCGGCCGGGGGATCTTCTGCGTGTCGGAGTCCGGCGGCGCGGTCATCGACCGGGTGACGATCTCGAACACCGGCAACAACGCGATCCTGGTGGAGAACTGCTACAACGTCACCATCGCCGGGGTCTCCGGGACGGTCACGGGCGGCGGCGAGGTCCGGATCGCCGCGCGCACGGAGTTCCCGATCTCGTCCGGCATCCGGTTCCAGAATCTGACCGTCACGAACACCAACATCACCCAGAGCCCCTGCGGCGGGGCGAACAACACGATCAGCAACGTCACCCGGGTCAACTCGACGCTGACCTGGTGTTGAGCGCGTCGCGGGACAGCGCGGCCGGCCGGCCACCGGGGGCAGGGG